>NZ_AP025281.1:612746-919119 GCF_024347195.1 Aliamphritea hakodatensis
CTGGTAGAAGTGCCGATAACAGATGCGAATGGCAATGTCATACGGGTTGAGCTGCGACCGCCTTCTGCTATCCGTACGAACGGAAAAAACAACGGTATGAATAACTTGGTTGTTCTGACAGGTCGGGATGCAGACGGATCGCCCCTGAAGCTGCTGTGTTCGAATAACAGCGGTACGAACAGCATTTCGTGTCTTAAGTTAAATGCTCAGGATAACAGTGGTCGCATAGGCTGGAGGGAAGTACGGTGAGAAACTGGAAGCTTCAGCGGGCGTTTACATTAATTGAATTGATGATCGCAGTGGCGATTGTCGGAGTTCTGGCGGGTATCGCATACCCAAGTTATCTTGAATATGTCGCCGCCGGAAGGCGGGCTGATGCTCAGGGGAATCTGATTGCACTGGCACAGCACATGGAGCGGCAGTTCACTTTAAATGGCACTTACCTGACCGCCAGTGGCGCGGTTCCTGTGTTGCCCTATGTGCTTTCCCCACAAAATGGTCCCGTGGCATTTTATGCCCTTGCATTACCGCCCGGTGATTTAACGGCTAATACCTTTACGATTCGGGCGCGTCCTGCAAATGCCATGGCCGGTGACCGTTGTGGTGATATGACGATTGATAATCTGGGACGAAAAACACCCCCCGAATGCTGGTAAGCCTGTGGGCCGGTGCCCGGTTTGCTGATGGCACCTTCAATCATCCGGATTTGGCCATTGTTGTCCGGTGTCCTGTCGCTACACTGATTTGGGTGTAGCGGTTTTTTTTTGTCTTTTCAGTCTCTATTGGTCCAGCTCAATACTCAGGGCAGAGCTTCCTGCTACACTCGCGTTTATTTTGGGAACTGCAGCGTTACGGCTGCATTTTGTCGACCGGTTTAGGAATTCTGGCATGTCTGATGTATTAATTGTTGGCGGTGGTGTTATCGGTATGATGACAGCCCGGGAACTGTCACACGCAGGAATGAGTGTTCAGTTACTGGATATGAATGCCTGTGCAAAAGAATCTTCATGGGCAGGGGGCGGTATTGTTTCGCCGCTATATCCGTGGCGATATTCTGAACCGGTCACCCGTCTGGCAACCTGGTCGCAGAGTTCTTATGTGCATCTGGCACAACAGCTGCTGGAAGAAACCGGTTTTGATCCTGAATTGCGGCAAAAAGGCATGTTTATGGCCGCTGTGGATGATGCCGAAGCGGCACTTAACTGGGCAGCGGAGTTTCACCGGCCAATGGAACAGGTGGATGCCCGTTTCTTATATGAGAAAGAGCCGAACTTAGCCCCCGGCGTTGAACAGGCTCTGTGGATGCCTGAAGTGTGCAGTATCCGTAATCCCCGTTTAGGGCGTTCATTGCGCCGTTCCATTGAAATGGATGAAAACATTACCTTGCTTGAAGAGCACCGGGTGAGTGAAATTCTGTTGCAGGGAGAAACCGTTGTTGGCGTACGTACTCATAAAGGGGATTATCATGCGGATCAGGTGGTGATCTGCGCCGGTGCCTGGAGCGGTGAGTTGCTTCGGCAGTTGAATCTGAACTTACCGGTAGAGCCGGTCAAAGGGCAGATGATGGTATTTAAGGCAGAGCCAGGCCTGATTAACCGGGTTGTGCTGATGGGGGGGCGTTATCTGATTCCCCGGAATGACGGGCGAATTCTGGTAGGGAGCACGCTGGAGCGGGCAGGTTTTGATAAGCAGACGACCGATGAAGCCTATGACTCTCTGTATGCCACTGCCATGTCTATTTGCCCTAAACTGAAAGATTATCCGGTGGAATTCCACTGGGCAGGATTACGTCCGGGGTCTCCGGAAGGTGTGCCGTTTATCGGGCCGGCTCCGGGCTATGAAAACCTGTTTGTAAATGCCGGTCAGCACCGTAACGGGTTGGTACTGGCGCCGGCTTCAACCCGCTTAATGGCTGATATTTTACTGCAGCGCCGGCCAATTATTGACCCTCAGCTATACACGCTATCAGGCCGGCTGGTGGATTGATTAAGCAGGGAATGATGACAAAAAAGGGTAGCTGACCGGCTACCCTTTTTTTATAGATCCGGTGGTTTAGTCGTAGATAGTAGGAATGGCCTGGCGCTTGTGTTCTGTGCGTTGATAAATGCTGATCAGGCGGGACTCAACCGCAGCAGATACGGGACGTCCTTCCAGAAAATCATCAATTTCATCATAGCTCAGGCCCAGAGCGGCTTCGTCCGCTTTCTGCGGAGCTTCACATTCAAGATCTGCGGTTGGGGTTTTATCCACAAGCAGAGCCGGCGCGCCCAATTGTTTCGCCAGCCCCCGTACCTGACGCTTACTTAAACCGAACAGGGGGGCCAGATCGCAGGCACCGTCTCCCCATTTGGTATAAAAGCCGGTAATGTTTTCAGCCGAATGGTCCGTGCCCAGCACCAAGCCGTTCAGCAGTCCGGCGACTTCATACTGAATGACCATGCGGGTACGTGCTTTTACGTTACCTTTGGCAAAGTCTACCCTGCCGGTGTCGTCCGGCATATTGCCGATCGCGGTTAATGCTTCCGCGGTTGCGCTGTGAATGCCATCTGCGCCGGGCTGAACATTCACGGTTAGCCTTTCGCTCGGCTGGATGAAGTCCAGTGAAGCCTGGGCGTCTTCTTCATCTTTCTGAGTGCCGTAGGGTAAGCGTACAGCGATAAAGCGATAGCCCTGATCACCGCCTTCGTTTAACTGATTAACTGCCAGTTGAGCCAGCCGGCCACAGGTGCTGGAGTCTACCCCGCCACTGATGCCCAGTACCAGATGCTTACAGCCGGATGCCTGTAACCGTTGCACGATAAAGTCGGTACGGCGCTGAATTTCAGCGGTTACATCAATTTCAGGTTGAACGCGCATGGCGGCAACGATGGCTGATCTGTCCATGGGGATCCTCTGGTTTTTGGCGGCAGGATTAGTCAGGACAATTCTATGTTATCTGCACAGAGGGCGGAAGCGTTGACGGCGGGTTCTTTGTATATAGGAAATCCATCTAACAGGTGCCTGAACTTCACCCGCAGAGGTTTATCACAGAGTCAGGTGACATAATAAACAGGAGTAATAACGATGCGTAAATGCCGGTTACTGGTGACAGTCTGGTTAATGATGCTGTTTTCTCTGAGCGCGCAGGCAATGGCGCTGAAAAGCTGGGATGGCGAAGATACTTCCTTGCAACAGCAGGTGGGTAACGGCAAGTGGGCTGTGGTGATTTTCTGGCGTCATGACTGTGAGTTTTGTAAGCGGGAAGTGCCGGGGCTTTCAGCGTTTCATGACCGTAACAAAGATGCTCAGGCAGAGGTGATCGGTGTCAGTATTGATGGTTACGGGAATAAAGCGCTGGCTGAAGGCTTTGTTGCTGAAAATAAGCCGACATTTCCATCGCTGATCGGCGAGATTCAGACGGTTGCACGTAGCTTTCAGCAATTGACCGAAGAAGGCCTGCGGGGAACGCCTACGTATATGCTGTTTAACCCACAGGGGCAACTGGTGGCGATTCAGCCCGGTTTGCTTGATCCTGCCGCGATAGAAGCGTTTATTGCCCAGCGTTCCTGATCAGCGGGTAAATATTTTCAGAGCATCTGAGGCCTGACGGACCAGAGCCGGGTTATGGGGTTCGCGGGCATAAGTGGCAAAGACTGGCCGTTCAAAAACCGGTGCATCGGTTACCTGATACAGTCGGCGGCTCTGCAGGTAGGACTGCACCGTTCGTTTTGGCAGGTAAGCACAGCCACCGTTAGCGAGTAACCAGGGGAGCCCTGCTTCTCCCAGCCCGCAGGTCTGCAGGCTGTTCTGTAAATGTGGCAAGCGTTCAGAGTGGGCGGCGTTGTAACCCCAGCCCCAATCGATATAGAGATAATCTTCCGCTGTGATCTGGTGCGTCAGCAGGGGCTTGCTGGCGACCATGATCAGGTCGTCGGCAAAGGCCTGTTCGACAATCAGTCCGGCCGTCGCATCCGCAACAAAAATCAGTCCGATATCCAGTGTGCCGGCCGCAACCTGGGCAACTATTTCGCTGGAATAGTAGGCACTCATATGCAGCGTCAGCTGCGGATCATGCCGGCGAAGTTCACTCCCCCAGCGGGGCAGAAAGTCACTGGCGAGGGTATTGTGGGTGGCAATCCGCAGAGTACCGGCACTCTGTTCGCTGCGTTTTACGTCGGCCTTAGCGTGCTCCCAGCGCTGTTGCATGATCTGGGCATGCTGATAAAAGCGCTCACCGGCCAGTGTCAGGGTCATACCCTGTGTACTGCGTTCAAACAGCGACTGGTCTAACTGGCTTTCAAGCTGTTTTATCCGTGAGCTTACCGCCGATTTTGTGATACAGAGCCGTTCCGCACAGATGCTCAGGCGCTTTACTTCGGCCAGTGTTAAAAAAGTTTTAATAGACCAGGTATCCATGGCTAGCTCCGGATCGGGTAATGCAAGGTGAATGCTGTTGCTGTTGTTATTAACAGATTAAATCCAGAAAATGTCCAGAAATATAGTGTTACCTGCGTGTTAAAAAAAGTTGTACAGCCAGTGTTGAATTATCCGCTATCTGCCGTTCCTGATTTTTTCTAGTATCGGTGAAAATAATCAGAATTACCGGAGACGGGTATGACACAGAGCATTTCAACTCAGCGGCCGCTGGCGGGCTATCGCGTCGTGGATTTTGGCCAGTATATCGCGGGCCCGGCGGTCGCGATGATGCTGGCGGATCAGGGGGCAGAAGTCATTCACATTGATCCCCCTGAAGGCCCGCGCTGGGATAACCCGGCCGATGCAATTCTGAATCGTGGCAAACAACGGATTACACTGGATCTGAAGTCCCCGGAAGATTTGTCTGTTGCTCAGCAACTGGTGGCGAATGCCGATGTACTGATTGAAAATTTCCGGCCGGGTGTGATGTCCCGCCTGGGGTTGGGGGCTGAGAAAATGCGGCAGCAGAATCCGGCTCTGGTGTATTTGTCCCTGCCGGGATTTTCTGAAAAAGATCAGCAAATGGCAGACACCCCTGCCTGGGAAGGTGTGATTGCTGCGGCGGTGGGCCAGTATACGGATATGGGGCTGAACCGTATTCTGATGGGCATTAATCCTTCATTTTCGCCGTTGCCACTGGCATCGGCCTATGCGGCTGTGCTGGGGGCGACGGCTGTCACACTGGCGTTGTTTGCCCGTTATCGTCACGGTAAGGGGGACCGCATTGAGGTACCGGTATCAGCGGCCCTGATGGAAGGGTTGGCGTATAACTCAATGTTTATTCACGGTTTGCCGGACCGTTACAAGTCACCCCGGGAGCTGGAAATTGAGCGGCGACAGCGCACAGGAGAACCGCTGAATCTTGAATATCCGGACTTACAGGAATTTCTGGACCCGTTTTACCGCACCTATGTCTGTGCTGATGGTCGTCCGTTCTACGCGGTCTGTTCTTCCCATACCCGTCACCCCAGAGCATGTCTGGAAGTGCTTGGTTTGTGGAATGAGGTTCAGGCGGCGGGCATTCCTACCCACAGTGCTTATCTGGATCAGGACGAATGGCCGGAGGGAGCAGAGTGCACGCTGGTTTCGTATCCGCTCAGTAAAGGCTGGGCAGAGTTTGTCTCAACCCGGATGAAGCAGGTATTTGCCAGCAAGCCTGCGCATGAGTGGCAGCAAATTTTCGGAGACGCCGGTGTACCCGGATGCGCCCATCAGTTAACACAGGAGTGGCTGAATTCAGAGCATGCTCTGGCGTGTGGCAGTATCCTGGAAGTTAAAGACCCCCGTTACGGAAACATGCGTCAACTGGGCAATATCTGCTGGTTAGGAGGCGACTCTGAGATTGTGGATAAACAACCTGCCCGTTTGCCGGGGCAGGATAACGGCAGGGTATCTGAGTTACTTGAAAGCTGGCAACGTAATCCGCGGACCGGCTTGGGATCGCAGAGCACAGTGACCGGCTGGCTGGACGGCATAAAAATTCTGGATCTGACTAACGTAATTGCCGGCCCGACAATTGCCGGTACCCTGTCCCGGTTTGGGGCAGAAGTAATCAGTGTTGATCCTCCTGAGCCTGCACTGGATCCCTGGAACAGTACGGTATTTGGGATGCAGGCAAATCAGGGCAAACACAGTCTGCTGCTGGACCTGAAGAGTGAACAGGGCAGGCAAGCGCTGGCCCGGCTACTGCCGGATATTGATGTCATTACCGTTAATGCCAGTGATGCCCAGTTAGAACGTCTGGGCTTATCCATGGAAGCACTGCAAGCCATTAATCCACAGCTGATACTGTGTCAGTTTGATGCTTATGGCGGGCCTCTTCGGGGTCCGCGCAGCGATCACCCCGGGTATGATGATCTGGTGCAGGCAACCACGGGCATTATGAGTCGGTTCGGTGGTGGCATGGAAACGCCGGAAGAGCATGCACACTTTGGCACGATAGATGTGCTGGGCGGTTACTGTGCAGCCCATGCGATTGGCGTGGCGCTGGTAAACCGTGCCCGTGGCAACGGCGGTTCGCTGGCCCGCAGTTCTCTGATTGCTGCCGGGCAGCTGATACAGGTGCCGTTTATGTATGATTATCCTGAAAGGGCGCCTTTTAATGAACCCAGTGGCCGGTATATAAAAGGGCAGGATGCGCTGTATCGCTGTTATGAGGCAGTAGATGGCTGGTTCTTCCTTGCGGTTAACCGGGCGACACAGCTTGGAACGTTTACAGAACTGACCGGTCAGGCTGTAGAACACAATAATCTGTCCGTGCTGGAACAGGCGTTGGAAGCTTTGTTTCTGAGCCAGTCTGTCGCCGATTGGCAAGGGCTTTTCAGGACGGCAGGCATTGCCTGTCAGCCATTGCTGAGTATGGGGCAGTGGCGTGAACGTCAGCTGATGTTGGCAGACGGGCCTGATAAAGCGGTAAATCTAGCCGGGGAAAGCAGTGTGGCCTTTGTGCGTTATGCCCAACACCCCTGTGGATATACCGTTGATTTAATCGCACCCAATGCGATCCGGTCCGCTGATGCCCCCGTGATACTGCCCGCGACGATGCCAAAATATGGTGCAGATACCCGCCGGTTACTGATGGCACTTAACTTTACTGCAGATCAGGTCGATGACATGCTGGCACAGGGTGTTGCCGCCACAGAATGGAGTAAGCATTATCTGCCTTTATAACGGGCAGGGGGGTGAAGATAAGCCTGCTGGATAGCGGGCTTTTTTGTCGCGGAGGTAAAAGCCCCATGACACCCGGGACCCCGGGGCTGGGGCAGTCGTTCAAGATAACACCGGTAAACCGGGATTCATCCGGTGAAAACTGCTGTTGAACTGGGGAAAAATCATAGAGGTTGTGCAAAAAGTATTCAACCACAGGAAAAAATGAGTGTTTACCTCATCCTGAGAATTGCTTTTAAATAGCCGGCTATAATGAAATTGCAATTTTTTACAAGCCGGTTTGTCTGGAAACTGTTATAGATAGCGCTGAACCTGGTGTGACCGGATAAGCCGATACCGACGTACTCATTGCTGTGGATATAAAAGCAGATGCAAGACCGAATTGAATATCAGCATGTAAGTGAGATGCCTGGACTGGTGCTGGGAGATGGCTGCTATTCCGACTTTCACTTTGATCCGCACTATCATCTGGATTATCACATTGGGCTTGTCACTGATGGTGTGCAACGTCAGCGGTTCCAGGGGCAAAGTGTTCTGCTGGGACATGGGCGTATTTCAGTCATGCCTCCCGGGGAAATTCATGACGGGCATGGTGAAGATAATGACAGTTACCGGATGAAGACATTCCGGCTGGCACCCCAGTTGCTGTGTCATGATATGAGTGACGTGTCCGGCCGGCTGTTTACCCCTGAGCTGGCGGGGGATATGCTGGAAGCCCCGGGGCTGGCGAACGGTCTGTTGCAACTGCATCAGAACCTGCTTAAGGGCGAAGGTGTTTCTCTTGGCGCTGAAAGTAGCTGGCTGGAACTGCTGGCGGTTATGGTTCGCCAGTTGCAGCCGGTACAGTTTGCGGAAATAAAAGGGGGGTTAAGTCAGAGACACTGGCAGTGGGTGCAGGAGTATTGTAATGCGCACCTCTGCGAGAAAATTAAACTGGAACAGTTAGCGGCCTTATGCGGGCTAAGCCGGTTTCAGTTTCTCCGGCGTTTTGAACGAACAACAGGGCTGACGCCCCACGCCTGGTTAATCCGTTTCAGGCTTGAACGGGCATGCCTGTTGCTGGGGGCTCCGGGTGTTTCTATTGCAGGTGTCAGTCAGGCGGTCGGTTTTTACGATCAGAGCCACTTTAACCGGGCTTTCAGGCAAGCTTATGGGGTTGCACCTTCAGCCTATCTGAATCATGCGGCATGAACCCCGTGTCGTTTGATTTTGAATAATAGTGACAAAACGGCTGACGAAAAAAAGGCAGCTGGTGCGCTGCCTGAAAAATGCTGATCAGTTACTCAGCATCGTGTGGAGATTGAGGTCCGCCGGCCAGAGAAAATAATGCCCGGCGGAGCTTTCGTGGAATTCTGCACCTATATCCATGCTTTTTTCTGTCAGTTCATCCCGGCCATTTTCTGTACTGATAAAACCGGATGCCCGCAACGACACCAACAGCCGTTGTGCATTGGTTTTGTACTTCGAAGCCAGCAGGTTCGTACTGATTTTGCCATTCTCTTCCTGTTTAATAGCACGTCCGACGTGCTTTACTACAACTGATTGCTGATGTGTCAGCGGGTATGCAGGCGATTCTGTCTCTGTGAGGACCGGTATCTGGTACTGCTCCTGCCCCATTCGGATCAGGCGTTCAGCTTCTTTAACTGAGTCGGTATAGGCATCATTATCATCCTTTTTGGACAGTAAAATGCTCATTTCATAGTTGTGTACCTGGCTGAACTCGTACAGATTCATGCTGCTGATAATGCTGTACGCTTCATTCAGATAACACTTAGCGTGAAGGTCATCACAAAAAAACAGTTTGATTTTGGTACTGCTCAGTAGCCAGCTTTTCTCGTCAGCATGTAACTCCTGTTTACCATAGACAATATGGAATGAGACGCCGCGCAGAATCGCGTCTTCAATGAGCTTTTTAATGCGCTTGTTAAGCTTCAGATAGGGACTGATGAGCACAACGTGTTTACGCGCTTTACTGATTAAATTTTCCAGAACAAAGTTGGTCGCACTGGTGTTTAAAAGCTTCGCCATTGATCGTCCTTTTACCTTATAAAAGGTAAGGTATTGCTGTGTAATGCGTTCATATTCCCCGATATATGCTTAATGTAGCACGGTTCTGTTGTCGCTATTAGCGGACAGCCAACGTGTTTTCAGGATTGTCAAAACGGGAAATCCGGCGATGCGGAAAAAGCCGGTTTTTCAGAGGGGGGGACCGGGTAGCAGCGGGTGGAGATCCCGTTGCTATCCGGTCGCAAATTAAGCGCGCATTTTTGAGCGTAACAGGAGAAAAATGAAGTAACAGCCGCCTAACGCAGAAGCAAGGGTGCCGGCGGCAATCTGGCCAGGGTAGACAAGGTTCCGCCCCAGCCAGTCAGCCAGCATAAGCAGACTGGCACCCAGTAAAGCCGCGGTGATTAGCTGGCTGCGGGCTGACTGAGCACCGGACAACCGGGCGAGATGAGGCGCCAGCAGACCAATGAATCCGATCGGCCCTAATAAAGCCGTTACCAGTGCGCAGGAAAATGCAACCAGCGCCAGCAGAACCCAGGTGCTGGTGGTGACAGGCATGCCCCGTCCCTGTGCCAGAGGTTTACCGATGCTCAGTAAGGTGAGCCAGCGGCTACAGAGCAGGGCCGCCAGCAGGATCAGTAAACTCCCGGTCAGTAAAACCGTGGCCTGAGTTGCTTCAACCCGGTAAGTGCTGCCGGCCAGCCAGGCCAGAATGGCATAGACATTCTCGTTACCATTGGCCAGAGCAAACTGTATTAAAGCTTCTACCAGCGCGGTGAGCGAAATGCCCAGCAGGATAATGGCGGCGGGAGAAAACTGCTGTTGTTTAGCGAGAACTAATAGAATCAGCAGGAGGCCGGCACTGCCCGCCAGTGCGATTAACGGTCCTGCACTGGTGAGCGGTTCGCCGAAAATAAGGGTATACAGAACCAGTGCTGCACTGGCACCGGCAGAAACGCCCAGCAGATCCGGGCTGGCAAGCGGGTTGTAAATCAGACGCTGCAGCAAGGTACCTGCGACCGCCATGGCAATGCCCGCAGCAAGTGCCGCGATAATGCGGGGGGAGCGAAGCTGCCACTGTGCGTCGTCTGGCAATGCCCATTGCCAGTGTTCACCGTTATTGCTGAACACACTGGCCACAATAAAACTGCACAGTGCAACGGACACCAGCAGCAGCCAGTGTTTTACCTGTATACGCCTGACGGGCAATGCCTGCAGACTGAGCTGATCTTCCGCGCGCATTTTTTTCAGGGCCAGCGCGATGAGGACAGGAGCACCGCAAATAGCCGTAGCGGTGCCGGTAGGAATGATTTCGATGGTCCAGAGGCTGATTAGCCGGGCAAACAGATCAGCAAAAAGGAGTAACAGCGCCCCCGTGATCGTGCTGAGCCAGAGTTGATCTCTCGCCGTCCGGGCACCGTACAGGCGGGTAATGTTAGGGGCGATCAAACCGATAAAACTGATGATACCTACCGCCGTTACCGATGCCGATACCAGCCAGAGTGTAGCTGCAAACAGTATCAGCAGGGCCGGTGTGACACTTAAGCCCCGGGCACCTGCGCCCTGTTGCCCCAGCTTTAGCAGCTGCAATAAGCGTGGTGCAAAAATCAGGACGGGTAACGCGATCAGCAGTTTGGGTGCCAGCCAGCCAAGCCATTGCCAGTCGTTTTGTGCCAGATCCCCGGCTCCCCAGATGAATAGCTGTTTAGCATACTGGTCGCGCAGCAGGATGATGGCGCTGGTGATTGCTCCCAGTAGTATGTTGACCGCCATACCGGCAAGAATTACCGGTAACCCTGCCAATTGGCGAATGCCGGCAATGGTCAGTACCAGCCCCATCGACAGTAATGATCCTGTCATGACCAGCAACGAAGTGGTATCCGGAGTCAGCCCGGGAAACCAGACGCTGACAATAATCAGTGCCAGCCATGCACCGGATGACGTGCCCAGCGTGAGTGGCGATAGCAGCGGATTACGGGTGACCTGTTGTAACAGGCTGCCCGCCAGCCCCAGAGAAGCGCCGACCATCAGCGCCATCGCCAGGCGGGGCAGGGTAGCGAACAGGTAAACAAACTCCTGAAACTGTTCGGGTGTCCGGCCAGCGATCAGCAACCATTGCTGGTGGAGTGATAAGGGCGTATCGAGCTGCAGATAGGCAGCGCCGGTCAGCAACAGGATTAACAGGCTGAACAGGTAGCGTTGCCGAAAAAGGACCGCCTGCCAGGCCACTCCCTGAAAGGAGGGTACTGCTGATATTCCTGAGTTCATTGAACGCTCCGCAGGGGCTTTTCAGGAGCGATTGCCAGTAAGCTGTCTGTCAGTGCTTGCGCCAGATACTTCAGCGACATGGCGCCGCCGTATGTCCAGGTCGAAGGGACTGCCCTGATGCGGCCTTTCCTGACGAAGGGCATGGCCTGCCAGAGCCTTGAGGCTTCTAGTTTTGGCCATTGGGCAAAGGGTTCGAAATACAGCACCGTACCCTGTTGGATTTTGCTAAGGTCAAGCACCCGTTTCTGAACCAGCCCCCACTGGCTGTTGGGCTGGGGCAGTGCGGCGGTTATCCCCAACTGTTTCAGCGCATACTGACTCATTGAGTTATCACCATAGATATACACAGAAGAAGGGTTTGAAAAACGTACTGTTGTGACCCGTGGAAGTTGCTCCGGATAGGCACGCTCCAGCTGCCGGCGCAGTTGGCCAAAGGTGTGGTTCATTGCCTCCAGCCGGGATTCAGCAAGTGTTTCTTTACCAAACAGATGGGCCAGTTGGCGGTATACACTGATCGCGGCCAGAGGGTTACTGTGATCGGCACTGAAGGTCTTGAAATAGATCACCGGAGCAATTTTTTCCAGCCGGGGAAGCAAACTGCTGTGTACTTCATTGATCAGTATAAGATCGGGTGCCAGTTGTATCAGCTTTTCCAGATTAGGTTCACTGCGGCTGCCCAGTTCCTCTATGCCTGCCGGTAATGCCGGTTGTCGCACCCAGACCTTGTAGCCCGCCTTATCTGTCATCGCCAGTGGCTGAATATCCAGCTCAAGTAATTGCTCGGTGAGTGTCCAGTTAAGGCTGGCGATGCGTTGAGGGACTGTGTCGAAAGGCTGTGGTCCGCGGCTGTCAGTAATCGTGACGGCTGCCTGAAGAGCGGTGCTGAGGCTGAGCAGGCCAGTGAGCAGAAGCTTCAGCATACGATTGCCACCTTATGATTATCACGCTCAAGTAATTCCAGATGTATGTTGAACAGATCACTTAAGGATTGCTGATCGGCAAACTGGGCGATATCTCCCTGAAAGGCAGGGTAGCCTTCTTTCAGCGCAATGACCTGGCTGGCGAAACGTAAGGCAAGATTGATGTCATGAAGGACCAGAATGACACCGCGGTTGTGTTGCACATGCAGGTTTTTCAGCATGCTCAGCAATTCATACTGGTGGGCGAGATCCAGTGCTGCAGTGGGTTCGTCCAGTATCAGCAGCGGCGACTCCTGCGCCAGCAACATTGCTATCCACGCGCGCTGACGTTCTCCGCCTGACAACTGGTCAACCAGAGTATCTGCGAAACCGGTGACACCGGTCTGTTCTATGGCATGGTTGATTGTCTGCGTATCTTTCGGGGTATATCTGCCGAGTAAGCCCCGCCAGGGGAAGCGTCCCAGACGGACCAGCTCTTTGACTGTCAGGCCCGGAGCCTCCGGCAAATGCTGCGGCAGGTAGGCTATTTCTCTTGCCAGCTGCCGTTGTTTCAGGCTGCTCAGTGGGACGCCGTTAAACTGAACCGTTCCCTCGTCGGGCGTGGTTTGTCGGGCGAGTAAATTCAGTAACGTGGACTTGCCAGAGCCATTATGGCCGAGCAACAGTGTAAAGCTGTCTGTATCCAGTTGCAGGCTATCTATATCGAGAATGTTCCGGCCATTGCGGTGCACCCGGATAGCGTTCAGTTCAAACATATTCATTATCCACAGTCATGCCGCTGAAAGCGGTGCCGGTCGGGGGCAGTTGATACACAGTTCGCCATCCTGCCGGCGATAATGCATGCAGCAACTCAGGCGGGTGATGTGTAAGTTCGCATCGGTTTGCATGCCCCGGGGAGGCAGCTCAGTGGCTTCCAGCCAGAGGGGCAGTTGGGCGCGAATGTCCGTTTCACTGATCAGGCCTGAAACCGCCGGAATCCGGGCAAGGGCGCTGACCAATTGATCACTGAGCAGCGCTCTGGCCAGTTTGGGGCGTAATGTGCATACCTGCTGCAGTTGTTCCAGCAGCGGGGTAACCAGTGCGTTGAGTTCCCGGCCCGCCCGGACAATCAGTTGCGCATGATTACCCCTGAACCAGCAACTGGCCGGTAGCGAATAGCCTGCTACGATGCCTTTATCCAGCCTTTGGGTCAGCTGCTGTAGCGGGGGAATAGCTGCCAAGCCGTATACCGCCGTGACTGCAATCAGTACCGGTTGCCAGATCAGTAATTCCCAACTGCGTACTGACCAGTAGCTGCGGCCTGCTTCCGGGAAGTGTGCCTGCCAGTAAGCATGGAGTGCCTGTAAACTGTTCAGGGGTGTGTGGTGCCCGGCAATGACAAAGCTTCCCGGTGGGTCGATATAGCCCCGCAACGCGGGGTTAAGCTGTTCGGTAAAACTGAACAGCTGTTGGCGCAGATCTTCCGGCGGTTGGCCGCCGGAAGGTTTCCTGATTGCTTCAGAACTCATATTTCAGCGTGGCTTCCAGTGTCCGATCGGCGCCAAACCAGCAGTTATTAGCGTCATAGCAACTGACATTGCGCTTATCGAACAGGTTGTTGACTGACAGGTTGAAACTGGTGCCCTGAAGGCTGCTGTTATAAGCCCCCAGATCAAGATTAACGGCCAGATCTACCAGGGTGTATGAAGGCAACTCTCGGGTGTTTGTTTCATCCAGCTGAGTCTTACCGATATAGCGGATACCGGAGCCCAGGCGCACGGCGTTGCTGAGCTGATAGTTTGTCCACAGTGTGGCTTTACTTTCCGGTACCCAAACAGGGGTTTTGCCTTTCAGGCCTTTGTTATCCTTGGTGAACTCCATGTCCAGAACGGTTGCGGTGAAGTCCAGGCTGAGTTTGTCAGTCAGGTCGCTGCTGATTTCGAACTCAAGACCCTGAGAGCGTACTTCACCGGCCTGAATCTGGTCGTTTGGTCCGCCGGACGGGTCACGGGTCAGGACGTTATCTTTTATGATCCGGAAGGCTGACAGGGTCATATTTGTATCGCCGCCCAGAGGGGCAAACTTAAAGCCTGTTTCCCACTGGTGGCTGGTGGCGGGTCTGAAGGTCTTGCCGTTACGGTCACTGCCGCTGACCGGCTCAAAACTTTCCGAGTAGCTGATGAACGGAGCGATGCCGTTGTCGAAGTTATACAATGCGCCGATGCGACCTGAAAAGTTGGTCTGATCAACTTTGTTGTCTACGGCAGCATTATATTTACGGCCTTTTTCAGTCGACTCATAGTCGTCGTAGCGCCCGCCGGCGATGACCACCCAGTTACCCAGACGCATCTGATCCTGCAAATAGACCCCGATTTGTTTACGGTCAATATCAAAGTCACTGCTATAAACGGTATTACTCAGTGACATCCCCGGGTTGATCTGATGATGATCAGGGGCAAACAGGTCAATTGACGGCGCTGCGTCATCTTCGTATTTAATGTTGGATTCGAGTTTTTGAATATCGACCCCGGCAAGCAGGTTATGCTCAACTTCGCCCCACTGAAGGTTACCGGATAACTGATTATCGACGGTATAGCCCCTGGATGTTTCGTCGGTCAGGTAGGCACGCCGGTTGAGGGTCCGGTTATCTGCTGCCAGACCGGTGTTGTAGGTGTTTTTCTGCAGTGCGTCGGCGTCCATAAAGCGGGCATTCTGCAGGAAACTCCAGTTGTCGTTGAAGGTATGGTTGAGCTTGTAGCCAAGTAAGGTTACATCCCGCTCGTAAACGTTCCAGTTAGCATCACCGGCGTAGCTTGATGTGGCGAGCTTGCCATTAGGGTTGCTGAAGACAGAGCCGGCGGCCGGTACGGTATTGTAGATACCGGCTGACGGGTCTTTCTGCCGGTACAGGTTTAAATTAAGAAGGGTCTGATCCGTCAGTTGCCAGTCCACCGAACCTGCTATCAGGTAGCGTTCTTCATCGGCGGTGACTGCCTGGCTGTCTTTCTTACGGGTCAGCCCGGTGAATGTATAGGACAGGTCATCCCGTCCGGCGAAGCTGCCGGTTTTATTCACTGTTGTTTGTTGCAGGTTATCACTGCCGACTGTGGCGGAAATGCTGCCGGTTTCTTCATGGCTCGGTTGTTTAGCAATGATATTGACCATCCCGCCGGGAGGCATGGCACCGTAAAGAACAGAGGTCGGACCTTTAAATATTTCGATCTGTTCGATCGCCGCGGCATCAATTTGTGGCTGCAGGTTCCAGTCGTTATACAGCAACTGTAAACCGTCATAAAAATTCTGCGCGTTTTCAAAGCCGCGGATCGTGAACTGATCCATCCTTACAACACTGCCACCGCGAAGCTCGGTATTAACGCCGGGGGTGTAACGCATTGCTTCGTTGATTGAACTGACACCACGAAGATCAAGCTTTTCACGATCAATAATACTGATGCCCTGTGGCGTTTCTTCAGGTTCCAGTGATGATTTGGTGCCAGTGTTACGGTAAGTCTGTGCAGTGATGACAACGTCATTCTGCTGTTTCAGTGCCTGAGCAGAGTTGGCGTCGGCCGCCTGTACCGATGCCGGCAGGGCTGCGGCGGTTGCCAGTACGAGCAGGTGACGTGCAACCGGCACGGACGGAAGTTGAGTAGAGCCTGTAGACAGCATGGTGTTACCTGATTCACAGAAAATGTTTATATAAAAGAAAACGATTCTTATTTCGGTGAATGGTAGTGAGTTGTGACACTTCGGACTTAACCATTTGGTGCAAGTTGCCGTTCAGAACTGAAGCGTATCGTTGGCCAGGCTGACTGGTACCCAGTATTCCATATAGGCATCATCACTGCTGGGGTCGAAGTTTCGGCCGTACAGTTCAAGGTCAAAGCCATTGATACCCTGATATCCGGATTCCGGCAGCCAGTAAAACAGGAACCACTCGAGGGTTTTATCAAAGTCCTTGATATGGCCTTTATAGGGAATCACTGCGTATGTCTGTTCTGGGATCCGGATCGTCTGAAGTACTGAGCAAATGCCCGGAGCCGGATTCTCAAAGCAGGCCCAGTAGGGAATATTATTGGCTGTTTCTTCCGTATTAAGATCGATGACACCTATGTTGTCGAAACGGCAGAACGTATCCATCGGGACATAACGGGCCAGGTTCATCCAGATTTCGGGGATAACTTTTTCATAATTGGGTGCTGCTGAGAAAAGCCCGTTAAAGTATCCGCGTACACCGTGCAACTCAGATGCGGGGCGGGTTTCAATTTTAACCTGTAATAATTTTGGCGGCAGTTCCGCTTTAATCCGGTCAGGCCGGCTCAGAGACAGCGGTTGGCGTAATCCCTGAAATACGCCCCGCTTCCGGTATGTTCCCGGGGTGCATTCATATTCTTTCCGGAAGCTGCGGTTAAAGCTGATCTCTGACTCAAATCCGCAAGTCAGGGCAATATCTAGATGGCGACGAGGCGTTGTCAGCAGTAACCTTGCCGCAGTGCTGAGACGAATTCCGCGGACATACTGAGCGACGCTCATGCCTGTTTCCTTCATGAACACGCGCTGGAACTGCCAGCGTGACCAGCAGCTTTTTTCCGCAAGTGTATCCACATTCAGGGGCTGATCCAGATTGGCTTCAATAAAATTCAGAGCCTGCTGAATGCGGGCTATTTGAGGGGGGCTGTGAAGAAAAGCTGGAGTTGCCACGGCAAAGATCTCACTGAAACTGTCTGGAAGATATCAAGCCAATTCTGGCGCTGTTTGTTTTTTGATCAGAAACTGAGGGGCGATAGTAGCGGGTTTGTGAATTAATGTAAATGAGAATAATTATTATTTGATAGATTCGTTATCAGACGTCTTCAATCATCTGGCTGGTGGGTTATGTCTGTACAATATGCCTGACCCCAAATAAGCTTAAAGGTGCTTATTAAGGGTGAATGTTGAGGCGATACATATGCAATACTGGCTGTTTAAATCTGAACCTGATGCTTTCGGTATCGATGATCTGGCTGCAATGCCTGACCAGACGGAACACTGGGACGGAATCCGCAATTATCAGGCGCGGAATTTTTTACGGGATCAGGTGAAACTGGGAGATCAGGTGTTTTTCTATCATTCCAGCTGTAAAGATGTCGGAATCGTTGGTGTCGCTGAGGTCGTGAGAGAAAGCTACCCGGATCACACTCAGTTCGACCCTGAATCAAAGTACTATGATCCGAAGTCATCGCCGGATAACCCCCGCTGGATGATGGTCGATATCAAGCTGAAGCAGAAGTTCAGCAAGATTCTGCCCCTGAAAACCATTAAAGCGATGCCTGAAATCACTGAAATCGGCCTGGTGAAAAAAGGTCACCGCCTGTCGATCATGCCCGTAACGGATGTTGAGTGGAATCTGTTAATGGAAAAAGCGAGCTGAGTTGGCTTTATCTTGTTTGCCTGATGCGAAGCTGTTGGGATATCTGCCTGTTAGACTGAATGCCTGACCGTTTGCTGTATATCATGTGGCACATACACCGATAGTTTATTGCGGTTGTGATGTTTTCAAAGATAATTTCAGTTTGAACAGCAGGTGATTTTTCAGGTTGTGCGGTCTCTGAAGTACAAAGATATTCTGCAGGTGACTTGTGTGGCAGGTGTTATTCGCTGCTTCGCGCCTCACCCTTCGGGTTGCTGCAAAAAGCGCAGCAATGTGTCGCTTCGCTCGGTTCGAACCCGGTCCGCGGGTGCTTAAAGCCACCCAACCATAACAGCAATGCATAAAAAAACGACCCACAGGAATAGCGCCTGTGGGGCGTTTTTTTTTATGCATTTGGTGGGGTGGCGTCTACTGAATAGTTTTTTTAACTGTATGTATTGGTTGGGTTTTTGTGTTTTGTTTGTTGGTGTAGGCCCCTCAAAAGGCCCCCGTCTAACACATGCTTACCGTTTCTATCTTTTTTACTTGATTGAGTTTTGGCCAGTGACTGCCGGATTTCAGTTACTAACTTGATGCTCAAAGTCTTCCATATATACTCACCGAAATTGTATTTAGCATGGTGGCTACGGTGTCAGAAGAATTGGAATCTGTAAAAGAAACAAAGCAGGAAAAAGGAGGCTTCAAGCTTCATCACTACATTGCCGTTATCGGTTTGTTTGGTCCGGCAATCTATCTATTTGGATTGCGTTATTATCAGGGGCTGTTGTACGAGTTCGGAGTAGATAACAGTAGCTTTCCAATAGCTGCTCATGAAGCATACATTTACGCCTATTACGCGACCACACACATTATAGATGCGTTGTTTATTGAAGGCTGGGCTTGGTTAACATCCCTTTCAGTTCTCGAAGTCATTTCTATACCGCTGTTAAGCGTAGGGGGGCTCTATATCTTCGCAAAAAGGAGAGACTTGCCTAAACCCTCTTTTGAAGGATGGTTCGGGCAACTGCTAACCAAGCTTTGGAACTATCTTCATTGGGAAAACAACAAGCTGACACAGGCTTTAGTTCTTACAGGTCTTGGCTCATATGTAGTGCTATCAATTCTTTATCTTCTTATTGTATTGGGCTTTGCCTGGCTGCTTATACCCTATGCCGCGTATAGCGTAGGAAAGTCTTCTGCTGAAAGTCGAATTGATGATTATCTGGATCCGGAAAAGGGGTGTGCAGCCCTCGAAGGAAAGCGCTGGGGGCCTTGTAAAGCATTACTCTCAAGTGATGGAAAAGTGATGTACGAAGGAATACTGATTTTGCACTCTGGTAACTTGATTTCTTTTTTCACTAGAGAGGGCGCGTTTGTAACGACTTTTCCACCTGGTGGTGTGATTCGAAATAAGCTGTCTGGAAAGCCATGACTATTCAGGATAAGGGACCAATTATAAGTGCTTAGCATCATTGATAGTTGTTAATGATGCTTCGCTCAGGCTGTAGCCCCCTTACCGTTCCCTTACCGTTGACTAATCCTTTTTCCCACCAGCTAACGAGTCGATTTCTACTTGAAATCGGGTGAGACTCTACTCGCTTTTGATCGTATTAAAGAGATCTTCTTTAGGGGGTTCTGTGGGGGATTAAGTAATTAGTTAGTAATGCTATCAGCAAGCAGTATAGCTACTGTAAATGGGAGTGCTGTAGGGGATTGGGTGGGGGCCGATAGGCTTTTTATAAACATCTATGATGTCACTAGCCTTCCTTCCTTTGCGATTGCAGCGCCGCTTAATATGCCTTCAGATAAGGCTTATTCATTAGCTTCTTTCGCCAACGGCCACTCGCTTCCATTCCTTGTCTTTTTTATTAATCAGTTACATATTAGGCTATTAGAGGTTCTTCTGTGTAGGCATATGCGCAAAGACAGTCGTTGTTATAGCTGTGCCTGCTTTTTACATTGTTAGAAATACGTGCGCTTATTATTAAAAAGTTACATTCACTAATAAATCAGAGTATCTAATGGATTGGGAATTAATAAACGGAATCACGGGAATAGTAAGCGCCGTGTGCGCAGTTCTTGGTATTGGATATTTTGGTTTTCAAAAAGGTATTCCAACCGAAGACGTCTCCATATTAAGCGTGTACAAATTGATGTCCTTTGTTGTTGCGTGCTCAGGTTGGGCATTATGTTGTCTCAGTTTCCTATGGGTTGTAGAGCCCTATGGTTGCTGCCCAGCATCATCGGACTACAAGCATTTCTTTGGTGTAATATTGGGGTTCCCTGCAATAGTAGTCTTCATGTTTGGCATTAGACTGCTAGAAGGTCCAGCGCGTAACAAGTCAAGCAAGAAGGAGGTACAAAGCGCACCACCTCGCTGAGCGTTGTTATATATTTGATTTTATCTATTTTAGTTGCTTTGGCTATCTCTAGATCCTCCCATTTATCTCTCTGTATTAAGTTCTTAAATCTTACATGACATGATTCTTGTCACAGTATTCTGTCTAAAAGACGTGTTACAAATACTCTTCTTGGGTTTTCCCCGTCAATATCATAATTTCAGGAATAACAGTGAAAGGATTTCAGCAAATCATCAGCGGTATACTCATCGTTGCCCTTATCACAGGATGCGCTGCAACAAGCACTCAGGTCATAAGTGATGGCGATAACCTTAGTGACGCCAAGTTGTGTCGTAACTACCTCAATGACTATCAAAATTTATTAAATAAACGTAATCAGCAGGAAATTAACCACGAAGAGTTTGTTTATTTACAGGCTTTGATTTTACAGGTCCAAAAACGTGATCTTACGCCGGAAAAATGCAGTGAACTTGTCAAAGATCAAAATATAGCTGCGATAGGAGTTGGCGCGTTACTAATTATTACTGCTGCGCTTATAGCAGCAGGCGGTGGTCGAAGCGGAAGCGGTAGTGGAAGTAGTAAAAATGCAGCATATAGTGATCAGGGTTTTGCCTGGGATCAGTTCTACGATCTGAATGGTGATCTGACATGGAGGTGCCGTAATAAAGCTAACGGACAGTTTGCTTATGATTCAGATTGTATCTTGGAACCTAAAAGTGATTTTACATGGCCAGGAAAATAAATGGATAAGTTAAGTAAATACGGCTAGGTTAGATATTGCTGATTCAGCATCTCTTTACCGTTACGCTTACAGTACCGAAGAGGGTTGGTGGATTTTACAGCCCTTACCGTTCCCTTACCGTTGACTAATCCTTTTGCTCACCAGCTAACGAGTAGATTTATACTCGAAAGCAGGTAGGAATCTACTCGCTTTTGGTGACATTAAAGAAATCACTGTGGGGGGGAGAGCTTCGCCAGCAATGCTACCAGCAAGCAATATAGCTATTGTAGAGGAGAGTGTTGTAGGGGATTGGGTGGGACTTACTCCTTAGCCATCAGCCTACCACCCGTAGTAAGAGAAGTTACATAGGCTGCTTACTATCACTCTTAATCGCCATATTTGATGTTTATCCTTTATGCCGTAGAAAGTTTAAGCTGTAGGTTTTATGAGTCAGAGCGAAACAGCTAAGTAGATATTATACTGCTGTTACCAATAGCTGATTTTATAGCTTAAAGCGTCAATTGAGGTTTTTGTGTGTGTTACACTCGCTTCCTACACATTTTCCCTACCAGTATTCTCATATAGCATTTCAAACGATTGTCCTGGCAATGAAAGTTCGCCGTGATTCATTAGTTCTAATTCGACTTCATCTAGCTTGGTTTCTTGTAAGTCTAGTACAACACGTACTCGGAGAAACTCATCTACAACAGAATATGTGGTGTCGTCATTCACACTTATGATATTTCTGGTTAGCAACCAATCGATTGCATCCGAATCTATGGCTTCCAGAGCTTTTGATCTATCTACTTTACTAGGAAAACTCCCGCCAGCTAGCTCAATAAAAGTATGATAGTCGGAAAATACTGACTCATTTTTCATTGTGTGGATTAATAGATCATAATCTCGGCCTCTTGATTCATAGCAAATAGTTCGTAACGAATCGACTAAGTCCTTTATATCTATACATCCATCAGGGTCTTCAAATTCATGTTCTATGACATGCGAACCTAATAGTTGCAGTAGGTGAGGGTGACCTCCTGAGATCGCAGCAATTCGATCTATCACTTCAGGATCAATATTGAGTGATTCTCCGTCTCTTTCTGCAGAGGTGGCTACAACTTTGAACTTGTCATCGAGTAGTGTGAGTGCGGAATCTTGATCAAGTGGCTCAAGATTAATTGATTTATATATGAATCGTGTTACACCTCTATCGACATCAGCCATTTGTTGGTAAAAAGGGCTAACTCCAGCAAGAACGAATCTCAGATTTTTGATGCCCTGTAGTTGAACTTCTGTACACAAGGTTCTCATCAATCTGGCAATCGCGGGTGAGCATTTTTCACATTCATCAATAGCAATTATGAAGTTTTCTGCATTGTTAATTTGTGATTTGAAAGATTGATCAGCTACGATCTTTGATAGGGCAGAAAGGTGCCTACCCTCATTAAAGAAGGTATATGCTTCAGTAGACTCATAAGAAATTAGCTTCGGTATTCCAATTTTTATTTTCTGCTGAGTATTGTCAACTTCAACCAACTTATCGAGAACTAATAGTGCAGCGTCATCGACAGTCTTTATATCTCCATGCCCAACAGCCATAACGAAAACACATTTTTCATTCGATGCAAAACCATCCATATGAAGAAGTGTCCTTGACATGAAAGATGATTTTCCAATACCAAAAGAGCCTTCGATACAGACTGAGCCTTGGTTTATAGCTCTTGCTAGAAGGCGTATTTCTTTATCTCGGCCAAAGAAATCTTCTGGGAGACTAGCTATATCAGATGGTGTAAACGGGTTTTTCAAGATGATATCCTTATGCTATTACTAACTATCCTTACTATGGTAAATATAGAGGATGGACTGGTAAGTAATTTGTACGACAAGCACATTTTGATCGAGTTATAGGGCAATAGTATCTTTATAAGTAGCTTCTGACCATGAGTAGTTGGCTTTGCATGAGTGATTGTTGCTCCTCTGTGGCGACCTGCTTTTTTCGGATCTGACTCCGCTCTGAGCAATCGTTGCTCCATGGAGTATCCATCAAGAGCCTTGGCTTCGGCCAGGGCTTTCTTGTTTTGGTTCCGGTGTTTCAGAGCACTGTAAAAATGAATTTCCTACAGCATCAATATATTGTTCAATAAGTAATTGGAACAATGTTGAATTTGTATGATTAAGCTCGTCATCATTTACACGTGCTGTTAAAAAAGCTCCTGTGATTTGTGCTAGAGTGATGGCTGTCATGTGGGCTGGCTCAACCATTCCAGAGCCTGATGGTCCGACCAGCAGCACTTCTCTGCTCCCTTCAGGTATTCCGTGTAACGATTGCATTTCGCAATGGTCCGCATGAACATATTTACTAGCTAGTTTATAGTTATGAGACCATTTTCCTAACCCTATATGTTCACGTAACTTTTCAAGTTTTGAATATCCTGTATATTTTCTTGCCCAATGAAAGTGTGGCTCTCCATTTGTTAATTTTTCCTTTGAAGTCATAGCTTCTGATATTTCCGCCTCAGTATATGGTTGGACATTCATCTCTCTTGCTGTTTTTTGATATTCAGCCATTCCTTCAGCAGCTTTCACTTTTCCATACTTAATGAAGTCAATAGCTGCATTGCTGCCATATTTGTGGATGACTAAGCAGTTAACAGAAATTTCAAATAATGTTCGCCAACGAGCAAGGGCGCCAGATGGATAGCCTCCCTTTAAGAGCAAAATAATTTCTCCTGTAATACGGCAAGCATGAGCATGTTGACGCATTAAAACTCCAAGCAAAGGATCTGATTCGTATTGAGGTAAAGCTAAGAAGGTTTTTTGAAAGTCTTTGCCTGCTTCAATCGAAATATAGCGAAGCATTTCCAGCTTTTGGAAACCGATCTTCCATCTTTTATAGTTTGCTTCTTTAAATGCTTCGGAAGCATCAGTTAGCTCCTTCAGGCAATCTTTTTCGGAGTTACTAACTATTTGATAAAGATTAACACTGAGCTTTTCTAATAGGCCGTTGAGCTCATGTGATTCAGTATCATTTAGTTGGCTGTTGATGTATGTAAACGTCTCTTCAAACATGCTGCTTCCCTGTGGAAGAAGAAATTAAATTTAGCGTGGTGCCGAGAAATTGTAGTCCCTAGATATAGTCCCAAAAGCTTTGGGTTTAAGCAGGACTATACAGCCAGTTTTTTTGGGCAAGGGAGGCCTCACTACTTTCTGTAAGCGGGGATATTTCCCCATATTTGAGCGTGTATTCCCTATATTAAGGATAGGGGGGGTAGGCTTGTTCACAGCTTCAAGAGCAGGTTTGTCTGTTCATCAATGCTAAAACCATGCTTTTGATACCAAGGTCTCAGTATTTCTGGATCGCCAACCATCTTTCCTTCGATAGATATTGCTCCAATGCTTCTACAGTGCTGTATTACAGCCTTTAAAAGTTTTGACCCATAACCTTGGCTACGAAAGTTGAAACGCACTCTGAAGGGCTGACAGGGCCAGTAGAAACCGGCCTTGTCGTAAATCAGAATATCTCCCAGCGTTACTTGGCCGTCATTGTTTGTTAGCCTGGCGTAGCCAATAGGAAGTTGGCCGATATAAGGAGTTAGCGCGAAACAGAACTGCGAGTCTTCTGGTAGCTCAATTCTGAAAGTTTTATTCCGAATCCATAGTTGATGTAGCATTAACCAGGCTCCTTCTTATCCAGTACCGCACCCCAATAGTCCCCGGTCTGCTGGTACTTGGAATATTCAACCCAGTGATCCTTTCTGAAGTCACGCCGCCAGTAAGGTATATCAAGCCGATCTACTTCAGCGGGTCGCATGTGAATGGGGCCTTCTAGTATTCCGGCAATATCCTGATCTGCTTCTCCCAGCTCCAGAGCGCCTGTAACGAACTGATCAATCCAGCTAGGCAAATCCCAGCCTTTATCGTCTAAAAGCGCAGAGACTTCCCACATATCCTCAGCAACCACGATAAAACCATACTCTTCATCAATGGCAACATTGTGGCTACTTTCCGGATCGTCTATTTCCCACATGAACGCATAGAATTTATTCATAATCCACATTCCTTTATGAATCACTTAGAGCCTCTTAAAACTCTTCAAATAGTCTGAGAAAATTGCAGGTTCTCTAGATAAGTTCTTACCATGAGAAATAGCTTGTGTCATTTTTCCAATACTTCTCCCAATCACGCATTTGGGTAGAAACAAATATTTTTTCACAAGCATTCCTTGGTAGCTGTTCTGCAAACATATCCACGAAAGCTCCATAGCTACAAAGAGCATTTTCTATAGTTATAAAAGCCGCTTCATTATCATCAAAACACTTTTGAATTGGTGGGCTATTACGATTATGGCGGTAATGTTTCAACCAGTTCACAGGGTGCAGTTCAGCTCTGATTATTGATTGTTTATTGCCCCCTTCTCTTTGAGATCCAAGCGCTGCCGCCATAGCTGCAGTACAGCCAAGAGGGTCCGACTGATACTCTTCTCTTAACATTTCTCTGATCAAGCTATTAGCTGCACCTGCTAAGGTAATTGAGCAGAGGTAGTCTTGCTGGTCGAAATAAAGAGCTATAGATCGGGTAATCTGTATATTGGCAGCATATAGCTTTTGACAAATAGCTAGCCACCTCGGCTTATCAGCATTAAATTGGATCGATTCTTCCTTTAGAGATAACAACCATTCTTTCTCTGTCACCAGATGATTCCTTTCTTTTTTTATACCAGGTGCCTGATTCAGGACGTTGATTTTGCACTCATTGTAAAAAGTGATTCATGTCTGCCAGATAGGCTTCGTAATCATACCAACCAAGTAGCTTTAGGATTTGCTTTGCGCAGCTTTTACCGTGATTGGTTTCTAAGCAAAATGAATCTCCAAACTCATTTTTTAGGGATAAGAACACAGCCTTTACTCCTTTTTTGTAACGGCCCTCTTCATAGTGCATTGCTTGATTACGTGACTCCCAGATGACGTCTCGTAAGCAAGTATCTCCTATAGGTCTACCCCTTGGGGCTTTGTGTTTTTGACCATGTGAGGCGGAGATGCCTTGTTTCGCTATCTGAAGTATTCCACCTGATATAGCTTGTAATGCTGACTCTTTAGATTCGAGTGAACTAGTAAGAGAGACTACCTCTTTCTGTACAAGCTTCATTTCTTTATCTGCAGTTGCCATTCTATTGAATGCATTCAGTGCATAAAGGTCAGAGAAGTCATCGTTAAGATCGCTTGTTTGATAGTCCCATTGCAGCATGCTTACTTTTTTTTGGAGTGTAGATAACTCACTTTGCTTTGCTTGTAGTTCAGTCTCCTCGTTGCTAGCAAGCTCAATCAGGTTCTTTACCGCGTATTCGGTATCGCTCAAATACTGATGCATTTTTACTCCATTGCTCTGATATACGATTCTATCCAGATAGTCGTTGTTACATACTTTGATAACTGCTCTTAAGCAAGTAAACAGGTCTCATCTTTACCGCCTTAACTTCCATCACCATTGCTATTTTCTTCAGAGCTGGGCTTCGCTTAAACAGCCCTTACGTATGGTAAATATATAAAGGTGGCCAAATAGTGGGGCAGTGAGGGGCCAAAAAAGCCGTTTACAGGCCCACATAGTGGGGCAGTCAGGCCCAAATAGTGGGGCAGTGAAATCAAAATCAGGCCCACATAGTGGGGCAGCCAGGCCCATATAGTGGGGCAGTCATATTTTTAGGCAGGTCTTGTTCTGCGTTAGAGCTTTGCTTGCTTAATGACCTATTAGTAGGTGTAATGAGATCGCTATGGCTTCATTTAATAGGCATGGAAGTGTTATCAAAAGTGTTGTTGTCAGGTTGTAATGAAGACTAGTGCCATGGTTACAATTATAGTTTTCTTGCAACTGATGGCTGTTGTCGTATCTTGTGTGAATGGATTTTTAGATTATATGGTAAATGATTTTTCTATTTTTTGATGTCTGTCTAGTTTTTAGAATCTAAGTTTTGTGATTTTTCTGTGTTAAGTTTTGGGATATTTGGGTACGTATATATGGATATGTTGAATACTTTATTAAAAACTCATGCTGATAAAGATGATATAGATTTTAAGTCTATTTGGGAAAGTGGATTGTTTATCTTTGATTCAAATGTTTTGCTTGATCTATATCGTCTTCCTGAGGAAGCAAGTAATGATTTGATTAATGTTCTTAGAAGTCAAGACTTTAATAATAAGATTTGGATAGCATTTCAAGTTGCTCTTGAGTTTCTAAACAATAGACATGAAATTATAAGCGATCAAAAAAATAAATTTAATACTGTCAGAAGTTTGGTTGATGATGCAATCTCTAAATATGATGAAGTATTTGGTAGCCTTTCTTCTGAACTCTCAAAACTAAAGCTAAAGCAGCGGCATTCACTAATAAATCCTGATGAATTCATAACTCAGGATAATATTGACTCAGGTAAAGCTTTTCTTGAGAGCTTCATTGAAGAGCTTTCGAACCTAGAAAGTCAACAATCAGATGTTAATGATAAGGATACAATTAAGAATACAGTATTGAGTATATTTGAAGGAAGAATAGGAGATAGTCTTAGTAAAAAAGAGTTAGAAGAAATATATAAGACTGGCGAAAGGCGGTATGAAAATAAAATACCTCCTGGGTATAAGGATAAATCTAAGTCAGGCTCTTATACGGTCAATGATAGAGAGTTTGTACGAAAGTATGGCGATTTAATTCTTTGGAAGGAAGTTTTAAAAAAGGCAAAGTCAGAAGATATTTCCTACATCGTGCTTGTGACAGGAGATGTTAAAGAAGATTGGTGGTTGGAAAAGCGTGGGAAGAAATTAGGTCCACGAAGAGAGTTGTTAAATGAAATATATTCTGAAGCTCCAAATCTCAAGTCATTTTATTTGTATGATACTTCTAGCTTTTTGAGGCATGCAAAAAAAGAACTAAGATTAGATATAAGGGATTCATCAATTAGTCAAGCAAAAGATCTTATTGAACGGAGTCGGTTGAACAGGACTGTTCTGGAAGAAGGTCTTTATTATTTACCTGAAGAAATTATTTCGGCAGCACAAGATATGACTAATTTTAGGGTTGGAATCGGCAGATCAGTTAAAAACTTACCTCCATTAAAAATTGGCAGATATTCACTTTATAATTTTTTGATGGAAATCTTCTATAATGCAGTGGAGCATGGGGTTGGTAATTACATCGGGGTGCAAGCTAAGCGCCGTGATGAAATTACCTTGCTTAGGTTCAAGAATCGAATTAGCCCCGACGCTCTACCTGATGAAACTAAAATCAACGACTCTAATCTAGTAACGACAGCGCTTACTCGGGGTTTTGGGCTTTCTAGTGCTCGTAATTCTATGGCAAATGAAGGCATTGATTTAAATACTGTCACATCTGAGAAAAGCTTTGTTGTTGAGCTTTATATCCCTAATTCTCATTTTTATAATGAAGGTATGTGAAGTTCTCGTAATTTTGATTCTTTAAGATTTTAAATAAATTGCAGCAATGTCATATTAAGTCAAGGCTATCTATGAAGATAGCCTTCTAATTGGTATGACTGTAGCCGGCAGATCTAATTTTCCATCGCAGTCATGGATGGGCTGCCAGGTAAGTGCATAAAGGCTCGGACCACAGTTCAAGCCTCCCTGACGAGTCTGGATGAGCCATCCTCGTGCGATTAACTCATCACGCGCTCGGGCCAGTCCGTTCTTTGAAGACCAACCCAGCGATTGCATAACTGACCTGGCGCAATGCAGATCACCGTTGTTCCTTCCGTTGTACTGAATTCCAATGTGAGTCAGGAGCTTTACAGCATTGCCTGACAAAGCTAAAAAGTCTTCATGTACTAGCATTGCTGCTGGCAAGTGAAAGTACCCTTTATATGTAATTGATAAGGACTTCTTGCCTTTATTCTTTCGCTTCTGGCTCTGTATATGCTGAACAGTAGCAGCCATTACAACCCTCCTAGAAGCTGCGAAGTGCAGCTTCTACATCATGAGAATCAGGTTCTTTATTGAGTGCTTTAAGCTGCTTTTTGATTAGCCAGCAACTCAGCATTTTCAAGACGGGTAGCTAAACTGGAAAACGCTCTAGTAAGCTCGGCCATGCTGAGGTTTATTTCAGCTAGCTTCTGTCCCGGGTTGCTCACTTCGCTGAAATCACATTCAAGCGCAATCTCATTGATATACTGGGATACCAGTACACAGCTTTCAGTGGCGCATTGCGCTTCATTTAACAGCTCATGATGCTGGTGGCTGGTGAGTGTATTCGTCAGCTTCTCAACAACGGTGGCAGCAGGTGAGTAATAATTCATGACAGCACCTCCTGAACGTTTGGCCAGGAAGTGATAGCTATACACGCAAATTTAGAATGGAAGGGAGTTGAAATAGCTCTATCGTCTTTCAGCAGACGAAACTGTGACGTGTCACCAAACATAGTGGCATCCTCGGAATAATTAAGGGAACTGCCGCCATTGGGACCAACCAAGAGGGAGGCAGATTGTGCAGAGTTGGTCCTACCGTATTCCGAGAAACGGCGCGCCGAAGCGCCTCCACACAATCCGCCATAAACACGAATTTTGGACACAAAAAAAGCGCATGTAATGAGCGCCTGTGCGCTCGGAATATTCGAGGGACCAACCTCGGCATCTGATTTTGCAGACGCCCTATTAACATAGCGCCGCTGGTTAAGAGCTGTCAACACTGGCGTAATGATTTGCTTCGGGTAACTGGGGCGAATACCAGCCTTTGTACTGGATAAGATCATGCTACGCCCTCCTGATTACCACAGTCGTGAATAGCCCCAAATAAACAGTTAAGAATGCTCCCTTTAGGGTTGGCCCTTTTGTTAAAGCAAAGCTTGGCCGTTACCCACGGTGTAAGTGCGATGCTGCCTGAGCTGTGCTTGGCCTTTTTGTGAGCGCTATCCTTGGCCCTTTCGAGCCAGATGATCAGAAGTACAATTGGCTCGACTAATGAGCTTAATTTTCTCATGCGGCATTCTCCCAATTCACCGGATCTGCTCCGCGCTTGAGGCGATATTCATTGATCAATACTTTAGCGCGGTCCGCGCTCTCGTCTGTTAACTGGTAGCGGTGATAGATAACAGATAGACCCTGATAGCCTGAATGCCTCTCTGGTAAGCTCGTAAAGCTCAGGCCAAGTCTTTGCTTTACTTCATTGCTCATGGTTGAGTTAAGCGCATGATCAAAGACAGGGGCCTTTTCAGCCTCTAAACGATTAATAGAGCCCTTTGTTACCAGGTGGAGCAAAACCCTTTCTATCTTGAAGGGAGGCTTGATAAGATCAGCAGTGCTGGTGGCCGTTGTGGTGGCGGTCATCGGTTTGGTTTTCATGAGAGCTCCTTCCTTATGCCGCTTGGTTTGCGCCAGCAAAGCAATCATCAATCCATTTCTGAATATCTGATTCTTTCCAGCCAACAAGACGGCCACCGATAGGTGAAGCCTGTGGAAAGGTTCCTTTCTGCATACGCAGATAGATTGTGCTGCGAGATAGGCCGGTAAGTTTCTCTACTTCTGGACGGCGGAGAATGCGATTAGACATATGCGAGTACCTGTTAAGTTCTGTTCGGTATCCGCAAGATATGAATAGCCTAGGAGTAATGCAGTCTAGCTAGACTGGAAAAAAGTATAGCTAGACTAAAATTGGAAACAACCTATTGTTAAATATGGTTTTTTAAGATTTTTTTTGCTTCTGAGAATTTTTGTTTTAGTGTGCTTTCTTTAAGACCGGGCACTGTGGGATAAGAGCTAGTTAGTTCTCTGATTACAGCTTCTTGATTCAGTCTTGTTCGACTCTTAATAATTTCCAACAATCCACCGATAGTGTTTAGTAGAGTTGTTTTTTCTCTAGATGTCAGCTTCTCAGATTGAGATAGGCTGTTGGCCAGATCTGATTTCAAGTCATAATTTTCTTGAGTTACAGCTGTCAGTTCTTGTTGAATTTCATCCAGTTTTTTAATGTCTTTTATCACTCGCTTTGTCGATTCGGCACCGACTTCAAGCTTTGTAAAGAAGCTCAGGACAGCGTTAAGTGATTCAATGTTGACAGGGTGTGCCGAGTGTCGCACGTCTTTAATATAGGATTCGGCCTCCTCCATAGCAGTAAAAAAATCGATCCATGCTGCCATTTCTGTTTCATATGTATCTTCAAAACTCCGAATCCGATTTTGAAGCTCCTCTATTACTTCTGATTGAGATGAGTCTGATAGTGATTCAGGAGGATTAATGATGGGGAGGGATCCAAAGGCGTCTGTTTCTATACCTCTTTGGAAACACCAGGCGGCCAGGCTTTGTTTGGAAATTGTAGAGCCTTGAAAATTAATTCTTTGCTCTTCATAAGTATCCCACTCAACTATTTCATAAAATTCAAGACAGCTACTTTGGCCTCTATATGCTTTGCTTTCTAGCTCTTGCTCTAACGCTGCAGTAATCTCTTTGAATGCAATCAGCTGACTCGTATCTATTTCACCAAGGAGCAGAGGTTCCCCAACTGTTTGATAGCTAGGATCTGCTTGCTTAAACATCCGGATAGTTAACTCATCGATACCAAGTATGAGCATTGCAGCTTCTTCAGATGTAAATCCTTGTCTTAATGAGCCAAAACTAATGCTACCCATAACACACCCTTCATGTGTCCTTATTATGATTGCCAGTCAGAGCGGTAAGGAGCCGCTTTTTCGGGAGCTACCCTAGACTGGCAAAACCTCTGCTATGCTTGCTTAAAATTTACTGAAACGACATTCCCTGAGAGAGCCTGCTGTTTAAGCCCGTCGAGGTAATCGGCCCACTTCTGCATCATTTCTGTACGTTGTGTTAAGTGCTTAGTGCGGTTGTATGCTCTGCCGTTAGCATCTTTAACAGCATGTGCCAGCTGTTGTTCTATCCATTCCACACGGAAACCAAGTACTTCATCAAGGAGTGTTCTAGCCATAGCCCTGAAGCCGTGAGGGGTCATTGTGTCGTTGTCATATCCCATTGTTCTGAGCGCTACCCTGACTGCGTTTTCAGACATACAGCGGCTTCGGCCACGGGCTGAAGGGAATATAAAGTCTCCATTGCCTGTATGCGGGTGGAGCTCATTCAGAATCTCTTTAGCTTGTGTACACAGCGGGATGATATGTTGCTGGTGGGTTTTCTCTGCCACTAGCTCTATGCGGCTTTCTTCATGATTTATATCGGACCACTTGAGGTTCCGTAGCTCACCTGGCCGGCAGAAGAATAGGGCGGATAGCTTGAGTGCAGCCTTTACAGTTGGAGTACCCTGAAACTCATCAATAGCAATGAGTAGTCGGCCCACGTCTCTGGGATCGGTTAAAGCTGAGAAGTGTTTAGGTATTGATGGTCGTAACGCGCCTTTCAAGTCTGGGGTAGGATCGCGTTCAGCTCTACCTGTGGCAATAGCGTAGCGGAACACCTGACCGGTGATTTGCTTAACCCGGTGAGCGGTCTCAACTGAGCCTTTACCTTCGATAACTCGTAACGCTTCAAGCAAAACCGGCGCGGTTATGTCTTTGATCGGGTGGTTGCCCAGCGTTGGGAAAAGGTGAATCTCTAATGCCCGTTTAACTCGCCGCTGGTGGCCATCAGTCTTGTCGGCCAGTTTTGTATCAAACCATTCAAGGGCTATGGCGTTAAAGCTGTTCTCGCTGTTAAGGCGTTGTGCTGCTTTGATAGCTTTTTTATGAGCGGAAGGGTCAATGTCATGAGCTAATAGCTTTCTGGCTTCATCACGCTTTTCCCTGGCTTCCTTGAGGTTGATATCAGGGTAGGCACCGAAAGAGAGCTTCTTCTCTTTACCGTTAAAGCGGTACTTCATCTTGAATAGCTTTGATCCGGATTTGGTTACCAACAAGAAAAGACCTTTCTCATCGGATACCTTGTAGTCCTTCTCTTTAGCTTTCGCTGCCTTAATCGCACGATCTGTTAAGGGCATATCATCACCTCATTTCAGCGCAATTTGGGGGCCTGCAATTTCTGAATATTTGAAAGGCCCCCTGTATAGCCCCATTTGGGTGGGGGCTTCCTAGGGATATGTTAGGAACTGCTAAGAAGTGAGTATACACAAAAAACCCCGCATTACGCGGGGCTCAGGGTACTTATCGGCAGTGATAAGTAGTGTGTTTGGTGGAGGTGGCGGGTTTCGAACCCGCGTCCGCCAATCCTCTGCCTTCAGATCTACATGTTTAGACGCTTCTATTAGATTAACCCGTCACGGCCCGAAGGTCAGGGCGTTTAGGGCGAGCCTCTTTAGTTTTAACCGTTCAGCTTGAGACAAAGCATCCGGGCGATTCTATCTCAAATGACACTGCAAAATCTTAAGTTATAGACACCTTAAGCGCAGCGCTAGCGGGCTTATGCCGCTAGAGCGTAGTTATCGTCGTTTGCAACTATAACAATGTAGTAAGGGATTTACGTGATTCACTACACTCACGACATGCACCAAAGGGTTCGCAATCAGCGTCGAAGCCAAGTCACCCCCTGAGGTGGGCAATTATAATGATTTTTTTTTAATAAGCAGCAAATAGTTGGCGCTTTTAGTGTTTATTTACAGTTGCTTGAGCTGCTAAGTGATAATGAAGCCTGAGAAATCAGAATGAAGGTGTTGTAAGGAGAGATTGTGAGCGTTACGGGAATAAAATAAAGGGCTGTGTATTCAGCCCTTTATCAGATGTGTTTATTTCGCTGCCATCAGCCGCTGTTTCTGGCGGTCCCAGTCGCGATTCTTTTCTGTATCACGTTTGTCGTGCAGCTTTTTACCGCGGGCTAATGCGACTTCACATTTAACTTTGTTGTTCTTCCAGTACAGGCTCAGAGCAACACAGGTGTAGCCTTTTGCCTGGGTGGCGGCGAACAGCTTAGATATTTGTTTGGCGTGCATCAGCAGTTTACGGGCCCGGGTGGGGTCTGCAATGACGTGAGCGCATGCTGTTTTTAACGGGGTAAAGTGGGCGCCAATAAGCCAGGCTTCGCCTTTGTCAAAAATGACATAGGACTCAACCAATTGTGCGCGTCCGTCGCGAAGGCTTTTTACTTCCCATCCTGTTAATGCCAGGCCTGCCTCGATTTTTTCATCAATATGATATTCGTGACGGGCTTTTTTGTTTTGGCAGATGGTATTGCCGCTGGGTTTTGATTTCTTCTTTGCCATGGGGCGCGATTATATAGGGGTATGTGGGAAAAGCAATCTGACGAAGCGCTGTTGCGGGTAAGCTTTTCGTGGCGAAAGTATGGTTAAAGTTGTAATTAGGGAGCGAACCTCAGAAAATAGCGTCCCCCCTGTTTCAATTGCTCTGTGTGTGGGATGTTTTGAGTTTGGCCACGCAGAGGATGTTCGGAGAGAGAATGACAAAGGTAGACCGTAGCGCTTTGGTTTTGCACACCGCTGAGCAGATGTTTGATCTGGTGAATGATGTGGCGGGTTATCCGGAATTTTTGCCCTGGTGTACCGGCACAACAGTTCATGAATCCTCGGAAGATATAATGCAGGCCAGTCTGCATGTGGCGAAAGCGGGGCTGAAGTACAGCTTTACGACCCGGAATGAGTTACAGCGACCGGGTGAAATACGTATGTCGCTGGTTGAAGGGCCTTTTTCAAAGCTGGCCGGTGTGTGGGTATTTACTCCATTGAGTGAAGAAGCATGTAAAGTCAGTCTGAATCTGGAGTTTGATTTTTCCGGTAAGCTGGCAAGTATGGCGATGAGTAAGGTGTTTAATCAGATGGCGGCAACCATGGTTGATGCGTTTGTCAGCCGTGCCGATCAGGTTTATGTTTAATTTATTGCTGCTGTGCGCGGCGTCAGGTATCAGGTTTTAAGCGTTATGATCAGTGTAGAAGTTGCATATGCCCTGCCCCATGAGCAAAAAATAGTCAGCTTACAGGTGCAGGATGACTGTTCCGCATATGAGGCGGTGGTGCAGTCTCGGATTGTGGAAATGTATCCTCAGATCGATATTGATAACGATCCGATGGGGATTTTTGGTAAGTCCATCCGTAATCCGAAGGATGTCATTCTTAAAGAAGGGCAACGGGTCGAGGTTTACCGGCCACTGATTGCGGATCCTAAAGAAGCACGGGCGAAGCGGGCAGCCAAGGCTAAGGCAGAGAAAGAAGCGGAATAAGCCGGCTGAAGGCATGATCCACTAAAAAGCCAGCATTGTTTCCAATGCTGGCTTTTTTGATGAAACGGGTCAGACTTACTGTGTGGTCTGTTTATCGCCACCGGGTCTGAAGTTACCGGCCAGGCCTTTCAGGGTGCCGGTTTCTTTATCGAATTCCAGAGTCATGCGTTCATTAGTGACAGAGCCGTCCGGATGCTTGTTGTTGTAGATGTAGTCCCAGCGGTATTTGTTAAACGGGTCGGTAAGAAGAGGGGTACCCATGACGTAACGTACCTGATTGATGGTCATGCCCGGGCGTAACTGATCAACCATTTCCTGGGTGACGATGTTACCCTGAGGGATATCAATCTTGTAAACACCGGGAAATTCAGAGCAGCCGCTGAGGAAAATTGCGGTCAGAAGAGCAATATATAGTTTTTGCATAGGTAAATGACTTCCACTTTCGGGCATAAAATCAGATAATCAGTCTAGAACTTCTGAATGAGTTCAGTTGTTGTTATGAGACTGGGCTTATTCAAAAGTTCGGAAAAATAAGTCTATCATCCGTTGCGGTCAACATCATAGAGAAAGATTATGGCACTTGAAAATCAAGAATTAAGAAAAGCAGGTCTTAAAGTTACTCTGCCCCGGATTAAAATTTATCAGATCCTTGAGAAAGCGGGTGAAAGCGATCATTTCAGTGCTGAAGATATCTACAAAATTCTGTTAGATCAGAGTGAAGATGTTGGTTTGGCTACTGTATACCGGGTACTGACTCAGTTTGAAGCAGCAGGTCTGGTAAGCCGTCACCACTTTGAAGGCGGACATTCTGTCTTTGAGCTGACAAAAGATGAAGCGCATGATCACATTGTATGTGTGAAATGTGGCAAAGTCCGTGAGTTCACCGACACTAACCTGACCCAGCGTCAGGACGAAATTGCAGAAAGTCTGGGATTCACCGTGACTGACCGTACGCTGTATCTGTACGGTGTGTGTAAAGAAGGTTGTGAAGCAAAGTAAGCATTACTTTCTGATAAAAAAAAACCGGCTGATAGCCGGTTTTTTTGTGCCTGTTCAGGGGCTTAGTGCGGGCGTTGGACACCGAGCATTTCCCTTGCATGTTCGCGGGAGGTGTTCGTTACATCGATCCCTCCCAGCATACGGGCAACTTCTTCGATCCGTTCGTCACAGCTAAGTGTGTTGATCTGTGTATGGGTGTGTTTCTTCCCTGCCCGCTTACTGACAAACAGATGCTGATGTCCCTGAGAAGCAACCTGCGGCTGGTGTGTTACACACAGTACCTGGCTGTGGCCGCCAAGCTGACGTAACAGCCTGCCGACGACTTCTGCGATAGCACCGCCGATACCTACATCTACTTCGTCAAATATCAGCGAAGGTGTGCTGGAGGATTTTGCGGTAATCACCTGAATGGCCAGGCTGATACGGGAGAGTTCACCGCCGGATGCTATTTTGTGCAGTGAGCGCGCCGGCTGTCCCTTGTTAGTGGAAATAAGAAATTCAATTTCTTCCAGGCCGTTGGGGTTGGGCTGCCCGCTTTCATAGGCCGTGAGCTGAACATCGAGGTTTGCTGCAGGCATACCCAGGTCATGCAGTTGTTGGTTCACCTGTTTGGCCAGTTTCCGCGCAGTGCGTGCCCGGATATCGCTGAGACGCTGTGCCAGCTGTAAAAAATCCTGATAGGCGGCGCTGACCTGTTCAGCCAGTGCATCCAGTTCCTGATCAGACATGGAGAGCTCTGCAAGCTCCTGTTGCTGAGCGGCAAGGTGATCAGTCAGATCTTCCGGGGCAATGCGGTGTTTTCGGGCCAGGTCAAAGAGTTTGCTGAGGCGTTCTTCCACGATTTGCTGGCGTTCAGGGTTAAGTTCAACCCGGCCAAGATACTGATTCATTTCCTGGCTGGCTTCTTCAATCTGAATCTGAGCGTTGGTCAGCATTTCCATGGTCTGGCGAATTGAGGGCGAGGGTGCCTTCATGTTGCTGAGTAAGTGCTGACACTGGTTCAGTAAGTTCAGGCAATTGCCGCTGTCGCTGTCCTGGGTAATCTGCAGTATTTGTTGGCCAGTCTGGATAATTTCGCCGGCATTGGCCAGTGTTTGCTGTTCTTTTACCAGTGACTCGAATTCACCTGCTTCGATTTGCAGGGTTTCCAGTTCTTCAACCTGATAGCTGAGCAGTTGTACCCGGGCGGCCTGTTCTTCACTTTGCTGCGATAATGCTTTGTGTTTCTGGTCAAGTGCGCGCCATTTTTTATGTTGCTGACGGACTTGCTGTACCAGCCGGGCCTCTCCTGAGAATGCATCAAGCAGGTGTCTGTGATGATCCTTTTTCAGTAACCGCTGATGTTCGTGCTGGCCGTGGATTTCAATTAAAAACTCACCCAACTGGCGTACTTTGGCGATTGGGCAGGCGGTACCGTTTATATAGCAGCGGGAGCGGCCTTCAGCGGTTACGACCCGGCGCAGAATGCACTGATCGTCCTGGTTGAGTTCTTCGGTTATCAGCCAGTCCCGGGCAGCCGCAATCTTACTGATGTCGAAGTCTGCGGTGATTTCTGCCCGTTCTGCACCGTTGCGTACAGTGCCACTGTCGGCTCGTTTGCCCAGTGCCAGCCCTAATGCATCCAGCATGATGGATTTACCGGCACCTGTTTCGCCGCTGACAACGGTCATGCCGTTGTGCAGCTCTAAATCAAGTTGTTCAACAATTGCGTAATTACGAATATTTAACTGTGTCAGCATGTGTCTGGCCTCGGTCAAAGGTAGCGCTTTCTTTACGTACTGCTGTGTTTAATCAGGTGCCGTTTCTGGCGGCAGGGTATTTGTTCGTATACTGTTTTACTGTACAGGCTGTGTTTTTGTACAGTGTTTTTCTAATTTATAAGCCATTCATGATTTGAGCGCAATATGTTTTCGTGTTTCTGATTAAAAAAATGCGTTTCGAAAACTTGAATCCTGCCTGTACAGCCCCATATATGTCAGCAACGCGATTTGCCCCTGTCGCTAAAGTTGTCAGGGGTAAAGATTTCTTTTGTGAAGCAACGGCCAGATATACGTTGCAGGCAGAAATACTTGGAGACTCAGATGGCAGGTGAAGACAAAGTTCAGGCAGATGCAGCACAGCAGGAAAATCCGGCCGGTGGTGCAGAAGACGTTCTTGAAACGGTAGAAGGTGTTCTGGCGGATGAAGACGAGCTGCTGGACACTGCTGCTCAGGGGGATGCAGACATCACTGCTCTGCAGGCATCTGTAGCGACACTGGAAGCACAGGTTAATGCGCTGAAAGATCAGGAATTACGCACCCAGGCGGACATGCAAAATGTACGTCGCCGCGCGGAAATGGATGTTGAGAAAGCGCATAAGTTTGCGCTGGAAAAGTTCACCAATGAACTGTTGCCGGTTATCGACAGCCTGGAGCGTGCAATTGAAGCCAGCCAGTCTGATGATGAAGCGGTTAAAGCATTGCGTGAAGGTGTTGATATGACACTGAACATGTTTGTATCCGGCCTTGAGAAGTTCAAGGTTGAGCAGGTAAACCCTGTGGGTGATGCGTTTAATCCGGAACTTCACCAGGCGATGTCTATGGTGCCAAATCCTGAAGTACCGGCTAATCATGTGATGGCTGTGATGCAGAAAGGTTACACCCTGCATGGGCGTCTTATTCGTCCGGCAATGGTGATTGTTTCTCAGGGCTAAACCTGTCCTGCTGCGGTAACGGACCGCAGGAAAAGATATAAAAGCCGCAAAAAAGATCCGGTTTTGGCTTGAAAGCATGAAAAGCGGACATATATAGCAAGCAAAGGCTTTATTACAGAATTTTCGCCCGTCATACCGGGCTCAGAAAGATTGGAGTTTTACAATGGGTAAAATCATCGGGATCGACTTAGGTACCACTAACTCATGCGTTGCTGTACTGGACGGTGAAAACACGAAGGTTATCGAGAACGCTGAAGGCGATCGCACGACGCCTTCTATCATCGCTTACACTGGCGAAGGTGAAACATTGGTTGGTCAGCCGGCAAAGCGTCAGGCGGTGACTAACCCGGACAACACCCTGTTTGCGATTAAGCGTCTGATTGGCCGTCGTTTTAAAGATGATGTTGTTCAGAAAGACATCAGCATGGTGCCATACAAGATTGTTGAAGCCGATAACGGTGACGCCTGGGTTCAGGTCAATGATAACAAGATGGCTGCACCACAGGTTTCTGCAGAAGTTCTGAAGAAAATGAAGAAGACTGCAGAAGACTACCTGGGTGAGTCTGTTGATGCTGCTGTCATCACGGTACCTGCTTACTTCAACGATGCGCAGCGTCAGGCCACTAAAGATGCCGGTAAGATTGCCGGTCTGGAAGTTAAGCGTATTATCAACGAGCCAACTGCAGCTGCACTGGCGTACGGCATGGATAAGTCTAAAGGCGATAAGACCATTGCTGTTTACGACCTGGGTGGCGGTACGTTCGATATCTCTGTTATCGAAATTGCTGAAGTAGACGGCGAGCACCAGTTCGAAGTACTGGCAACTAACGGTGATACTTTCCTGGGTGGTGAAGATTTTGACCTGCGTCTGATCGAATACTTGGCAGATGAGTTCAAGAAAGAGTCCGGCATTGATCTGCACAATGATCCGCTGGCACTGCAGCGTCTGAAAGAAGGTGCTGAGAAAGCAAAAGTTGAACTGTCTTCTGCTCAGCAGACTGACGTTAACCTGCCGTACATCACTGCAGATGCAACCGGTCCTAAGCACCTTAACGTTAAGATTACCCGCGCTAAGCTGGAATCTCTGGTTGAAGAGCTGGTTGAACGTTCACTGGAACCTTGCCGTATCGCGCTGAAAGATTCCGATCTGTCTGCGTCTGAAATCGATGAAGTTATCCTGGTTGGCGGTCAGACCCGTATGCCAATGGTTCAGGAGAAAGTCTCTGCGTTCTTCGGTAAGTCTCCGCGTAAAGATGTTAACCCGGATGAAGCGGTAGCAATGGGTGCTGCAATCCAGGGTGCGGTTCTGGCCGGTGACGTTAAAGACGTTCTGCTGCTGGACGTAACGCCACTGTCTCTGGGTATCGAAACCATGGGTGGCGTTGCTACTCCGGTGATCGACAAAAACACCACTATCCCGACCAAGAAGTCTCAGGTGTTCTCAACTGCAGATGACAACCAAACTGCTGTTACCATTCACGTGGTACAGGGTGAGCGCAAGCAGGCGAGCTCTAACAAATCACTGGGCCGTTTTGACCTGGCAGATATTCCGCCGGCACCACGCGGTGTTCCACAGGTTGAAGTAACTTTTGACATCGATGCCAACGGTATTCTGAACGTATCAGCGAAAGATAAAGCGACAGGCAAAGAACAGTCTATCGTTATTAAAGCATCTTCCGGTCTGAGCGATGATGAAATCGATCAAATGGTCAATGATGCCGAGGCGAATGCTGAGGAAGATAAGAAGTTCGAAGAGCTGGCGCAGGCGCGTAACCAGGGTGATGCCATGGTTCACTCTGCCAAGAAAACTTTGGAAGAAGCCGGCGATAAGGCAACTGAAGAAGAGAAAACTGCAATCAACGCTGCTGTAGAAACGCTGGAAGAAGCGCTGAAAGGTGAAGATAAAGAAGCGATCGACACCAAGACAGCTGCTCTGACAGAAGCTATCTCCGGTCTGGCTCAGAAGATGTATGCTGAAGCGCAGGCTGCAGAAGGTGCTGAAGGCGGTGCTGAACAGGCACAGGCTGAGCCGGCTGATGATGCCGTTGATGCAGAGTTTGAAGAAGTGAAAGACGACAAGAAGTAAGTCGTTTCATCTGAACAGATGATGCTAAACAGACTCGGGTTGCCTGGCAGCCTGAGTCCGTCTTTATACAGCGCGGGCCGGTCCCGCGTTGTCGCGTTTTTAATACGTGCCACCTGAGCACCGACGACAAGCGAAACAGATTATGTCGAAAAGAGATTTTTACGAAGTACTGGGGGTTGCCAAAGACGCCTCAGACCGGGATATCAAGAAAGCCTTTCGCCGGATGGCGATGAAGTATCACCCGGACCGTAACCCGGACGACAAAGAAGCAGAGGAAGCTTTCAAGGAAGTTAACGAAGCTTACGAAATACTGTCTGATCAGCAGAAAAAAGCCGCGTACGATCAGTACGGCCATGCGGGTGTTGATCCGAACGGCATGGGTGGCGGTGGCTTCGGCGGCGGTGCCGGTGGTTTCAGCGATGTATTCGGCGACGTGTTCGGTGATATTTTCGGTGGTGCGGGTGGCGGACGCCGTCGCAGTCATGTGCAGCGCGGTGCGGATCTGCGTTACACCATGGACCTTACACTGGAAGAGGCGGTTAAGGGCTGTGAAAAAACCATTACTGTACCGACTCTTGTAGGCTGTAATACCTGTGATGGCAGCGGTGCCAAACCGGGTACCAGTGCTAAATCCTGCGGTACCTGTGGCGGTGTAGGCCAGGTGCGGATGCAGCAGGGTTTCTTCTCAGTACAGCAAACCTGTCCGACCTGTCATGGCGAAGGTCAGGTGGTCTCTGATCCGTGTAACGACTGTCACGGTCAGGGCCGTATTGAAGAAACCAAGAAACTGTCGGTGAAAATTCCGGCAGGTGTTGATACCGGTGACCGTATCCGTCTGGCGGGTGAAGGTGAAGCCGGTACTCACGGCGGACCGTCCGGTGATTTGTTCGTGCAGATGAATGTTCGCGATCATGCTATTTTTGAGCGTGACGGGAAACACCTTTTCTGCGAAGTGCCGATCAGCTTTATCGACGCGGCATTAGGCGGTGAGCTGGAAGTACCAACGCTTGAGTCCCGTGTGAAGCTGAAGATTCCGGCTGAAACGCAGACGGGCAAACTGTTCCGCCTGCGGGGTAAAGGTATCAAGCCGGTTCGCGGTGGTGCTGTGGGTGACCTGTTAGTACGGGCAATCGTAGAAACGCCGGTTAACCTGAGTAGCCGCCAGAAAGAACTGCTGCGTGAGTTTGAGTCCGCGATGGACGACAGCCAGCAGCATCATGCCCCTAAGAAGACCGGTTTCTTCGACAGTGTGAAGAAGTTCTTCGAAGATATGACCTAAAATATAAACAGGGTCTGCAGCAGTGCAGGCCCTGTTTTGCAAGAGATTGAAGGCTCCTGCGAGTATCCTAGCCCGGCAGGGGTGTCTGTAGCCGTCAGATAGAGAGCCTGTTATGAGTGAATGGCCAGTGGAACCGGATGCCTTATGGCAACTGATCCAGCAAGAAGCGCGTAAAGAAATTGAGCGTGAACCTTTCCTTTCCAGTTTTTTCCATGCCAGCATTATTGGTCACAAGAGCCTGTGCGCGGCGGTCAGCTACTTGCTGGCGAGTAAACTGTCAGATGATGTGATGCCAGCTGTTGCCCTGCGCGAACTGATTGATGAGGCGCTGCGGGCAGATCCGGGTATTCTTGAGTCTATCTGTCAGGATATTGTAGCGGTGCGAACCCGTGATCCGGCGATTGAGCGTTTTACCATCGTGCTGTTATACCTGAAGGGCTTCCATGCCCTGCAGTCTTACCGGATTTCACACTGGATGTGGAGCCAGGGGCGCTATTCAATGGCACTGTATATTCAGAGCCGTGTCAGTTCGGTGTTTCAGGTGGATATCCATCCGGCAGCCCGGATTGGCCACGGGGTGATGTTCGATCATGCTACCGGCATTGTGGTGGGTGAGACCTGTGTCATTGAGAATGATGTATCTATCCTGCAGGGGGTTACGCTGGGAGGTACCGGTAAAGAAAGCGGTGACCGCCACCCTAAGATCCGTGAAGGCGTGCTGATCGCCGCCGGGGCAAAAATTTTCGGTAATATCGAAGTGGGTAAGGGGGCTAAAGTCGGGGGTGGTTCGGTTGTGCTGGATGAAGTGCCGGCCCACACGACTGTCGTTGGCGTGCCCGCAAAGGTTGTTGGCCGTCCGGATGTTGCCAAGCCGGCACTGGATATGGACCAGAATGTTCCTTGCGAACAGCCGTGCGCACCGGAATAAACACAGAGCTGAATAATACATTTATACCGGCCTGCTCTCTGCGGGCCGTTTATCAGGATTAAACCATGATTCGAGTAGCAGTTGCCGGTGCCGCAGGCCGGATGGGAAAAGCGAATATCCAGGCGGTTGAAGCCGCTGAAGGAATGCAGTTAGGTGCGGCGATTGTCAGTCCGCAAAGCAGCCTGATCGGTGCAGATGCCGGCGAGCTGGCTGGCGTTGGTAAGCTGGGAGTTGCCCTGTCCGGTTCGCTGGAAAGTGTTATCAATGACTTTGACGTGCTGATCGATTTTACCTCTCCTCAGGTGACGCTGCAGAACATGGCGCTTTGTGCTGAAAACGGCAAGCGCATTGTGATTGGTACAACCGGCCTGACTCCTGAGGAACGTGCCGGGCTGGACAGCTACGCCGATAAAATGCCGGTGGTCTTTGCCTCGAATATGAGTGTCGGCGTTAACCTGAGCTTTAAACTGTTGGCGATGGCGGCTAAGGTTCTGGGCGATGACTATGATGTTGAGATCATCGAAACCCATCATCATCATAAGGTGGATTCTCCTTCTGGCACTGCGCTGAGCATGGGTGAAGCTGTTGCCGGTGCACTGGGGCGTGATTTGCGTGAATGTGCTGTCTATGGCCGTGAAGGCCAGGTGGGGGCGAGAACCCAAAAAGAAATTGGTTTTGCGACTGTCCGTGCCGGTGATGTGGTCGGTGATCATACGGTCATGTTTGCCAATGAAGGCGAACGTTTTGAAATTACCCACAAAGCCAGCTCCCGTATGACTTTTGCAAAAGGTGCCGTACGGGCAGTAAGCTGGTTAAGTGAACAGCCGAAGGGTGTGTACAGCATGCAGGATGTGCTGGATCTGAATTAATGCTGCGCATTGTGCCTTTAAAAAGCCCCGGTATAACCGGGGCTTTTTTGTTTGCGGAAACGGTTAAAGGAGTAAGTTTGTGTATAAATTATGTTTTTTTGTACCTGAAGAGAATCTGGAAAACGTTAAAGAAGCGCTGTTTGCAACAGGTGCAGGCCGCATTGGGGATTATGACAGTTGCTGCTGGCAGGTGTTGGGCCAGGGGCAGTTTCGGCCGCTGGCGGGCAGTAATCCGCACATTGGCAGTATGAACCAAGTGGAACGGCTGGCGGAGTGGAAGGTCGAAATGGTGTGTGAAGACAGCCTGATCCGGCAGGTGGTTGCTGAGCTTAAGCACACTCATCCCTATGAAGAAGTGGCTTATGAGGTGTATAAGCTGGCCGAATTCTGATCAGGGGGCAGAGGATCGTTAGGCAGTTTGCCGGGCATTCTGGCAGTTGTTTATAAAAATTGAGGAGTTATGCACGTATTCTGTGCATAAGCCTGTGCAATAGATTTGCATAAGGTTCTGATAAGCGCATTAAGTTTATGTTTTTAAACGTTAATATTAACTTGTTCCAATAATGGTCAGTATATGTGAAGAGGCGGTGGTTAAACATAAATTTATCCAGTTTTTCTGTGGATTAGCATGTGAATAACATCTTTATGACTTGCAGATAAAGGCTGTAGCCCAGTAATGGCGGAGGAGCTGAGAATTGGTGATAAAAAGATCAGCGCAGCTGAAATGGCTGGCAGCTTTCATTGCGCTGTTATGGATTGTTGAAGGCGTTAATCAGCTAACCGGTGGCGGATTACGTATATATGGATTAATTCCCAGACATACAGAGCTGATGTATGGAGTAGTAACAGCACCGTTTTTACACGGCAGTGTTGAGCACTTACTTGGCAACACTGTGCCACTGGTGCTGCTGGGCGTCTTAATCATTCAGCTGCGGCCGCTGGCCTTTGTAACCTGTTTTGTAATTCTGGTCAGTGGTTTGCTGGTGTGGATCTTTGGCAGGATGAGCATTCACATCGGTGCTTCCGGTGTGGTCATGGGGTACTGGGGTTTTTTACTGAGCTATGGCGTGTTTACCCGCTCTTTCAAGGCTGTTGCTTTCAGTCTGCTGACTATCCTGCTGTATGGCGGGCTGGTCTATACTCTGCTGGATTTTAGCCGGCAGGTGAGTTTTGAAGCCCATATCGCCGGGTTTATCAGCGGTATTCTCTGTGCCTGGTGGCTGGCAAAATTCAGACCGCTGATCCGGCGTAAAAAGCGTACGGATAAGGCTTCAGACTGAAGCCTTGTTGAGCGGGCGCTTTGATGGCGCGTGTATTTCAAAGTGCCGCAGAGGGAATTTCTGGTTGTGTCTGTCATCAAAATAGCAACGCAGTGCATTGGTAATGCTCTGAAAGGCAATGTCTTCCCAGGGCACCTCAGCTTCGCTGAACAGGGCAACCTCAAGGCTCTCTTCACCGGCTGAGAAATTCAGATCATCCAGTGTCGCGAGATAGATCATCTGAACGTGGTTGATGTGCGTCATGGAAGTAAGACTGTATAGCTCAAGGTTACTGACTCTGGCGTTAGCTTCCTCGAGTGTTTCTCTGCGTGCAGCCTGTTCTGTGGATTCGTTGTTTTCCATGAAGCCGGCGGGAAGCGTCCAGTAGCCGATTCTTGGTTCAATGGCCCGTTTGCAGAGTAGCACCTTATCTTCGAAAACCGGCAGGCAGCCGGCAATGATTTTAGGATTGGAGTAATGGATTTCAGCGCAACTGATACAGACATGACGTGGCCGGTTGTCACCGGCAGGGACTTCAGTGCGAACCTGTGCCCCACAGCTGCTGCAAAATTTCATACTGGCTCCTGATAATCGTATTGGGATCAAAGTGTACCGCAATTTTTTCCCGTTCGGCGAGGGTGGCGCGACTAAACTTTACCTGTTACGCCGGGTATGATGGAAAGGAGTTAATACGTGGAGGATATATGATTCAGGATTTAGCGCGTCGGTTACATGCCAGTTCACCAAGGGTACTTGAGCATGAAGGGGCTGAGGCGGCTGTTCTGGTGGCGCTGACCAAGAGTGATGATCCTCAGGTGGTGCTGACCCGCCGGACAATGCATTTATCCTCCCATGGGGGCGAGGTGGCGTTTCCCGGGGGGAAAAAAGATTTTGAAGATGCGGATTTACTGACGACCGCGCTTCGCGAGGCCCATGAAGAAGTGGGGTTGCCCCCGGAGCGGGTGGAAGTGCTGGGTGCGCTCAGCCAGTCAATGTCTAAACACGGGCTGCGGGTGACGCCTTACGTGGGACTGATTGAACCGGATACAGATTTAATTCCGAATCCGGCTGAGCTGGATGAAATCTTTACTGTACCGCTGCGGTTTTTTCTGGAAGATAAACGCCACCGTACCGATGCATTTAAGTACCGTGGTAAAACCCATTATGTGCCGGCGTATGAATATCAGGGTAATATCATCTGGGGGCTGACCGCCTGCATTTTGGTTGAGCTGTTAAATATCGGTCTGGATGCCGGTATACCCGTCAGGCCGCGTCCGGAACATCAATGATAAGCAGCAAGATAGCTGCATGAGATAAGAGCTGTAACATATGACTGAACAACTGACCCCTGTCCGTTCACCCTGTACCGGTGTATGTGCGCTGGATGAGCAGGATCTGTGTATTGCCTGCCGCCGCAGTGGAATGGAAATTGCCGAATGGGGCGTGATGAGTGATGCGCAAAAGCGGGAAGTTTACAGCCTGATCCGACAGCGGGAACTGGCGGACAAACAAAAACGCTCCGGTTAAGGAGCGCTTGCTGTGCTGATCAGAAAACGGCTAAATGCTTAGTCGTCTTCATCTTCTTCATCTTTACCTTCCAGCTCAATAATGCGGATGGTTTTAATAAGGTTGGCGGTTACCTGCAGGGTTTCAATGCGGTAGCGGCCAATCGTCAGGCAGACGTTGGCATCCGGAATGGATTCCAGTACTTCTGTCATCAGGCCATTGATGGTTTTGGGGCCGTCGGTTGGTAAGTCCCAGTCCAGCGATTTGTTTACGTCCCGGATGTTTGCGGTGCCGTCGATAAAGTAGCTACCGTCTTCCTGACGGTGGATGTCCTGATCTTCTTCCTTGGTGTTGCCGGACATTTCTCCCACAATCTGTTCAAGGATATCTTCCAGGGTGACCACACCCTGAATATCACCGTACTCATCCACAACCAGTGCGATACGCTGACCGGCTTTCTGAAAGTTCAGCAGCTGCGTTTGCAGCGGGGTGCTCTCAGGCACAAAGTAGGGTTCATGAATGACCTGAAGGATAGCAGCCTTGGTGACAGAGCCTTGCTGGAAAACCTGCGCAAGGTTACGCATGTGGAGCATGCCTACCACCTTGTTTACCTCGCCCCGGTAAACCGGCAGGCGGGTGTGATTGGTGGTGCTGAGCTGTTCGATAATGACTTCAATGTCATCTTCAAGGTCGATACCGATGACTTCATTTCGCGGAATCATGATGTCATTTACAGCAACATCATCCAGCTCCAGTACACCCAGCAACATCGACTGGTTGCGCTGCTGCAGTACCGCCCCTGATTCGTTCACCAGTGTACGTAACTCTTCCGTACTCAGGTGATGGTGGTTACCTTCGGTTACTTTAATGCCGAACAGCTTAAGCAGGCCGTTGGTGATGCCGTTCACAATCCAGACGAACGGGTACAGTACCAGCAGTAAAGGCTGCAGAATATAGGAGGCTGGAAAGGCAATTTTATCCGGATGAAGGGCTGCAACGGTTTTTGGGGTCACTTCGGCAAAAATCAGAATCACCAGCGTCAGCAAGGCCGTCGCAATCGCAATACCGGCCTCACCCCAGAGGCGAACGGCGACAATTGTGGCAATTGCAGAAGCCAGAATGTTGACGAAGTTATTGCCGATCAGGATAACGCCGATCAGGCGGTCAGGACGCTGCAGTAATTTACTGGCTTTGGTGGCCGCCCGGTGTTTGTTCTTCACCATATGCCGCAGGCGATAGCGGTTGAGTGACATCATGCCCGTTTCAGAGCTGGAGAAGAATGCGGAACAAAAGATAAGAAACAACAGAACTCCCAAAAGGGAGCCGATCGATGCGTCGTCCAAGATGCAGAAACCTTCGCTTAATTATTGAGCAGCCATTTTCAATACAAGCTGATTTTAAGTCAAGCTTTGATGGCTGCCCGTGCGCACAGGATTACAGCAGTTCGATGACGAACTTGCTGCCGAAAAACGCCAGCATCAAAAGGGTAAAGCTGCCGACGGTCCAGCGGACCGCTTTCTGGCTGCGCCAGCCCATGACGTGGCGGCCAACCAGTAATGCGACGTATAGCAGCCAGGCGATAATTGAAAGGGCCGTTTTGTGTACCAGATGCTGGGCAAATAAGTCATCAAAGACCAGCATCCCGGTAATCAGTGACGCGGTTAACAGAATGAAGCCGGTCCAGATCATCTCAAACAACAGTTTTTCCATGATCTGTAGCGGCGGTAGCGAACGGATCAGGCCGCGGGTGCGGTGGTGCTTGAGCATATACTCCTGTTTAGCCAGCAGGACTGCCTGGAAAACGGACAGGGTAAAAATGCTGTAAGCCATGATGGACAGCAGGATATGAATGACCAGCCCGGTGGCAAAGTCTTTGGCGATGTTTGTGTCCGGTGCCAGCAGTGCAAAGATCAGCGAGATGGAGGCCATCGGGAATACCCCGATGAACAGGTTATCAATTTTTTGCCGCAGGCTGCTGAGCAGTACCAGTGCGACAACCAGCCAGGCGATCAGGGAACCGACGCTGAAAAAGTCCAGGTGGATCCCCATCGGGCGGTGTAAATCCAGGAAAACAGCGTAGCTGTGCGCAGCGAAGGCGATAAGTGCGATGCCTTTTACTCTGGCTGGCGCAAACCGGTCCGCCTGCTGGAGATTTTTGGCCTGCATAACAGCGGCGGCCAGATAAAAGATAATTGCACTTGCGGTGAATAGAGTCAGCATGTGTATAGGGTGCTCTTTCAGGTGCCGGAGGACACACGGCACAGAACTTTTAAACAGAGAATGAATTAATTGAAAATACTCAGCGTCAAGTTTGTCATAAATATCAGGGTGATGAAATAATTTCCATTGGTGCAGATCAAAGTCTGGGCTGGCTGAGCAGATAAGTTTGTGTATTGGGTTTATAAACCGGGGTGCTGTATAATGCCGCCATCCTTTATTTAAGGTTGCGCTGCCAGTCATTATTGCGGCGAACCGATATCAGCCATCAGGGCAAGAGTAATATGTTTGAGAATCTGACGGATCGCCTGTCGAAAACGTTAAAGGCGGTGACCGGTCAAGCCAAGCTGACCGAAGACAACATTAAAGGCACTTTACGTGAAGTGCGTATGGCTTTGCTGGAAGCGGACGTTGCGCTGCCGGTTGTTAAAGCATTTATCGAGCGCGTCAAAGAGCGTGCCGTTGGTCAGGAAGTCAGCAAGAGTCTGAGCCCCGGGCAGGTTTTTGTAAAGATCGTCCAGCAGGAGCTGGAAGCGGTTATGGGCGCGGCGAATGAAGAGCTGAACCTGGCGGCTCAGCCACCGGCAGTCATTATGATGGCCGGTCTGCAGGGTGCAGGTAAAACCACTTCTGTCGCCAAGCTGTCCCGTTTTCTGCGTGAGCGTAAGAAAAAGAAAGTGCTGGTTGTGTCTGCCGACGTGTATCGCCCGGCAGCGATTAAGCAGCTGGAAACCCTGGCGAGCGAAGTGGAAGTGGATTTCTTCCCGTCTACGGCTGAGCAGAAGCCGGTTGATATTGTTAACGCCGCTATCAACCATGCCAAAGTGAAACACTTTGATGTGCTGATTGTCGATACGGCGGGCCGTTTGCACGTCGACAGTGACATGATGGATGAGATCAAAGATCTGCATGCGGCGATCAATCCGGTTGAAACACTGTTTGTGGTAGATGCCATGACCGGTCAGGATGCGGCCAATACGGCGAAAGCATTTAATGACGTCCTGCCGCTCACCGGTGTTGTACTGACCAAAACAGACGGCGATGCCCGTGGCGGTGCCGCTTTATCTGTTCGTCATATCACCGGTAAGCCGATCAAGTTCCTGGGTGTTGGCGAAAAAGTCGATGCGCTGGAGCCGTTCCATCCCGACCGTGTTGCTTCCCGTATTCTGGGCATGGGCGATGTCCTGTCCCTGATCGAAGAAGTTGAGCAGAAGGTCGACAAAGCCAAAGCGGAAAAGCTGGCGAAGAAAGTTCAGAAGGGTAAAGGCTTTGATCTGGAAGACTTCCGTGACCAGTTGCAGCAGATGAAAAATATGGGCGGTATGTCTTCGCTGATGGATAAACTGCCGGGCATGGGGCAGATGGGCCAGATGATGCAGGGCGGTAATATGGCCGGGGCCGAAAAGAATTTCATGCAGATGGAAGCCATCATTAATTCGATGACCCCCCGTGAGCGCCGTCGTCCGGATGTCATTAGCGGTTCGCGTAAAAAGCGTATTGCTGCCGGTTCCGGTACTCAGATTCAGGATATCAACCGTTTGCTTAAACAGCATAAGCAGATGCAGAAGATGATGAAGAAGTTCTCCACTAAAGGTGGCATGGCGAAAATGATGCGCGGTATGAAAGGTATGTTACCTCCTGGAATGGGTGGTGGCATGGGCGGCGGAATGGGTGGCCCGGGCGGCTTCCCCAAGCTGTAAATGACCGGCTGAAACGCGATCAGATAATAAGCTTTCAAACGGCGGCATTTTCACGTAAAATGCCGCCTCGTTTTTTATGTTAGGTGCAGTCCACGCGGGATTACGGGTTCCGTGACTTGAGCGGGATTGCAAACAATGAACTGTGAGTGATGTCAAAGCTCACTTAATAAAGGGACCGAACGCATGGTAACTATTCGTTTAGCTCGCAGCGGCGCTAAGAAGCGTCCTTTCTATCACCTTTCTGTTGCAGATTCTCGTAATCCTCGTGACGGTCGTTTTATTGAGCGTGTTGGCTTCTTCAACCCGCTGGCGAAAGGTCAGGAAGAGCGTCTGCGTGTCAATCTTGAGCGCGTTGAACACTGGGTATCTAAAGGTGCTCAGGTATCTGACCGTGTTGCTACGCTTCTGAAAGAAGCAAAAAGCGCATAATTAATTAGTTATCAGTCGGGTTTTTTGAATGAATGGTTTAACGTCTGAGCAAACGACGATTGTTGGGCGCATTACAACCATCTACGGTGTTAAAGGCTGGGTGAAAATTTATTCACACACCGAGCCGATGGAAAGCATTCTGAATTACTCGCCATGGCTACTGAACAGAAATGGTCAGTGGTTGCCGGTCAAAATTGCTGACGGCAAGAAACATGGCAAAGGGCTGATTGCTAAATTAGCAGGTGTGGATGACCGTGATGTTGCCCGGGACTATTGTGGCCTGGATATCGCGATTGAAACCAGCCTGTTACCAGAACTGGGTGACGGTGAGTTTTACTGGAGCCAGCTGGAAAAGTTAGATGTTATCACCGAGTCCGGCGAGAAGCTGGGCAAGGTAAGTCACCTGATTGCCACCGGATCGAATGATGTTCTGGTTGTAAAAGGTAATGGTCAGAGTGTTGATCGTCGTGAACGGTTAATTCCCTACCTGCCAGATCAGGTGATCAAAGAAATAAACCTTGATGAAGGTACGATTCGGGTCGATTGGGATCCGGAGTTTTAACCGGTGTGGATCGGTGTTGTTAGTCTTTTTCCTGAAATGTTCGAGGCAGTTACCTGCCACGGTGTGACAGGAAGGGCAGTGCGCAATAACCTGTTGGATGTGCAGTGCTGGAATCCGAGAGATTTCACGAAAGACAAACACCGTACCGTTGACGACCGCCCTTATGGTGGTGGTCCCGGCATGTTGATGAAGGTGCAGCCGCTGCGGGATGCAATCCATGCAGCTAAAGACGCTGCCGGTGCAGATGAAAACGTTACAGTTATTTATCTGTCTCCGCAGGGCCGCCGATTCGATCATGCCGGCGCGAAAGAGTTAGCCGGTCATAAAAAACTGGTGTTGGTTGCCGGACGCTACGAAGGTATTGATGAGCGTCTGCTGGAAACGGAAATCGATGAAGAGTGGTCGCTGGGGGATTTTGTTCTCAGCGGTGGCGAATTACCGGCAATGGTAATGATCGATGCGGTCTCCAGGTTGCTTCCGGGTGTTCTCGGACATGCGGATTCAGCGGCAGAAGATTCTTTCAGCGACGGTTTGCTGGATTGCCCGCATTATACGCGGCCGGAAAAACTCGACGAAATGTCCGTACCTGATGTGTTGCTCAGCGGTAACCACGAGGCGATCAGACGCTGGCGTCTGAAACAGCAGTTAGGCAGAACCTCTCAGAGACGTCCTGATTTGCTGGAAGACCTTGAGTTAGATAAAGAGCAGCAAACATTGTTAAACGAATTTATCCAGGAGGCCCGAGGGTCTCAGGGTTAGTATTAGGAGCGAGCGATGAGCAGCAAAAATCCAATCATTCAGCAGATTGAAGCTGAACAGATGACTAAAGACGTTCCTGAATTTGCACCGGGTGATACCGTTGTTGTTCAGGTTAAAGTTGTAGAAGGCGAGCGTAAGCGTCTGCAGGCTTTCGAAGGCGTTGTTATCGGTAAGCGTAACCGTGGCGTTAACTCTGCTTTCACCGTACGTAAGATCTCTCACGGTGTGGGTGTTGAGCGTACTTTCCAGACTTTCGCTACCAGCGTTGACAGCATTGCTGTTAAGCGTCGCGGTGACGTTCGTCAGGCGAAACTGTACTACCTGCGTGAGCGTAGCGGTAAGTCTGCACGTATCAAGGAAAAGTTGGCTAAGTAAGCAACTGTCCTGCGGGAAGAAAAAAGGTGGCTCAGGCCACCTTTTTTTGTGCCCGGGTTTTATGCGTCAATATTGTGTATATAGATGCCCAGATCACTATAGCCCCGGTAGCGGTATTCAAACTTCAGCCCGAGACGACGGGCAATTTCACGGGCCTTTTCATAGAGTTTTTCGTCCCGGGTCTGGGCGACATAGACCAGCTTTTTATAGTTGCCAAACATAAAAGACAGCATGCTGGGACTTTTGTCGAGGCCGTATTGCTGCCACATGAATGTATCAAAGTGCCGGCAGAAGAAATCCGTCAGGAAAAATGAAGTGACGTCATCCTCATTATCTGCAAAGCGTTCGTTGCCTTCAAAGAAAGAAAAGCAATGTGGGCCGGGAATGCGTTCAATATTATATTCCTGCAGGACTTCATCCAGCGCGCCTGCTGTACCGCAGTCACCGTAGATGACGAATATATTGTGATAGCGGTGCCGGAATTTCTCAATCGCTTTACGAATGGCGTCCGGTATCAGTACGGGGCGGTGATGCAGATTAGCAGGCAGGCACTGAACATCAATATGTTGCAGGTGGTTATGTGAGATCAGGGTAACCACTTCTTTAGCCAGCGCACCACATGTAAGAAGCAGGGTGCTTGCCTGGGGAGTCTGTTCTGCGGGTGGCTGCATGGTGGTGACTTTTATTGATTTGGATTGCTGTGATCTTAGTTTCGTCATTATAAAATAGCGAACAGGCCGGTCGTTGTTGGTTACACTGCGCCGGAAACAGAATAACCAGGGAGGCAATGTGCCAGAGCTGAAATCAGACACAGAACAGCTTTCACAGGATAACTCGCAGACTATTGATACATACCTGGATGCTTGCTGGCTGGAAAAAGGCTTGAGTGATAATTCACTACAGTCTTACCGGCGGGACCTGCGTCAGTTTGCCTTATGGTTGCAGGACCGGGGCTATCGTCTGTTACAGCTGGAGCGGATTGAGCTGCTTGCCTATCTGAGCTGGCGGGTGACGCAGCGACTGAAGCCGGCATCGACCTCGAGAATGTTGTCGTGTTTGAGAGGGTTTTACCGGTATTACGTCCGTGAAGCGGTGATCAGCGCTGACCCGACACTGGATATTGAAAGCCCGAAGCAGGGGCGACAATTGCCGAAAACCATGACGGAAGCAGACGTTGTGGCCCTGCTGGAGGCACCAAATACGGATGATCCGCTGGATTTCCGTGACCGGACAATGCTGGAGATGCTGTACGCGGCAGGTTTGCGGGTCACCGAACTTGTGTCGTTACAGTTGGGCCAGATCAACCCCCGGCAAGGGATTATCCGGGTCGTGGGTAAGGGGGATAAAGAGCGGCTGGTACCATTGGGTGATGAGGCTGCCCGCTGGTTGCAGGAATATGTGCAGAATGTGAGGCCATTGCTGATGGGGGATTCACGTAATGAGGTTGTGTTTCCCAGTAGGAGGGGCACACAAATGACCCGGCAAACATTCTGGTACCGGATTAAGCGTCACGGACTGGCGGCCGGATTAACCCAATTGCCGTCGCCTCACGTCCTGAGGCATGCTTTTGCGACGCATTTGCTGAATCATGGCGCCGATCTGCGGGTTGTTCAGCTGTTGCTTGGGCACAGTGATTTATCCACCACGCAGATTTATACCCATGTGGCGCAGCACCGGTTGCATTCTTTGCACCGGGAGCATCATCCGCGGGGATAAAAAATGCTTAAGGCTCTGAACTTTAAGGGTATCCTGTCGTCTCAAGTTTCAGACCACAAATATACCGGTTTTCGGCCGGTGACGATTTGCAGTGATTAAGGTAGAGGATTTCATGCGTAAATTTTTGATGATGGCAGCGGCATTATTTGCATTTGCTGCAACCGTTCAGGCGGAAGGGGATAAGGAAGCCGACATTCGTAATGCCTTGCGAGGCCTGAATGCGATGGTGCCTATCGTTGAGGTAAAGCCGGCGGCGTTTCCCGGCTTATATCAGGTGACGCTGAAGAGCGGTGAAACCCTGTATACCAATGACAAAGGTAGTCACTTTGTTGTCGGGGATATGTTTAAGGTCAGTGAAAGCGGTGCTCTGGTTAATCTGACAGAAGAAGCCAAGAAGGGTGATCGCCTTGAGCTGCTGGCGAGCAGCGATGCCAGCGATACAATCAATTTTGCAGCTAAAGGTGAGAAGAAGGCCAGTGTGACTGTGTTTACGGATGTGGATTGCTTCTATTGCCGTAAGCTGCACAAAGAAATTGCGGATATCAATGCACTGGGAATTGAAGTACGTTATCTGGCGTTCCCGCGTGCAGGTGCGGGGTCGCCTGCTCATCTGACGATGGACTCTGTCTGGTGTGCTGAAAACGAAGAAACCCGTAAAGAGCTGATGACCCGGGCTAAGAAAGGTGAAAGCCTGCCGCAGGCCAGCAGCAGCTGTGACAGCCCGGTACTGGCGCAGATGAATGTTGGTCGTAAGGCCGGCGTGACCGGTACACCTGCACTGGTGCTGGAAGACGGCAGTTTGGTGCCGGGTTATGTGCCTGCAGCGCGTCTGGCTGAGATGCTTCAGCTGAATTAATCCTGCAGATTAAAAACTATTCATCAATAAGGGAGCAAAATGCTCCCTTTTTTAGTTTCAAAGCGACCTGCTGCGTAGTGCATCACGGCTGACTTATATATAATGCGAAGCTATTTTGACTCGGCCCGGGCGTGCCCTTTGGCATTCCCTGACATGACAAGCGAGGTAACGGTTTGAAACCAGTAAAAGTGGGTATCTGTGGACTCGGCACCGTGGGTGGCGGCACTTATAACGTATTGAAGCGCAATGCTGAAGAAATTGCGCGTCGCGCCGGCCGTAAGATTATTATCGAGGAAGTGGGTGCGCGTCGTCCTAATCCTGATTGCGATACTAAAGGCACCCAGATTACCGCGGATATTTTTGCCGTTGCCCGTAATCCTGAAATTGATATCGTCATTGAGCTGATCGGTGGTTATGACACCGCGCGGGAGCTGGTGATGACTGCGATTGAGCATGGTAAGCACGTAGTGACAGCGAACAAAGCGCTGATCGCGGAGCACGGCAATGAAATCTTTGAAGCGGCACAGCAGAAGAATGTCATGGTGGCATTTGAAGCAGGTGTTGCTGGCGGTATTCCGGTCATTAAAGCGATCCGTGAAGGTTTGTCCGCTAACCGGATCAACTGGCTGGCGGGTATCATTAACGGTACCGGTAACTTCATCCTGACTGAAATGCGGGATAAAGGCCGTGATTTTGCTGATGTGCTGGCGGAAGCTCAGGCGCTGGGATATGCCGAAGCTGATCCTACTTTTGACGTTGAAGGCATCGATGCGGCGCATAAGCTGACGATTCTGGCGTCTCTGTCATTTGGTATTCCGCTGCAGTTCTCCAAGGCGTATACCGAAGGGATCAGTAAGATCACTGCGGAAGACGTGCAGTATGCTGAAGAGCTGGGCTACCGGATTAAGCACCTGGGTATCAGCCGTCGCAATGAGGCCGGTGTTGAGCTGCGTGTTCATCCAACCATGATCCCTGAAAAGGCACTGATTGCTAACGTGCATGGCGTAATGAATGCTGTGCTGGTTGACGGCGATGCGGTTGGCCAGACCATGTATTACGGTGCCGGTGCCGGTGCAGAGCCGACGGCCTCTGCTGTTGTTGCTGATGTGATCGACGTTGTCCGTACCCTGACGGCTGACCGTGATAACCGCGTACCTCATCTGGCATTCCAGCCGGGTGAACTGTCTGATGAGCCTATCCTGCCGATTGAAGAAGTTGTAAGTGCTTACTACCTGCGCCTGCATGCGGTTGAGAAGCCGGGTGTGCTGGCGATGGTGACCGGTATCCTGAGTGAGTCGGGTATCAGCATTGACGCGATTCTGCAGAAAGAAACCCATGAGCAACTGGTGCCTATCATTATCCTGACTCAGGAAGTGAAGGAACAGCAGATGAATGAGGCCATTGCTAAGATCGAAGCCTCTGCTGACATCGACGGTACGGTGACCCGTATCCGTGTTGAACACTTCGAAGCTTAAGTTTTAGGAAGTCATAACCGTGAAATATATCTCAACACGTGGACAAGCACCGGCACTGGATTTTGCTGATGTGTTACTTGCAGGTCTGGCCAGTGATGGCGGTTTGTATGTGCCTGAAAAACTGCCGACCTTCTCGAAGGAAGAGATTGCTTCCTGGGCGGGCCTGTCTTATGCGGATCTGGCTTATAAGGTTGTGCAGCCGTTTGTGGCCGGGTGCATTGATGATGCCGACTTTAAACGCATGGTTGATGAAACCTATGCAGGTTTTAACCATACAGCGGTTGCGCCGCTGAAAGAGCTGAATACTAATGAGTGGGTGCTGGAGCTTTTCCATGGCCCGACCCTGGCATTTAAAGATTTTGCTCTGCAGTTGCTGGGACGTCTGATGGACTTTGTCCTGCAGCAGCGTAATGAGCGTCTGGTGATTATGGGGGCGACCTCCGGTGATACCGGTTCTGCTGCCATTGAAGGCTGCCGTCACAGCAATAATCTGGATATTTTCATTCTGCACCCTTACAACCGGGTTTCAGAAGTTCAGCGTAAGCAGATGACCAGTATTCTGACGGACAATGTGCACAACATCGCCCTGGAAGGTAACTTTGATGATTGCCAGCAGATGGTTAAAGACAGCTTTGCGGATCAGGGATTCCTGAACGGCCGTAAGCTGGGCGCGGTTAACTCCATTAACTGGGCGCGCATCATGGCGCAGATCGTTTACTACTTCTCGGCTGCACTGGCTGTGGGCGGTCCGCACCGTGAAGTTGCGTTCTCAGTCCCAACCGGTAACTTCGGTGATATTTTTGCCGGTTATATTGCCAAGCAGATGGGACTGCCAATCAGCCAGTTGGTTGTGGCAACGAACCGTAATGACATTCTGCACCGGGTAATTGCTGATAACGACATGAGCAAGGGCGAGCTGGTTCATACCCTGTCTCCGTCGATGGATATCATGGTCTCGTCTAACTTCGAACGGTTGCTGTTTGATGTCTATGGCCGTGACGGTGCTGCTATTAGTGATCTCATGGACCGTTTTAAAACAGAATCTGTTCAGCTGGATGCGTCCCGCTGGGAAGCTGTCCGTGAGCTGTTTGACAGCCATGCCTGTGACGATGATTCAACCTGTCAACTGATCACCGAGGTGCATGCTGATACCGGTTATCTGCTGGACCCGCATACGGCTATCGGTGTTGCAGCTGCCCGTAAGTGTCGCCGCGATGAAAGTGTGCCAATGATTGTACTGTCGACAGCGCACCCGGTTAAGTTCCCGGAAGCCGTGTTAAAAGCCGGTTTGCAGGCGCCGGAATTGCCAGAACATATGGCGGACCTGTTTGAGCGTGAAGAACGCATGACGGTGCTGCCGAATGAACTGACAACCGTTCAGGAATTTGTGGCGAAGAAGGTCACTGCATAAATTCTGAAGTGTTATTCAAACCCGTAACAGGCAACTGTTACGGGTTTTTTTGTGCGTTTTTATCCGCTGTATCCCGGTGCTTCGGTAAATGTTGCTGAATTACTATTAATTATTTGAAAACATTCGTGTTTCTTTCGTGAGTGGTGTATTAAATAAGCAGGCAGGATCAGTTATCTGTGGGAACCGGAAGGGAGCATGCCGGCGCGGCTGATCATCAGGATGTCACTGTATCTGGGAGCAGGTAGACTAACCGAAAAAGGAAAATTGTCAGGGATTTGCTGTTGGTGGAGATGGGGCTTTGGATACGTTTTTTAATCTTTCAAAAATTTTCTGGGCATTGGCTAACCCGGGGAATTTTATTGTTTTGCTTCTTGTTGTTTCAATGTTGTTTAGCTGGAAAAAAATTACTTTCCTGACGGTGCTGAGTCTGATTGTTCTGACCGTCTATCCGGTGGGAAATTTATTATTGCAGCCGTTGGAAAACCGTTTCAGCCAGCCCGGGAAAATACCTGATAATATTGCCGGCGTGATTGTGCTCGGGGGCGGTGAAAATGCTGAACTGAGCAGTATCTGGGGGCAGCCGCAGTTTTCAGAAGGCGCAGACCGGGTGATGACGTTACCGGGCATGCTGAAGCGTTTTCCGGATAAACCTATTATTTTTACCGGCGGTTCCAGTTCGGTGCTGAAGCCGGAATACCGTGGAGCTGATACAGTTAAGGCATGGCTGGAAGAGTTCAGTTTGTCTGAAAATATTATTTATGAGCGACAGTCACGCAATACGTATGAAAATGCGCTCTATTCCGGACAAGTACTGCCTCAGGCAAGCAGTATAGATCAGGGGGATGGCTGGCTGTTAGTGACCTCTGCTTTCCATATGCCGCGTTCTGTCGGTATATACCGCCAGCAGGGCTGGAAGGTCATTCCTTATCCGGTGGATTATTATTCTCAACCGTTCGAGTTTGACAGCGTCAGGTTCGACTTGGCGGATAACCTTGGTAACCTGGGAACGGCAGTGCGTGAATGGATTGGCTTGCTGGCTTATTATGCAACGGGTAAAACCGAAGAATGGTTTCCCGCAGAAGATGTTATGAGCGGGCAAACGCAAGCGTTGAGTATTTAGGTGTTATGTCAGAATTATTAATCCGTCGCCGTGATGTGAACGCGGATGGCGCTGTCTTTAATCAGGTACATCCTCTGCTGGCACGGATTTATGCCAGCCGTGGTCTGTTCGATGCTGACCGGTTAGGGCGGCAGCTTAATCAGTTACAGAATGGTCAGAACATTCGGGGCCTTGATGATGCTGCTCAGCGTTTGGCACAGGCCGTTATGCATCAGCAGAGTATTCTCATTGTTGGGGATTTTGACTGTGACGGTGCCACGAGCACAGCGTTAGGCATGCTGGCGCTGGGGATGATGGGTGCCCGGCGTGTGGATTATCTGGTGCCTAACCGGTTTGAATACGGTTATGGGCTCAGTCCGGAGATTGTGGCGGTTGCGGCGCAGCGCGCGCCGGATCTGATTGTTACCGTGGATAATGGTATTTCCAGTGTTACCGGGGTGACGGCTGCCAATGAGGCCGGAATTGATGTCATCATCACCGATCATCATTTACCCGGCGCAGTCCTTCCGGATGCCTGTGCGATTGTTAATCCTAACCAGCCAGGCTGTGATTTTTCTGAAAAGTCTACCTGCGGTGTCGGCGTAATCTTTTATGTCATGGCGGCATTGCGCCGGTTATTGCAACAGCAGGGCTGGTTCGCGGGACAGAATATCCCCATGCCAAATCTTGGCAGTTTACTGGACCTGGTAGCTCTGGGGACCGTGGCAGATGTGGTGCCGCTGGAAGAGAATAACCGCATTTTGGTGCATCAGGGTTTGCAGCGAATCCGGGCAGGCCAGGCCCGCCCAGGCATTTTGGCCTTGCTGGATATCAGTGGGCGGTCCCGGCATAACCTGGTGGCATCGGATCTGGGATTTGCGCTGGCGCCCCGCCTGAATGCTGCCGGCCGGCTGGATGATATGTCGGTTGGAATTGAATGCTTGCTGTGCAACGACCCCGACCGGGCCCGGGCGCTGGCGGTGCAGCTGGATGAGCTAAACCAGGAACGCCGTGGTATTGAGCAGGAGATGCAGCAACAGGCGCTGACGTTACTGGATAAACTGGAGCTTGATGATGCTGAGTTGCCGTTTGGCGTCTGCCTGTTTCAGGAAGACTGGCATCAGGGGGTGATAGGTATCTTAGCTTCCAGAATTAAAGAGAAGCTCAATCGCCCGGTGGTTGCTTTCGCCGCCGGTGATGACGGTGAGCTGAAAGGTTCAGCCCGTTCTGTGGCCGGGTTTCATATCCGGGACGGACTGGATGCTGTCGCCGCTAAGCATCCCCAGTTACTGAAAAAGTTTGGTGGTCATGCAATGGCGGCGGGAATGACGATCGTCGCGGATCAGCTGGATGCATTTCAGGCCGCCTTTGATGCTGAGGTGCGCCGGCAAATGAGCGCCGAACAGTTACAGCATTCCGTCCTGACTGACGGGGCGCTGAGCGGTCAGGATTTTACGCTTCAGACAGCTGAGCTTCTGAGGGAAGGCGGGCCCTGGGGGCAGCACTTTCCGGAGCCATTGTTTGATGGTGAGTTTTCATTAATTCAGCAGCGTATTGTCGGACAGCGGCACCTTAAAGTGGTGTTAATGGATCCTGAGAGCGGCATTGCGGTGGACGGCATCCACTTTAATGCTGATACTAAATGCTGGCCGGATCAGAGTATTCAGAAAGTGCGGGCAGTATACCGCCTGGATGTGAATGAGTTCCGGGGGCAGCGTAATGTACAGCTGATGATTGATCATCTGTTGCCGCTGGCCTGATGTCTACAAACATACAACAGGGAATATCCGGATGAATGATTTCAGTTTGCAGGAATTAAATACATTGCTGGGCGTTTTTGCCAAAGCCGGTATTCAGGAACAGGCTGCCAGCCCCGAAGAGCTGGATTTGCTGGTGCGTCTTCAGCATGCCCAGGCTGAACGCGACGAGATTGAAAACATGGATTTTGATGATTGTCTTGGCGGTGCCTGTAAGTTGTGAGTCATGGCTGCCAGCAGATGCCGGCAGCACTGCCTGATCATTAAATTTTGAACTGCCCCAGCAGTTTGTGGATATTGTCAGCCAACTGGTTGAGTTGCTCACTGGCGCTGGTAACCTTACTGGCGCCTTTTGTGGTCTGGCCGAATGCCTGATGCATAGTATCCACATTATGGGTGATGGTGCTGACGGTTGAGCTTTGCTGTTCGGTGGCACTGGCTATCTGGGTGTTCATGTCCGCAACACTGAGAATTTCCTGCGTAATTGCACTGAGCGTTGCCCCTGCCTGTTCTGATTCCTGAACACTGATTTCAGCCTGGTTTCTGCCGGTCTGAATAACGGTAACTGTATTGTGAGCCCCGCTTTGAAGTTGTTCAATCATGGCCTGAATTTCTTCTGTTGATTCCTGGGTCCGTTTGGCCAGTACCCTGACTTCATCGGCAACCACGGCAAAGCCACGGCCCTGTTCCCCGGCCCGTGCGGCTTCGATGGCAGCATTCAGGGCAAGAAGGTTGGTCTGATCGGCAATCGAGCGGATAACGTCGAGTATACCGCCAATATTTTCCACATCGCTTTCCAGCGTCTGGATGCTGGTGACGGCTTTATCCACTGATTTGGCCAGATTATGAGTAGCACTGATGCTGGCTTTGACGACTTCCTGCCCGGCCATTGCCTGGTTGCGTACAGCGCTGACTGAGTGTGCCGCTTCTGATGCATTACCGGCGACTTCCTGAACGGTATGGTTCATTTCACGAACCGCCTCAGCCATGTTCTGTGTTTCCTGCTGGTGGGTCGTGATGCTGGTATTGGTCTGTTCAGTGATATCTGCCAGTGAGTGTGAGGCAGTCACCAGTTCATCGCCGTAAACTTTAACCTGTACGACGGTCTGATGAATGCGTTCCACAAAAGTATTGAATGTGGCTGCCAGTACGCCCAGTTCGTCAGATGTTTTAACCGGTAAACGAACAGTGAGGTTACCTTCCCCCTGGGCAATATCCTTCATGGCTGCGGTTGTCTGGTTGAGCGGTCTGATAATGCTGCGGCTTATCAGCAGGCACAGCGCAATGATTATCACCAGTGCGGTGGCCAGAAAAATCAGCCGCTGGCTCAGGATTGAGGTGAACTGCTCATCGATGTCATCGACATAGATACCACTGCCTACCATCCAGCCCCAGGGGGCAAAGCCTTTGACGAAGGACAGCTTGGGTAGCTGATCTTCTGAACCGTCAGGGGCGGCCCAGAAGTAATCTACAAAGCCGGCACCGTCTTTGCGGACCACATCCACAAAGGCTACAAAGAGTAACTTGCCCTGCTTATCTTTGATTGCGGAGGCGTCTTTGCCGTTAAGAGCAGGTTTGATCGGATGCATGATGATCTGTGGCTGGAGATCATTTATCCAGAAGTACTGGTTATCATCGTAACGTAGCTGGCTGATGATCCGGCTGGCTTCCTGCTGTGCCTGGGGTTCGGTCATTTCCTGGTTCTGACTGCGCTGGTAATAGTCACCAAGTATTGCGTGGGCAGTGGTCACCAGCCCCTGAAGGCGGTCTTTCTTGGCGGCCAGCAGGTTCTCTTTCAGCAGGAAAGTATCCTGAATATATACACCGGAAAAAATCAGGATGAGTAAGGCTGGCAGTAGCCATATACGCGTGGAAATGGATATTCGGGAGAGCATGATCACGATCCCCTGTTCTGGTTCATGGCTAAGTTGCACAGGATATTGTCTGGCGGAAACAACACAGTGACATTAATTCGGGTTGTATCACTTGAGCCTAATCAAAAAGTGGCAAAGTTAATCTTATCCATTAGTTGAAGCTCTGAATGGGCAGTTATCCGGTGACAGCAATGTGATTTGTCATCTGTTTGTCATCTGTGAAATTTAAGTTGTGCGACAAACAAAGATGCCAGAGTAGTTTTTATGGGCCTGAGTACGACCTTAAATATTGATTATGAAGAGCAATTGCTGCGCAGCCTGATTGCCGGGGATAATCTGTTTCCGCATTTTCAGCCGATTGTTGATCTGAGAAACGGGGAAACAATCGGGCATGAAGCGCTGATCCGCGGGCCGGAAGGCAGTGTTCTGTATTCACCGGACAGCCTGTTTCAGACCGCTATTCGCTGTGGCCTGTTGCACACCCTTGAACTGAGCTGCCGGCGCCTGTCACTGCAGCGTTTTGCTGAGCTGAACATTGGAGGCAAGCTGTTCCTGAATATCAGTGCTTCCTTACTGGGGACGCCGGAGCATCAGAAAGGTTTAACGGCTGATATGCTGGCCGCGCTGGACATACCTCAGCAGGCAATCGTCATCGAGTTATCTGAACAGCATCCTTTTGATCAGTATGGTCTGACACTTGAGGCGGTTCAGCATTACAGGGGGATGGGATTTAATATCGCCATAGACGATCTTGGCAGCGGCTATTCGGGCCTGAAACTGTGGTCTGAGCTGCAGCCGAATATCGTCAAAATTGATAAACATTTTGTCCATAATGTTGACCGTGAGCCGATCAAACGCCAGTTTGTAAAATCTATCTGCGGCATCGCTAACGGGATCGGTTGCTCAATCATTGCCGAAGGAATTGAAACCCAGTCGGAATTGCTGACGCTGAAGGAGCTGGGTGTAACAATCGGGCAGGGGTTTTATCTGGGGCGGCCCACACAACGTCCTGTGGATGCTCCGCAGGAATATGCCTGGTTGCCGAAACGGCCAAGGGGGGATCTGGACCCTGATATGGCTGAGACTGCCTCTGTGCTGGTTCAGCCGGCACCATCTCTGGCGCAAAGTGACGAATTACAACTGGCCAGCCGTCTGTTCAGGGACAACCCGGCCTATAATGCTTTGGCGGTTTTGGAAGATGGCAGACCTGTGGGGACTATTACCCGCGCGAAGCTGCTGGAGCTGTTTTCGACACAGTATGGCCGGGCGCTGTACGAGCAGAAGCCAGTGTCCGTTATGATGGACGATGCGTTGATCATTGAAAGTGATATGTCACTGGAAAATGTGTCGCAGATGGTCACCGAGCAGGATGCGGTGTATCTGAATCAGGGGTTGGTAATTACCCGGAACGGGTTATATCTGGGGTTGGGAGATGTCCGCGATCTGCTGAAAAAAATTACTGAGTTAAAAATCCGCAATGCCCGTTATGCTAATCCGCTTACCCTGTTGCCGGGTAACGTCCCGATCAGCAGGGAGATTGACAGCTTGCTGAAGCGTACAGATGATTTTCGGGTAGCGTATTTTGATATTAACTATTTCAAACCGTTTAATGATGCTTACGGATACGTAAAAGGTGACTTGCTGATTCAGCAACTGGGCAGCCTGTTAACCCGGTTTGCCAGCGGTGATAATTTTACAGGGCATGTGGGCGGCGATGATTTTGTGGTGGTGTTCCGCTGTGAAGACTGGCTGTCCCGCTGCCAAAGTATCATTGCTGAGTTTGATCTTTCTGTACGTGAATACTATAGCCCGCAGGATCTGGAGCAGGGCGGTGTCTGGTCTCAGGGTCGGTCCGGTGAATCAAGTTTTTTCCCTGTTCTCAGTTTGTCTGTCGGTGTTGTACACCCTGATCCTTACTCATGTCTCAGTTATCATGAGGTTGCAGAGTTGGCCGCACAGGCGAAGAAACAGGCAAAAAAAGCGGATGGCAGTTATGTTTTCGTGTCCCGCCGTCGCAGACTGAGCAGCGCTGAAGGTGAGCTGGCCCGCGTTTAGCTTATTGTGGTTTTACTTATCGGTTTGGCATCCTGTGTTACAGTAACTTCCTGATAATTATTCGGGGTGATCCTATGACCTGGCAGCCAGGCTTTTCACGTGATGATGTTGAAATCATCGCCAGTAAAACCCTATACCGGGGTTTTTTTAAGGTATCTGAGTTGCAGATCCGTCATGCACGGTTTGCCGGTGGGAACATCAGTATTCAGCGGGAGTTGCTGCACCGGGGTGATGCGGTTTGTGTGCTGTTATTTGATCCTCTGCAGAAGGCAGTGGTGCTGATTGAGCAGTTTCGGATCGGCGCGGTGGATAAATCGCCCAGCCCCTGGCTGCTTGAGTTAGTGGCCGGGATGGTCGAGCCGGGTGAAACTGCTCAGGATGTGGCCATCCGGGAGGCAGTTGAGGAAGCAGGTGCTATTATCAAGGATCTGCTGCCGATAACACGTTACTCCCCGAGTGTTGGCGGGTGTGATGAATATGTTGATCTCTTTTGTGCCCGGGTTGATGCTACCACGCTTGGTGGTTTGCACGGGCTGGAAGACGAAGGCGAAGATATTAAAGTACATGTGATACCCTTGGAAGAGGCAGGGGCTCTGGTTGCGCGAGGGGTAATCGATAATGCCGGAACCATTATTGCATTGCAGTGGTTGCAGCTGAATTTAGATAAAGTGCTGCAAACCTGGCGGTAATTTAGTGGCTTTCAGCATTTTATGCCTGATGTTGTCAGATATTTCTGGCGGTGAAGAACAATCAATCAGATAAGCGAATTTATGCGCAGACGTTATATACCGGATATTGTAAAGCAGATGGCTGATTGTGAGGCGAACTACGTGCGTCTCATGCGTTTGCTGCCGGATTTTGATAACTGCGATGAGCGTGAGTTTGAAATTCACTGGCAGGACCAGCACAGCGCGGTCCGTTTACAGGTTGAAGAGCGCTTTACCTATACAACCACGGTACGGGTCAGCCATTTGCTTGCGCATGACTGGCTGAAAGCACCCTGTTTGCTGGTAAGAATGTACCATGACGCCCGTGCGGCTGAAGTTATCTGTATTGTCCGGGGGAAGCAGTTGCGTGGTGTTTATCAGTATCCGAATATGGATATGCGCCACCCTGATGAAAAAGCACAATTAAATCAGTACCTTGGTGAATGGCTTAACCACTGCCTGAATCATGGTCATGTAACCGAAGCCGTATTTTCTTTTGATTAATCCAACCGTAAAACTGGTGCAGGTGACGGACTGTCATTTGCAGAATGATCCCTCACAACTGTATCGGCACCAGGATGTCGAAACTCAGTTAGATCAGTTGCTTACTCATCTTAACAGTACCTTGCCGGAAGAAACGCTGTTGTTGCTAACGGGCGATATCGTCCACCATGGTGGGGCTGATGCATACCGGCGTCTGACGGTTAAGCTGGAGTCAGTGCCTTTTGATACTGCCTGGATTCCCGGGAACCATGATGATACTGCTTTGATGCAAGCCTGCGGTGAACGTCTGAACCGCCGGGTAATACAAGCCCGGGACTGGTGTCTGATCCTGCTGAACAGTACCTCGGAACCGGATGGGCGGGGCAGTGGAGCATTGGGACAGACAGAGCTGGCCTTTTTGCGGCAAACGCTCGATGAATACAGTCATAAGCACTGTCTGATCGTTCTGCATCATAATCCTGTATCCGTTGAGAGTGGCTGGCAGGATCCGATAATGCTGGCGGATGCGGATCAGTTCTGGGAGCTGTTAAAAGATTACAGGCAGGTGCGGGGTATCATCTGCGGCCATGTCCATCAGGAGTGGCGATGGCAGTATCAGGGAGTGGATGTGATGAGTTGCCCGGCGTCTTCTGTACAGTTCAAAAAGCGCTGTGATGAGATGACTCTGGAGGATATGCCCGCGTTGCAGGCACCTGCTTACCGGTTACTAGAGTTATCTGAACGCGGTGAAATTATCAGCCAGGTTAAACGCTTTAACCTGGCTGATGATCAGAATATATCGTCGGTCTGACTTTCACCACCTGCAGCCTGGCCAGGGCCGGTTGCAACTTCAGTCGGTACTTTATCCGCCGGGAATATTTCAAACACCGCATTTTCCTGCCCCGGGTAGGCAAGTAAGCCTGTCTCCGGATCGATGCGACGGGAAATGATGCCGTCCGGTTTCGTGACGGCTTCGTCAGGGCTGTTTGCCAGGGCTACTTCCATGAAATCGATCCAGATTGGCAGTGCTGCACTGCCACCGAACTCCCGGCGTCCCAGTGTGGATGGCTGATCAAAGCCAACCCAGGCGGTGGCAACTACGTCTTTATTAAAGCCAGAGAACCAGGCGTCTTTCTGATCGTTAGTGGTGCCTGTTTTGCCGGCAAGATCCGTCCGCTTCAGGCTAAGGGCCCGGCGGCCGGTACCATGGGTTATCACATCCTGCATGATGTCATAGATCATATAGGCAGCCTGTGGCTCCATAATTTGCGCAGCAATCGGCAATTGTGAGATTTTACTCCCGGAAAGCTGTAGCTTATCGGTGTCGTCACCGGCGGCGGTTGCGGCTTCCTGAACGGTGCTCAGATCAATTGCTTCGATACTGCTCGGAATGCTGCTGGACGGCTGAGAATATTCGCAGCCCGGGCAGACTGTAGCAGGCTGTGCCTGATAGAGGGTTTTACCGGCGGCATTTTCCATCCGGTTTATGAAATAAGGTGTGATTTTGTACCCCTGATTTGCCAGGCCGGCGTAACCGGTCACCAGTTCCAGTGGAGTCACGTCGGCGCTGCCCAGTGACAGAGACAGGTTTTGTGGAATACGTGTTTTATCAAAACCGAAGCCGGTCAGGTAATCCGTTGCTGTATCGATACCAATCGAACGTAAAATCCGTATGGATACCAGGTTGCGTGAGCGATACAGGGCTTCACGAAGGCGGGTGGGACCATAGAATTTTTTACTGTAATTTTCCGGACGCCAGCTGGCTTCGAGGTCATTATCGTTCAGGACAACCGGGGCGTCATTGATGGTGGTCGCGGGCGTAAAGCCCTGCTCCAGCGCAGAAGCATAGATAAACGGTTTAAAGTTAGAGCCAGGCTGGCGTAATGCCTGGGTTGCGCGGTTAAACTTGTTATGCACAAAGTTAAAGCCGCCAACCAGTGCGTTCAGTGCACCGTCTTTCGGTGCCAGTGCTACAAATGCTCCCTGTACATGGGGGATCTGAGTCAGGTGCCAGGTGTTTTCTTCTTCACCCGGTATTACCCGCACCATGTCACCAACAGTCAGAATGTCGGTGGCCTGCTTTGGTGCCGCACCCATTCGGTTCGGCCCTTTATAGGCTTTTGCCCAGCTTAAGTTTTCCCAGTCCAGGGCAATATCTTCACCGGACCGTAAACGGGCAGTCGCGCTTTGCTCACCAACTTCAGTAATAACTGCCGGTAAAAGGCTGCCATATACGGTCTGTTTCTTGAAGAATGCTTTCAGCCCTTCTTCAGTAAGGTCTTCGGTGGTTGCTTCCGGTCCGAAATACCCATGGCGTTCAGTGTAAGCAAGCAGACCTTTTTCAAGGGCTTTGTTGGCGGCGACCTGCATTGAGCTGTCTAAAGTTGTGTAGACCTTCAGGCCATCGGTATACAGTGCATCCTGGAAATGCTCATACAGGCGGTTACGAACCATTTCGGCCACGTATGGCGCGTAGAGTTCGATCTGAGTGCCGTGATATTCAGCGGTGACCGGAGCCGAAACTGCTTCTTCATAGGCCTGGTCATCGATAAAGCTCAGCGAGTGCATGCGCTTCAGAATCCAGTTGCGGCGCTCCAGTGCCCGGGTCGGATTAGTAATGGGGTTGTAGGCTGAAGGGGCTTTGGGTAAGCCGGCAATCATGGCGTATTGGGCAACACTGAGTTCATCAATGTTTTTGCCGTAGTAAATATTCGCAGCAGCCTGGATCCCGTAAGACCGGTGTCCCAGATAGATTTTATTTATATAGAGCTCGAATATCTGTTCTTTACTTAGCTCCTGCTCAATCCGGAGCGACAGGAGAATCTCATTGAATTTACGGACAAAGGAACGTTCCCGGGTCAGGAAATAGTTTTTGGCAACCTGCATGGTGATCGTACTGCCACCACTTTTTATCTTGCCGCTGCTGGCAAGTTGGTAAGCGGCACGGGCAAGTCCTTTCACGTCAATACCGAAATGATTGAAGAAATTGCGGTCCTCGGCAGCAAGCAGAGCATTTATGAAGGTTTGCGGGACCTGATCAAAACTGATGGGGGTACGGCGTTTTTCGCCAAACTCAGCGATCAGTTTTTCATCTGCCGAGTAAATGCGTAACGGCGTTTGCAGTTTGACGTCTTTCAGGGTCTGTACGTCCGGCAATTTTGGTGCGTAATGGTAGTAGGCACCGCCAAATACTGCTAAACCCAGGATCATTCCTACAAGAGATAATGTCAGGCCGATTTTTAATATAAGTTTCATTAATATCTTTTTATTGTGATTTTAAAGAAAGTTCGCTTGCTGCCGAGTTATTATATCTGTATCTAAGTAATGGTCACTAGTGAAACAACGTTGAAATTTATATATATTTAAGATCAGAACTATATTTTATCTCAAGCTGGCTGTTTTAAAGGATTACTTATTGTGTTGAGCTTTCTGAAAAAGCAGGAAAAGGGCTGGGTAGGTGTTGATATAGGGACATCATCAGTGAAAATGGTTGCACTGTCTAAACGGGGAGACGACCTGCGGGTTGATGCGTATGCAATTTCTCCCCTTCCTGCGACCGCTGTTATCGATAACAGTATTCAGGATGTCGGCCTTGTTTCAGAAGTGATTGAACGCGGCCTGAAAATCTGCAATAAGCCGCTTCAGCAGGCAGTGACTGCAGTACCTTCTTCAGCGGTTATTTCTAAAACCATTGAGTTGAGTGATTCCTTTACAGAGTTTGACCTGGAAGAACAGGTTAAGATTGAGGCTGACCGTTTTATTCCTTACCCCCTCGATGAAGTGGCACTGGACTTTGAAGTCCTGGGCCCGTCGCCTTCCAATGCCGGCCTGAACGAAGTGTTGTTGGTTGCCTGCCGAAGTAACGATGTTGAAAAACGTGAAGATGCGATTAACGGAGCTGACCTGAATTGCCAGGTTGTTGATGTTGACAGTTTCTGTATTGAGCGGGTGTATCCTCTGCTGGTACTGGATGGTGCCGATGATCAGGCACTGGTTGGTCTTGTTGATATTGGTGCAGCAACCCTGACGCTGAATGTGTTCAGGAATAATCAGATTGTTTATAACCGGGAGCAGGCTTTTGGCGGTAATGATTTGAATCATCTGCTGCAGCAACAGACAGGACTTGTACCTGCGGATATAGAACATCAGTTACGTAACGGTGAGTTAAGTGATGAACTGATGGAAACGGTTGTGCTGCCGTTCCGCAGCACAATCAGCCAGCAAATTTCCCGTGCGTTGCAGTTTTTTTATTCATCAGGCGCTCATAACCAGTTGACTAAGCTATGTTTACAGGGTGGCGGTGTAACAATTGATGGTTTGGCTGATATTGTTGCAGAGGAGGTTGGCGTGCCGACCGAACTGGCCAATCCGTTTGCCGGGATGGATGTGGACTCGAAAATAAACCCTGCCAGGCTGGCGTATGATGCGCCGTCACTGGTAAAAGCCTGTGGTATGTCGCTGCGAAGCTTCGAGCACTGATTAATAGGACGACGAATGGCAAAAATAAACCTCAGGGCCTGGCGGGAAGAAAAAGCTGCCCAGCGACAGAAACAGTTCATGGTGAATGTGTTGTCGAGTGCGTTTCTGGCCGTGGCGGTTGTGCTGCTGATAGGGTTTTATTTTGATTTTCAGACGGATCGTCAACGGATAAGAAATAACTATCTGAACAGTGAAATTGCCCAGCTGGATGTACAGCTAGCTGAGATTAAAGAACTGAATATCAAACGGGCACGTCTGACTGACCGTTTAAAAGCCATTCAGGATTTACAGTCCAGCCGACCACTGATTGTCCGCAATTTTGATGAGTTGGTCAGAGTTCAGCCAGATGGTGTGTTGTATTTGTCTCTTACGAGGCGTGGTGATGAGATTACTCTTGATGGCAGAGCACAGAAAAGTGCCGATGTTTCATCTCTGATGCGCCAGATTTATGCCAGTGTGTGGTTTGGTGAACCTAATCTGACGAAGGTTGCAAATGCGGACAGTATGAAACAGTTCAATCTGACCGTGCCTGTTTTGAAACCGTCCCTGGGTGAGGCGAACTGATATGAGTATGGATAAACTGGCGAACAGTTTTAAAGGCTTTGATCCGGATAACCTTGATTTCAGTCAGGCGGGGAACTGGCCGGTTGGTGTCAAGGTTATCTGTTATCTGCTTGTATTTTCTGCGGTGGTGGCCGGCGGTGTTTATCTGCATATTTCAGATGCGGAAAAACGTTTGAATAATGAGATTTCTGCTGAAACAGGCTTGAAACAGCAGGTGCAGGCTAAAGCCGGGCAGGTGGCGAATCTGGCTGCGCTGAGAAAACAGATGGCGGATGTTCAGGGGCAGTTTACTGAACTTCTGAAGCAGTTGCCTACAGAGAAAGAAGTGCCGGGCTTACTTGAGGATATTTCTGAAATAGGCCGTTCCAGCGGGCTGGATATACAGGTGATCCAGCTGGCGGCAGAGCAAAAGAGTAAGTTTTATATTGAATTACCTATTAATATTCAGGTAACCGGGGCCTATCACCAGTTAGGTCAGTTCGTGAGTGGTGTCGCGGCACTGTCGCGAATCGTAACCTTACATGATTACAAAATTGTTCCGGGCAATGGTTCGTTATCAATGAATATCAGTGCAAAGACTTACCGTTATGATGACAGTAATTAAGTATTTAAAGGGCGTTTTCATTATCGCGCTGACGTTTATGATGACCGCCTGTGTCTGGGTCGAAGACCCGGATGATTTGCGTCAGTTTGTTCAGCAGGTTCGGCAGGCTAAGGCTCCGCCGATTAAGCCTTTACCGGAGTTTAAGCCTTACCATAGTTTTGTATATGAAGGCGCAAGCCTGCGTGATCCGTTTCAGAGTCTGGTTCAGATAAACGACACCAGTCATGAGTCAAAAGACGTTGCTATTGTAGATAATGGTTTAAGGCCTGATTCTGATCGCCCTAAATCCTATCTGGAAGAGTTTTCCCTGGATTCTCTGAAGATGGTGGGAACGATCGGTATGAGCAATAAACGCTGGGCGCTGATTAAAGATAATGAAGGCGAAGTCCACCGTGTCAGTAATGGTGATTATATGGGGCTTGATTACGGTCAGGTAATGACAGTGAGTAACGGGTTTATTGAACTGAAAGAGATCGTGCCGAATGGCCGCGGTGGATGGATGACCCGACAGCGCAGCATAGTAATGGATGAAGAATGATGATTTTACAGCAGCAGTTTTATCGGTTCAGTGCCGCATTATATGCTTCGAAAAATGTATTTTGCTATATGGCTAAAGTTATCAGTACATTGTTCTTTGTATGTGTTACGCAGTTATCACTGGCTGCTGATGCGCAGTTATTAAAGTCATCATTTGTTAGCCTGCCAAATGATAAACTGGAAATGCGGTTTGATTTTGATGTACCACCTGCCGTCCCTAAAGCGTATCTGACGAACAGCCCTGCCCGGTTAGTGCTGGATCTGTGGGGAGTGGAGAACAGTCAGGATATACGTACCCTGGATATAGAGAACGGTAAGGTACGCAGTGTGAATTTTGCTCAGGTGCCTGGGCGTTTGAGGGTAGTGATGAATCTCTATGAAGCCACTGCTTACGATACTTACGCTGATGGTAACAGTTTATTTGTCGTTGTGGGTGATCAGAGTAAACAGGATGCTAAAGTGGCATCTAACGGCAAAAGTACTGTCACAGAAACGGATGCTTCCGGTAACACTGATCCGAGTAAAGAGCAGCGTACCCGTGTTCAGGGAGTAGATTTTGAACGAACACCGGAAGGTGGTGGCCGGGTGGTGATCACCCTTTCTGATAACACTGCGGGTGTGGATATTGTTGAAGAAGGCAATAACATCGTTGTGAATCTGGTGGGCGTTGCTCTGTCGCAGGCGTTGCAACAACGGGTTGATGTTCAGGATTTTGCTACGCCTGTTATGTTTATTGATTCTATGGCGAGCGGTGAGAATACCAGTATCTTAGTGAAACCCTCCGCTGAGCCTTATGATTATCTGGCGTACCAGACAAATAACCACTTATGGATCGAGCTGAAACCCTTAACCGCAGCAGCACTGGAAGAGCGTGAAGAACGTTTTCCATACTCCGGTGAGCGCATTGACCTTGATTTTCAGAATGTGGAAGTCCGCTCGGTGCTGCAAATTCTCGCTGAAGTTGCGGAAAAAAATCTGGTGGTTAGCGATCAGGTTGGAGGGAATATCACGTTGCGGTTAAAGAATGTGCCCTGGGATCAGGCACTGGACCTGATTTTGAGTACCAATAAGCTGGATAAGCGCGAACTGGGTAATGTTCTGCTGATCGGTACAGCCGCTGAAATCGCTGAACGGGAACGGCTGGAGCTTGAAAGTAGCAAGCAGGTTGAAGAGCTGGCCCCTTTGCGGACAGAGTTTATTCAGGTGGATTTCCGTAAAGCGTCTGATATGGTCGCCAGACTGACAGATGCCCGTCTGATTTCGGAGCGGGGATTTATTCTGGCGGATGATGAAACCAATACGCTGATGATTCGTGAAACCAGTAAAGGTTTGACCGAGGTGCGTAAAACCCTGAGCCGTTTTGATATAGAGGTTGCTCAGGTCTTAATCGAAGCCCGGCTGGTTACCGCGAATACTGATGTGACAAAAGACCTGGGTGTTAAATGGGGTGCAGGCTACAGTAATGGCTCTGACTTTACACTGGGCAGTACCATTGCCGATGTGGCCAGCCCGGGAGGCGCGGTTCCTTCTGGTTTGCTGGTGGATCTGGGGGCAAATGTGACCAATGCTTCTACCATCGCAATCGGATATAAACCCGGATCAAGTTCTTTGCTGCAGTTAGAGCTGTCTGCACTGGAATCCGATGAGCGCGTGGATGTGATTTCGCAGCCAAAGATTGTTACTACGAATGGAAAAAGGGCATTGATTGAATCCGGTTCAGAAATACCGTTCCAGACGGTTGATGACGGTGATATATCGGTTGAGTTTAAAGATGTTGTATTATCCTTAGAAGTCACCCCGCGGATAAATCCGGGGGATCGGATTGCAATGGATTTAGTCGTCAAAAAAGACTCAATCGGTGATCTTCTTCCAAACGGTGAGATCAGTATCGTTAATAATGAACTGGAAACTTCAGTGGTTGTACCTGATGGGCAAACGATAGTGCTTGGCGGTGTTTTTGAGAATACCAAGCAGAATACGGTTAACAAAACTCCGTTGTTAGGGGACCTTCCGGTAGTAGGTGCCTTGTTCAGGAATAAGAATTCTAAAAATACCAAGCAGGAGTTATTGATCTTTATAACGCCCAAGCTGGTCCGGGAATCTTTATCAGTCAGGTAGTATATATGCCGCAGTTTGATATCAAACTGCGGTGTTTTTTGTAATGGATAGGTTAATTTGAATATTTTTTTAGTCGGTCCCATGGGGGCAGGTAAGAGTACGATTGGTCGCCTGCTTTCTCAGGAACTGAAGTTAGATTTTGTTGATTCAGATCGGGTGATAGAAGAGCGTGCCGGGGCAGACATTCCCTGGATCTTTGACGTGGAAGGTGAAGAAGGCTTTCGGCAGCGTGAAGTCAATGTGATTGACCAGCTCACCACTCAGGATGGTCAGGTTTTAGCTACCGGTGGTGGCGTAGTTCTTCGAGAAGAGAACCGGGCCTGTCTTCAGGGGCGCGGGACAGTCGTTTACCTGACGACATCTATTGAACAGCAACTGGAACGGACTTCCCGGGATAAAAACCGTCCGCTGTTGCAGCAGCCTGATCCGGAAGACGTTCTGACGAAGCTGATGACGCAGCGACACCCGCTTTATACACAGGTTGCCGATTTTTCGGTTGTAACTGACCGACGTAATCCCCGCTCTGTAGTGACTGAAATTGTTGAGCTTTTGCAGCAACAGAAAATTCTTAAATAGTGATTGTATAAATATGACTCAGCAGACACTTAATGTTGATTTAGGTGACCGTTCGTATCCGATTTTTGTGGGCAAAGATTTATTTCAGCCGCACATGCTGAAACCGTATATTCGTGGCAATCAGGTATTGATTGTCAGTAATACGACAGTTGCGCCACTTTATCTGAAAGCACTGAAAGCGGCATTGCCGGATATTCAGATTAATGAAGTGATTTTGCCGGATGGTGAGGAATATAAAAGCCTGACACATCTGAATGCTATCTATGATGAGTTGCTTCTGCAGAAGCACAACCGAACGACCACGCTGATTGCGCTTGGTGGCGGTGTTGTGGGTGATATGACCGGCTATGCCGCGGCATCCTATCAGCGGGGGGTTAATTTTATTCAGGTGCCAACAACTCTGCTCTCTCAGGTTGATTCTTCGGTCGGCGGAAAAACCGGTGTAAATCACCCTATGGGCAAGAACATGATTGGTGCTTTCCATCAGCCGCAAGTTGTTTTAGCCAGTGTTGATGCACTGGAAACATTACCTGACCGGGAATTATCTGCCGGTCTGGCGGAGGTGGTTAAGTATGGATTTATCTATGATGAAGCCTTTCTTTGCTGGTTGGAAGATAACATGGTGGACCTGGTTGCCCGGGACAGCGCAAAGCTGAGCCAGGCAATTTATCGCTCATGTGAGATTAAGGCTGAAGTCGTTGCACAGGATGAGCGTGAAGGCGGTATCCGTGCGATATTAAACCTTGGTCACACTTTTGGTCATGCCATTGAAGCTAAGCAGGGATACGGCAACTGGCTACATGGTGAAGCCGTGGCTGCCGGCACAATGATGGCGGCAGACCTTTCCTGTCGTATGGGGTGGCTGACCCAAGATGATGTGAAGCGTGTTGAGAATATATTGGTGGCTGCGAACTTACCGGTTAAGCCGCCACAGGATATGTCTGCTGCTGATTTTATTGATCTGATGTCGGTAGACAAAAAGGTACTGGACGGGCAGTTGCGCCTGGTGTTGCTTAAATCTCTGGGTGAAGCAGTGGTAACAGCAGATTTTCCCGCTGAGCTGTTACAAGAAACGTTAACCGCCGATACCTATTGTTAATAAAAGGCTCATTCATCGATCATGGCGCAAACTCCGATAAATCAACAGGCACTGGCTGCGGCTTTTGATTCTGCTCAGCAGCGTAAGTCATTTTACTTTGAGCCGGCTTCCCGGGTGCAAATGGTTGATAAACTTGAGCATCTCAGTCGCTTCAGTGATTTTTTACTAGTTGTGACGGGGGAAGCGGGCGCCGGTAAATCAATGCTGCTGGAGCAGCTAAAAGTACCTGAAACAGATACCACGCTTTGCGCCAGTATCCTGCGTTGCGACCAGCCGGTTAATGTTTCAGTGCTGCTGCGCAGTCTGGCCAAGCAGCTGCCGGTAGACATTCCTGAACAGGCAGATAACCGCAAGCTTCTCGCGCTGATCTATGAAGCCTGTAATGTGTTATCTGCGCAGGGGATGCAATGGCTGGTGATGGTTGATGATGCTGAAAAGCTGGGCAAAGATGCACTGGAATTTCTGCTGCATCTGTTAACAGATACAGCGGCATTATCTGCTAAACCCCATGTGATTCTTTTTGGCTTACCGGAACTGATGACCCGCTTGCAGCAGGATCACAGTATTGATCAGTTAGACGGTCAGACTCATCATCAGAATCTGGAGCCTTTCACTGAAGACGAAGCACGCAGTTATATCATTCAGCGGTATAAAGCCGCACAGTCGCTTTCTGAAGATCAGTTACGTCAGCTATTCATTATTTCCGGCGGTTTGCCCGGTGGCCTGAATCAGGCGGTGGAAAATCTGTTTCGCGCCGGAGAAATCAGTCAGGAGAAAGTCTCCCGTGGCCTGCCCCGTGTGCATCTGGTCAGTATTGCGGCAGTTCTGATCGGTGTGCTGTTAATTTCATTGTGGCAGTACTGGCCGGAAGAACAGCAGAGTGATGATGTGCGTGAACGGGTCCAGTTGGAACTGCCGGTGACGCCGGCGGAGAAGGAAGCGGCGACGATAGCAATTGCAGAAGAGCCGGCGACCCGAAAAATATTGCCTATCCCTTCACTGGAGCCTGAATTGGCGACCGAAAAGGCGAAAGAAGCAAATGCCAAAGCAGAAGCTGCTTCAGGCAGTAAGCCGGTGACACCGGTTGCAGTTGCTGAAGCGAAGAACGATCCAGCTACCGAAAGTAAAGATGAAGGGCAAAGCGTAGCACCGGCGGCTGCGGCAAAACCTGAGCCACAAACGTCGCTGAAAACTGTTACTAAAGCAGAGCTGGAGTCCGAGTCTCAGGCGGTTAAAAATACTCAGGTAGCGGTGGTGAAAACTGCTGAAAAGAAACCTGTGCCAAAACCGGCAGCTGTAACGGCAACGGCAAAGCCTGCTGAAGTAGCCGCTGCGGTAACCGCTAAACCGGAAAAAGCTGTGACTAAACCTGTGGCGAAAGCACAAGCTCAGGAAACGGCTAAACCTGCGGTTAACGTGGCGGCTGCTAAACCATCAGTTAAAGAAAAGCCTGTCGCTAAGCCTGCAATAAAGCCCGCAGCTAAGCCTGCTGAAAAATCCTCAGTGCAGCGGCTTTCCGTCAGTGAGCAGGCTTTACTTGAATGGCCGACATCAGGCTATACCCTGCAGGTGTTAGGGGCGGGCCTGAAGAAAAGTGCTGATGACTTTATCCGGGGCCAGAAAGAACCACAGAAGTTTTACCTTTTCCGGACCACTTATAAGGGAAATCCGTGGTATGTGGTTGTCTATGGGCAGTATAAGAGTCGTCAGTCCGCATCTGCCGCCAGTAAGTCACTTCCTGATGATCTGCGTAAGTTGCAGCCATGGGCCAGATCCATTCAGGGTATTCAGTCAGAAATAAAAAAATAGGGCTTCACTGAGTGAAGCCCTGAAGAAAAGGACAAACAAGGAGAGAAATGACGTGTGGCCTGACGTTCGTTCTGGGCTAGCCGGTGTTTCGTGTAAACTGAAATCTCAGTGAATATCACTGTTGCTAAACTTCAGGCCTTGGTCACTTGCAATACCAATATATCCCCGCCTTCTGAAATCAAACTGAAAAATCAGTCGTATCTAAACTGTAATCCTCACGAGTCTGACGCGAAGAGGAAAGCGGCCTTCACTGATGTTGTTATTCTCAACCCGTGTATGACCAGTGTCGTATTGTGCGCTCGCACAATACGGTTGCAAAATGTAAAGGCAGTGAGGGCTTTTGTGTTTTGTTGATGCTTTTATGCTGACTGGTGAAATCTGCTAATGCTTAGGGTGAAAAATCATCACGAAAGAAGATAAAAGTGCGTTTTTGTGTGCTTTTTATCACTATCTGAAGGGTGTTTTTCAGAACTGAGCAGGTTTACAGATTTTCCTGTTTCCTAAAGGAAACTTTTGGGTATTTTTAGTGTATTTGTATATTTAATGCTCAATGGCAGAGTAAAAATCTATAAAAATACCTGTAACAAAAATATCCTCTGAATTGTGTATAATTTGTCCTTCCGGGGCTTGGTGTGTAGAATGGCCCTCCCTTTGAAGAGGATGAAGCCACCTTTTGGGTGCGAAGGACGGCGATAATATATTGATAAGAAAGAATTTTTGGTGGGATAACTTATGAGCAACAGTCTATATCGCCCAGGTGAATTTAAAGATAACTGCGGGTTCGGGCTTATGGCCCACATGCAGGGTGAGGCAAGCCACGACTTGCTGCAAAAGGCGATTGAGGCCCTTGCCTGTATGACACACCGTGGTGGCATTGCAGCAGACGGTAAGACCGGTGACGGTTGTGGTTTGCTGATGCAAAAACCTGATGCCTTTTTACGTGCGGCGGCGCACAAAGAATTATCAGCAGAGCTAACTGAAGAGTATGCCGTCGGGATGATTTTTCTCTCCCGGGATCCGGTAAAAGCACAGGCCGCCCGAAAAATTATGAATAAGGCGCTGGAAGATCAGGGCCTTGGTGTTGCCGGCTGGCGTATCGTGCCAACTGATGATGCCTGTCTGGGAACAATAGCCAAAGATACCCTGCCTCAGATCGAACAGGTATTTGTGACCACAGATAAGCCTCAGCGTGAGTTTGCGGTTAGCCTGTACGTTGCCCGTCGTAAAGCTGAAATTGCGTTAAGCGCGGATGAAGATTTCTATATCTGTAGCCTGTCAGATAAAGTTATTTCTTATAAAGGTCTGATGATGCCGGTGGATCTGCCGGTGTTTTATACTGACCTTGGCGATCCGGAGCTGGCGACAGCTATCTGTACTTACCATCAGCGTTTCTCTACCAACACCGCGCCGCGCTGGCCCCTGGCCCAGCCATTCCGCCTGTTGGCACATAACGGTGAAATCAACACCATTGAAGGTAACCGTAACTGGGCCCGTGCCCGTTCAGATAAGTTCGCTACCGAACTGTTACCGAACATCAGCGAATTACAGCCGATTGTAAACACTACAGGATCAGACTCTTCCAGCATGGATAATATGCTGGAGTTCCTGTTAATCGGGGGTATGAATCTTTACCGTGCAGCCCGTATGATCGTGCCGCCGGCGTGGCAGAATCTGGATACTATGGATGCTGAGCTGCGCGCTTTTTACGATTACAACTCCATGCATATGGAGCCGTGGGATGGCCCGGCCGGTATGGTACTGACTGATGGCCGTTTCGCCGTCTGTATGCTGGACCGTAATGGTCTGCGTCCGTCCCGCTGGGTAATGACCAAAGACGGTTTTATCTGTACAGCTTCAGAAATCGGTGTGTTCGAATATCAACCGGAAGATGTGGTTGCACAGGGCCGTGTCGGACCGGGACAAATACTGTCCATCGATACTGAAACCGGTGAAGTCCTGCATACTGCGGATGTCGATGATCGCCTGAAAAAAGCTCAGCCGTATAAACAGTGGATGCGGGAACATTCCCTGCCGCTGGAACAGACCATGAACCTGACTGAAGAATCACAGTCATTCCGTGAAATGAGTGCGGAAGAAGTTAAGGTTCACATGAAAATGTTCCACGTCACTTTCGAGGAACGTGATCAGGTGTTGCGTCCGCTGGGCGAAACCGGCATGGAAGCAGTCGGCTCAATGGGTGACGATAAGCCAATGGCGGTACTGTCCTCGCAGGTGCGCTCGCCGTATGACTATTTCCGCCAGCAGTTCGCCCAGGTAACGAACCCGCCAATCGATCCGTTACGTGAATCCATCGTGATGTCGCTGGATACCTGTATCGGTTCTGAGCGTAACGTGTTTTCTGAATCGCCGGAATATGCCCGCCGGGTAATGCTGACGACACCTGTGTTGTCAGCCAGTAAGTTCCTGCGTTTGAAGAATAATCAGTTGGATGGCTTTGATGTCGCTCAGATCGACCTGAACTATGATCCGGCTACAACCAGCCTAGAAGACGCAGTGATTGCTGTTTGTGATCAGGCAGAAGCCTTTGCCCGTGACGGTAAAGTGATCATCATCCTGTCGGATGCGGCTATCCGTCAGGGTAAGCTGCCGATTCATGCCTCTATGGCAACAGGTGCCGTGCACCACCGCCTGATCAATAAAGGCCTGCGTCCGGATGTAAACCTGATCGTTGAATCCGGTACGGTCCGTGATCCGCACCATTTCGCGGTGCTGTTCGGGTTCGGCGCAACGGCTGTGTATCCGTATCTGGCATACCGTGCCCTGACGGATCTGTGCAATACCGGCGAACTGCCGATGGACTGGCTGGACAGCCACGAAAACTACCGCAAAGGCATCAATAAGGGCCTGATGAAAATCATGTCCAAGATGGGTATCTCAACGATTGCCTCTTATCGTGGTGCCCAGCTGTTCGAAGCCGTTGGCGTCAGCTCGCCGGTGGTTGATCTGTGCTTTACCGGTGTCACCAGTCGTATTGAAGGCGCTGATTTTACAGACTTCCAGAAGGATCAGGCTGAGCTGGCTAAAGATGCCTGGGTTGCCCGTAAACGTATTCGTCAGGGTGGTTTACTGAAGTATGTTCACGGTGGCGAATATCACGCCTATAACCCGGATGTGATTCAGTCCATTCATAAAGCAGTTCGCACTGGCGAAGGTGATGATTATCAGGTCTATGCAGACCTGGTGAACAAGCGCGGTGTCGCCACTATCCGTGACCTGATGGCGCTGAAATCCAGCGCCAAAGCCATCGACATTTCTGAAGTGGAGCCGGCAGAAGAAATCTTCAAACGCTTTGACTCTGCCGCGATGTCATTAGGTGCGCTGTCACCTGAAGCCCATGAATGTCTGGCAATGGCCATGAATGAATTGGGTGGCCGTTCAAACTCCGGTGAGGGTGGTGAAGATCCGGCCCGTCATGGCACGAATCGTCGTTCCAAGATTAAGCAGGTTGCTTCTGGCCGTTTCGGTGTGACACCGGAGTATCTGGTGAATGCCGAAGTTATGCAGATCAAGGTCGCTCAGGGCGCTAAGCCGGGCGAGGGTGGTCAGCTGCCGGGTGGTAAGGTTAACCAACTGATTGCCCGGTTACGGTATTCGGTACCGGGGGTGACGCTGATTTCGCCGCCGCCGCACCATGATATCTATTCAATTGAAGATCTGGCGCAGCTGATTTTCGACCTTAAGCAGGTCAATCCGGACGGTCTGGTATCCGTGAAGCTGGTATCCCGTCCGGGCGTCGGCACGATTGCCTGTGGTGTTGCCAAGGCTTATGCCGATCTGATTACCATCTCAGGCTATGACGGCGGTACCGCTGCAAGCCCGCTGACTTCGGTACACTATGCCGGTTCTCCGTGGGAGCTGGGTCTGGCGGATGCTCACCAGTCACTGCGCGGTAACCACCTGCGGGGCAAGGTGCGCCTGCAGACAGACGGTGGTCTGAAGACCGGTCTGGACGTGGTTAAAGCGGCGATCCTCGGTGCCGAAAGTTTTGGTTTCGGCACGATGCCGATGGTGGCTGTGGGTTGTAAGTACCTACGTATCTGTCATTTGAATAACTGTGCCACCGGTGTGGCAACCCAGAATGACCAGCTGCGGGAAAATCACTATCGCGGCACTGTGGAAATGGTGAAGAACTACTTCCGTTTCGTGGCAGAAGAAACCCGTCAGTGGATGGCCTCGGTGGGCGTGCGTTCAATGGAACAGCTGGTTGGCCGGGTCGATCTGCTGGAAGTCATTGAAGGCAGTACCGCTAAACACGGTAAGCTGAATTTACAGCCGTTACTGAGCGATGCGGGTATTCCGGCTGAAATGCCGCAGACCTGTCAGGTTGGTCATAACGACCCTTACGATCTGGCGGATCTGAATACCAAAATGCTGGCGCTGGCTGAGCAGGCTATCGCAGACAAGAGTGGCGGTGAATATGAATTAACCATCACTAACTGTGACCGGTCTGTCGGTGCCCGTACCTCCGGGGCAATCGCCAAAGCACACGGTAACCTGGGTATGCAGGATAAACCGGTACGCTTTAACTTTACCGGTCATGCCGGTCAGAGTTTCGGTGTCTGGAATGCCGGTGGTCAGGAACTGTATCTGCAGGGCGATGCCAACGACTACGTCGGTAAAGGCATGGCCGGCGGTAAGATTGTGATTCGCCAGCCGGATACGGTTGAGTATGCCAGCAATGAAACCACCATTATCGGCAACACCTGTCTGTACGGCGCAACCGGCGGAACCCTGTATGCAGCGGGCTGCGCCGGTGAGCGTTTTGCGGTGCGTAACTCAGGTGTTCACGCCGTCATTGAAGGCGCGGGTGATCACTGCTGCGAATATATGACCGGCGGTCTGGTAACGGTTCTGGGTCAGGTGGGCTGTAACTTCGGTGCCGGTATGACCGGTGGCTTTGCCTATGTGCTGGATATGGATAACACCTTTGTGGATAAGTACAACCATGAACTGGTTGAAATTCACCGGGTAGCGCCGCAGCACATGGAAGAATACAAGAACCACCTGCGTTCCGTGATTATGGGTTACATTGACGCGACTGACAGTGCATGGGCAACCCATATTGTTGAGAACTTCGATGATTACATCGGCCGCTTCTGGTTGGTGAAGCCTAAGGCCGCAAGCCTTGGGGCTCTGTTGAACCACATGCGTTCACGACCAGAGTAATAACGAAGCCAATGTAATTAACAGGGTGCAGATCAGCGAGTGGGTCTGTACCGCTAGACGGGGTAGAGATATGTCAGAACGTCTAAATAACGATTTTCAGTTTGTCGAAGTGGACCGTAAAGGTCCGGTAAAAATTGCGGCGGCAGTCCGTAAGCAACAGTTTGCCGAAATCTATGAACCGTATCAGCAAAAGCAGGCCAGTGAGCAGGCCCATCGGTGTCTGGAGTGCGGTAATCCGTATTGCGAATGGAAATGCCCGGTTCACAACTATATTCCGAACTGGCTGAAGCTGGTATCTGAAGGCAATATCATTAAAGCGGCAGAGCTGAGCCACCAGACTAACTCCCTGCCGGAAGTCTGTGGCCGGGTATGCCCGCAGGATCGTCTGTGTGAAGGCGCCTGTACACTGAATGACGAGTTCGGTGCGGTGACCATCGGTTCAGTCGAGAAACATATCACGGATACTGCCTTTGCGATGGGCTGGCGTCCGGATATGAGTAAGGTGCCGGAAACCTATAAAAAGGTAGCGGTTATCGGTGCCGGACCGGCGGGTCTGGCCTGTGCCGATATACTGGTCCGTAACGGTGTTACACCGGTGGTCTTTGACCGTCATCCGGAAATTGGCGGTTTGCTGACTTTCGGTATTCCGGAATTCAAGCTGGATAAAGACGTCATGGTGCGTCGCCGTGAAATCTTTACTGAAATGGGGGTTGAGTTCCGCCTTAACACCGAAGTGGGTAAAGATATTCAGATGCAGAAACTGCTGGATGAATACGATGCCGTGTTCCTGGGCATGGGCACATACACCTATATGAAGGGTGGCTTCCCGGGAGAAGATCTGGAAGGGGTACATGATGCCCTGCCATTCCTGATTTCTAACGTTAATCGCTGCCTGGGTTATGAGCGCAGCGAAGAAGAGTACATCGGCGTAGCGGGCAAGAAAGTGGTTGTGCTGGGCGGCGGTGATACAGCTATGGACTGTAACCGGACATCGGTGCGTCAGGGGGCGGAGAAAGTTATCTGTGCCTACCGCCGGGATGAAGCCAACATGCCAGGTTCCAAGCGGGAAGTGGAAAATGCCCGCGAAGAAGGGGTTGAGTTTATGTTCAACCGTCAGCCGGTGGAAGTGGTTGGCGAGAACGGTAAAGTGGTTGGTGTGAAGGTTGTCACTACCGCGCTGGGCGAGCCGGATGAAAATGGCCGCCGCCGTCCAGAAGTGGTTGCCGGCAGTGAAGAGGTGATTGACGCTGATGCGGTACTGGTGGCCTTTGGTTTCCGCCCGAGCCCTGCCCCGTGGTTTGCTGATTTCGGCATCGATCTGGAACAGGATGGCCGGATCACAACCTCTGGAAATCAGCAGTACGCATTCCAGACCAGTAACTCGAAAGTGTTTGCCGGTGGCGACATGGTTCGGGGCTCAGATCTGGTGGTAACAGCCATTGATGAAGGCCGTAAGGCTGCTGAAGGCATTCTGGACTTTCTTGAAGTCTGAGTGATCTGAATGCATAAAGGCTCCGTAAGGAGCCTTTATTGTATTTACAGGCTGGAAAAATATCGGCAGCAGGATTTTTTTTGATCTGAGTTGCAGAACAATTGTGGTCAACCCTGTAGAATAGCCGCCAATCTGTTTTGACCCGAGAGAATCTGATGACCGAACTGAAGAATGATCGCTTTCTGCGTGCCCTGTTGCGTGAACCTGTGGATGTTACACCGGTATGGATGATGCGCCAGGCGGGCCGCTATCTGCCAGAATACCGTGCAACCCGGTCTCAGGCGGGTGATTTTCTGAGTTTGTGTAAAAATAAAGAACTGGCCTGTGAAGTTACCATTCAGCCGCTGGAGCGTTATGAGCTGGATGCGGCGATTCTGTTCTCTGATATTCTGACGATTCCGGATGCGATGGGGTTGGGTTTGTACTTCGAGACCGGTGAAGGTCCGAAGTTTAAGAAAGTTATCCGTACGGAAGCGGATGTGGCGGCGTTACCTGTGCCTGAATCCGCACGGGATCTGGATTATGTGATGAATGCGGTGAAAGAAATTCGCCGTGAACTGAATGGCCGGGTGCCGCTGATCGGTTTCTCTGGCAGCCCGTGGACACTGGCAACCTATATGGTTGAAGGTGGATCCAGTAAAGATTTCCGCCACATTAAAGAAATGATGTATGCCACCCCTGAGGTGATGCATGCCTTGTTGGATAAGCTGGCGCAGTCGGTAACCGACTACCTGAACCAGCAGATTCTCAGCGGTGCCCAGGCGGTACAGATTTTTGATACCTGGGGCGGTGTGTTAAGCGGTCCGATGTATCAGGAATTCTCACTGCGTTATATGCAGCAGATTATTTCCGGGCTGATTCGCGAACACGAAGGCCGTAAAGTACCGGTCATCATGTTCACCAAGAACGGCGGCCAGTGGCTGGAAACAATGGCTGAAGCCGGTGCGGATGCACTGGGGCTGGATTGGACAACCAACATTGATGATGCCCGTGCCCGGGTGGGTAACAGCGTTGCGCTGCAGGGGAATATGGACCCAAGTGTACTCTATGCCTCGCCGGACCGTATTCGTCAGGAAGTGGGTGATATTCTGGGCCGGTTTGGTACAGGTTCAGGTCATGTGTTTAATCTGGGCCACGGTATTCACCAGTTTGTTGATCCGGAGCGACCGAAAGCGTTCGTTGATGCGGTTCATGAACTGAGTGCGCAGTACCACAAGTAATTATAAGAAAGGGGGCTATATAGCCCTCTTCGTTTATGCCTTGGAAGGCACACAAACTGTAATGGATTGTATAAAAGGCAAACTTAACTCGGGTTCCAAAGGGTGTTATGAGTAATCGACTTACTGATTTACTTGAAAGTAATAAAGAATGGGCGGAGAAGATCAATAAGGAAGATCCTGCGTTCTTCGAAACACTGGCGCAGCAACAGTCGCCGAAATATCTCTGGATCGGTTGCTCTGACAGCCGGGTACCAGCCAATGAAATCGTGGGTATGTTACCGGGTGAGCTGTTTGTGCACCGTAATGTTGCTAACCTCGTAATTCACAGTGATATGAACTGCCTGTCGGTGATTCAGTATGCTGTACAGGTACTTAAAGTTGAGCACATTCTGGTCGTCGGCCACTACGGCTGTGGTGGTGTGGCTGCATCTATTGCTGACAAATCAAACGGTATGATTGATAACTGGTTGCGACATATCCGTAATGTATATGTCCATCATAAGGATCTGTTATCTGCCTGGGATCATTCCCATCAGAAGCTGGACCGGCTGTGCGAACTGAACGTGATCGAGCAGGCTTACAATGTGTGTGATTCCACCATTGTTCAGGAAGCCTGGGCGGCGGGTCAGAAACTGACAGTACACGGCTGGGTATATGGCCTGAACGACGGTCTGGTGAATGATCTGGAATTCAATGCCTCCGGTAAAGATGATGTACCTGAACAGTACAAACTGGCACTTAGCAAAATTGAAGCGTTACGCGAGTTGGCCATGGCCTCCAGCAATAAGGGCAAGAGTGCCCGTTCACTGTGGGCCCGTGTTCAGCAGGTATTTAACAAAGCAGACTGACCTGTCATTCTGGTTTAAAAAAAGCCCTGTCAGGCATGCCTGACAGGGCTTTTTTGATTGCGTAACCGTTTACTTTTACTCTTGTGCCGCGTTGAAGGCCTGTTCCAGATCAGCCAGCAAGTCATCAATGTGTTCGATGCCCACTGATAAACGCACCATGTTAGGTGTGACGCCGGCGGCTTTCAGTTCATCATCGTTTAGCTGACGGTGAGTGGTTTCAGCAGGAATAGACGCCAGGGACTTACAGTCGCCGATGTTCACCAGACGCAGGAATACGTTCAGCGCATCATAGAAACGACGGGTGCCTTCCCGGCCAGCTTTCAGGCCAAAACTGAGAATGCCTGAAGCCCGTCCGTTCATATACTTTTCAGCCAGTGCGTTATCTTTATGGCTGCTCAGTCCTGCGTAGTTTACCCACTCAACCTGATCATGGTGTTCCAGGAATTCAGCGATCCGGGCGCTGTTTTCACAAATACGCTCCATCCGCAGCGGCAGTGTTTCCATACCCTGTAATAGCAGGAAAGCATTCATCGGGGACAGAGCGGCCCCCATGTTACGCAGAGGCACCACCCGGCAGCGGCCAATGAAGGCCGCAGGGCCAAATGCTTCAGTGTATACAACACCGTGGTAAGAAATATCCGGTTCATTGAGTAGCGGGAAGCGCGCTTTGTTCTCTGCCCATGGAAAGTTACCTGAATCTACGATCACACCGCCGATGGAATTACCGTGGCCGCCAATGTATTTGGTAGCAGACTGTACGACGATATCGGCACCGTGCTCAATAGGGCGCCACAGGGCAGGGCTTGGAACGGTGTTATCCACAATCACCGGTACGCCATGACGGTGGGCCAGCTCGCTCAGTTTTTCAATGTCGGCAATGCTGCCGGAAGGGTTGCCTACGGACTCACAGAAAATACCTTTGGTGCGACCGTCGATGTTTGCTTCGATGGCTGCATAATCATCTTTATCCACAAAGCGTACTTCGATGCCCTGGCGGGGCAGGGTGTGGGCAAACAGATTGTAGGTGCCGCCATAGAGTTCGCTGGTGGCAATGATATTGTCGCCGACTTCCGCCAGTGTCTGAATAGTATAAGTAATGGCCGCCATGCCTGATGCGACCGCCAGAGCCGCAACACCGCCTTCCATCGCGGCTACGCGCTGTTCCAGTACATCCGTGGTAGGGTTCATGATACGGGTATAGATATTGCCCGGCACTTTCAGGTCAAACAGATCGGCACCGTGCTGGGCGCTGTCAAAAGCGTAAGACGCTGTCTGATAGACAGGTACAGCAACTGCTTTGGTGGTTTCGTCAGGGGTATAGCCGCCATGCACGGCGAGTGTTTCCAGTTTCATTGTCTGATCCTTCAAAATAGTAACGTAAGAATGTCGCGGAGCGTTTTCGATTGTAATCCCTTTACGGAATAAAGAAAGCCGGTGTTTTTACTGCCAGTGGCCGGTGCTTTTGTTTAGAATGCCTGATCGGATCAGAAGTGTTTCTTACGGGAAAATCAGGGGTTATTCATGGCGAAGCAGAAAACTGCGTATGTGTGTAATGAGTGTGGTGCGGATTACACCAAGTGGCAGGGGCAGTGTACTGCCTGTATGCAATGGAATACCCTGACGGAAATTCGCCTGAGCAGTGCCAAGCAGACCGGTTCCCGTGGTGCGCGTTTTGATAGCTATGCCGGCAGTACTGGATCCGGTGGGTTGCCGCATAATAAAGTCACCGATCTGGCGTCGGTGGATCTGGCAGAAATGCCGCGTTTCGGATCGGGCTCCGGTGAGCTTGACCGGGTATTAGGCGGTGGTCTTGTGCCCGGCTCTGCCATTCTGATTGGCGGTCACCCGGGAGCTGGTAAAAGTACCCTGCTGCTGCAAACCATGTGTTATCTGGCCCAGCAAATGCCGGCTTTGTATGTCACCGGCGAGGAGTCTTTACAGCAGGTAGCTTTGCGGGCCAACCGGCTGGGGATCAGCGCGCAGAATCTGAAAATGTTGTCTGAGACCAGCGTGGAAGAAATATGTGCAGTGGCAGAAACCCTGAAGCCGAAAGTGCTGGTGGTGGATTCCATTCAGGTGATGCACGTGGCGGATGTGACTTCTGCCCCGGGCAGTGTCTCGCAGGTGCGTGAAGCGGCGGCGTATCTGACCCGCTTTGCCAAGCAGACGGGCACGGTGCTGTTTCTGGTGGGGCATGTTACCAAGGATGGCAGCCTGGCCGGTCCGAAAGTCCTCGAACATATGATTGACTGCTCTCTGCAACTTGAGGGTGACAGCGATGGCCGTTTCCGTACCCTGCGTAGCCATAAAAACCGCTTTGGCGCGGTGAATGAGCTGGGGGTGTTTGCCATGCTGGAAAACGGCCTGAAAGAAGTAAAGAATCCCAGTTCAATTTTCCTCAACAGGGGCGAGCAGCCCAGCCCGGGCAGTCTGGTGATGGTGGTGTGGGAAGGTACCCGGCCGTTGCTGGTGGAAGTGCAGGCGCTGGTGGATCAGACCCATATGAATAACCCCCGGCGGGTGGCTGTCGGTCTGGAACATAACCGGCTGGCAATGTTGCTGGCGGTGCTGCATCGCCATGGCGGTTTGCAGACCGGCGATCAGGATGTTTTTGTTAACGTGGTGGGCGGGGTAAAAGTGCTGGAAACTTCAGCGGACCTGGCGCTGTTGCTGGCGGTTGTTTCCAGTTTCCGTGACCGGGTGTTACCGCAGGATCTGATCGTCTTCGGCGAAGTGGGGCTGTCGGGAGAGATACGTCCGGTCCCGAATGGTCAGGACCGGATTCGCGAAGCGGCCAAGCACGGTTTTACCCGGGCGATTGTGCCGAAGGCTAATGCCCCTAAGACGACGCCAAAGGGCATGAAGGTGATCGGTGTCAGTCGTTTATCAGAAGCATTGGATGCAATCTGATTACGTCTCATCCATCAGGTGTTCCAGTTCCCGTTCCAGCAAGGTCTCATCACCCAGGTTGAGTTCGACCAGGCGGCGCAGGTGGGAAATGCTTTCAATGGTGATGTTATTGGTGTGGAAGCCCAGTTGCTTGCCCTCCTGATGCATCAGGGTGGAGGGCAGTTCCATCAGAATGTCATTGGCGGCCAGATGTATCTTCAGGGTTACCTGAGTGCCGAGTTCGATCGGCACGGGCTCGTCTACTTCAACCAGTGAACCTTTAAAAGACAGGTCCAGCAGATGGACTGGCCAGATATGCTCGTCATCAATGATTTCTGTCTGAGCATCGAATTTAATGCGTTTAAACCGGCGTCGTTCTTGCACGGGCTGCACTCCTGCTGTGGATCACTAATACTGCAGAAATAGTGACATTGGATAATAACTTGCCTACTTCGCTTAAGAGTACAACCTAACTTGGGTAATTTAAACCCTGTTAAAACACGGAAGATTTTTCTGCAGGCATAAAAAAACCGGCTGAATCAGCCGGTTTTTCAGATAAGCGCTGGCGTTAAGTGCTTACGCCAGACGCTTGTACTTGATGCGCTCAGGCTGGTGGTCTTTACCGTGGCGGCGTTTGTAATCTTCAGCGTATTCGGTGTAGTTGCCTTCAAAGAATACAGCTTCAGAGTTGCCTTCGTAAGCCAGCATGTGCGTACATACACGGTCCAGGAACCAGCGGTCGTGGGAAATAACAACGGCACAGCCCGGGAAGGCCAGCAGTGCTTCTTCCAGTGCCCGCAGGGTTTCAACATCCAGATCGTTGGTCGGTTCGTCAAGCAGCAGAACGTTGCCGCCTTCTTTCAGCAGCTTGGCCATGTGCAGGCGGTTACGCTCGCCGCCGGACAGGTCTTTGACGAATTTTTGCTGATCAGAGCCTTTGAAGTTGAAACGGCCACAGTAAGCACGGGATGAAGTGCTGTAGTTACCGACAGTAATGTTGTCCTGCCCGTCAGAGATTTCTTCCCAGACAGTTTTACTGCCATCCAGATCACGGTCCTGGTTCACGTATGCCAGCTGCACCGTCTCACCGATCTCAATGCTGCCGGAATCAGGCTGTTCTGCGCCGGTAATCAGTTTGAACAGGGTGGATTTACCTGCACCGTTACCGCCGATAATGCCGACGATGGCACCCTGAGGAACGCTGAGGCTCAGGTTTTCAATCAGTACTTTGTCACCAAAGGCTTTGCTGACATTGTTCAGGTCGATAACTTTCTCACCGAGGCGTGGCCCTGGCGGAATGTAGATTTCCTGAGTTTCGTTACGGGTCTGGAATTCGCGGGAGCTCATTTCTTCAAACTGACGCAGACGGGCTTTGGATTTAGCCTGACGGCCTTTCTGACCCTGGCGTACCCACTCCAGCTCGGAGTTGATCGCTTTCTGGTGCGCAGCTTCCTGCTTGGCTTCCATCTGCAGGCGGTTGTCTTTCTGTTCCAGCCATGAAGAGTAATTACCTTCGTACGGGATGCCATGGCCGCGGTCCAGTTCCAGAATCCAGCCGGCAGCGTTGTCCAGGAAGTAACGGTCGTGGGTGATTGCTACCACGGTACCCGGGTATTCCTGCAGGAAGCGTTCGATCCAGGCAATGGATTCTGCATCCAGGTGGTTGGTCGGCTCGTCCAGCAGCAGCATGTCCGGCTTGTCCAGTAACAGGCGGCACAGGGCAACACGGCGCCGCTCACCACCGGACAGGTGCTCTACGCGGGCATCCCAGGGGGGCAGACGCAGTGCTTCAGCAGCCACTTCAAGGGTGCGTTCCAGATTATGGCCGTCTTTGGCGGCAATCAGGTTTTCGAATTCGGCCTGGCGTTTCGCCAGCTCATCAAAGTCCGCATCAGGTTCTGCATAGGCTGCATACACTTCATCCAGGCCGGACAGAGCATCTTTAACATCGGAAACCGCTTCTTCAACAATTTCCCGTACGCTCTTGGTGTTGTCCAGCTCAGGTTCCTGTGGCAGGTAGCCAACGTTCAGGTCTGGCATCGGGCGTGCTTCGCCCAGGTAGTCTTTATCGATACCTGCCATGATCCGTAACAGGGAGGATTTACCTGAACCGTTCAGGCCCAGTACGCCGATTTTGGCTCCCGGGAAGAAAGACAGGGAGATATCTTTAAGAATTTCACGTTTGGGTGGGACAACTTTGCCCACCCGGTTCATGGTGTATACGAACTGGGCCATTACAGAACCTGTATGCTGGATGTAAGGGATTCTGCCGGTCAGTAGGGAAGTCGGCAGCCTGAAATTTGCTGCATATTTTAGCTTCAGGCTGACGGTAAAGCTAGGCACAGAGCCAGGCTTTGCCGATGCGAGCAGAGGGAAACTGATAAATTATCAAAATGACCGAATTTCTCTGCTGCAGCGCCTGCTATTACGGCTAAACTTCGCGTATAATGTCTGCCTTTTTTGTATCTGCGTAAGGCTTATCCGCCGGCGCTGATGTTCTATCTGACTGCGGCGGCTGAAATGGCCACCGCAATGGCCGTTCAAAAGACGGCCCTGACGCTCTTTGAGGTTGGTTCTATGCATTGTCCGTTCTGTGGTGACCATGAAACCAAGGTGGTCGACTCCCGTCTGGTGGCTGAAGGCCAGCAGGTGCGTCGTCGCCGGGAATGTATGAGCTGTCACGAGCGTTACACCACCTACGAAACGGCTGAACTGTTAATGCCTAAGGTCATTAAGGCCGACGGTTCACGCCAGCCGTTTGATGAAGATAAGCTGCGCGGCGGTATCCAGCGGGCGCTGGAAAAGCGGCCGGTCAGCGTTGAAGATATTGAATCCTGCATCAGCCGAATTAAACACCGTTTACGGGCGACCGGAGAGCGGGAGCTGGTATCACGTATGTTTGGTGAAGAAGTCATGCGCGAGTTACGTAAGCTGGATGAAGTGGCTTATGTACGTTTTGCTTCTGTGTATCGCAGTTTCCAGGACATAAACGAGTTTAAGAAAGAGATTGAGCGTTTGTCTGAAGCGAAGGACAGCGCGGATGTCGATTAAGACTCAAAGCTGGTCTGCGGATGATCACCGTTATATGGCGCGGGCAGTTGAACTGGCAGCGTGTGGCCTGTACACCACGGAGCCCAATCCGCGGGTGGGATGTGTGCTGGTCCGCGACGGTGTGGTGATCGGCGAAGGCTTCCACCGGATCGCCGGTGAAGGCCATGCGGAAGTGAATGCATTGCAGGCGATGACTGATGCCGGCGAAACAGCGGCAGGTGCAACCGCCTATGTCACGCTTGAACCGTGCAGCCATTTTGGCAAGACACCTCCCTGTGCTGAAGCTTTGGTGAAAGCCGGCGTGACGGACGTGGTAATCGGTATGGTTGATCCTAACCCGCAGGTGTCAGGGCGGGGGATTAAACGTCTGGAAGATGCCGGAATCCGGGTGCGCAGTGGTTTACTGAATGCTGCAGCAGAGAGTCTGAATCCCGGGTTCAACAGCCGGATGCGTGTGCAGCGTCCGTTTGTGCGGCTTAAGCTGGCAGCCAGCCTTGATGGCCGTACCGCAATGGCCAGTGGTGAAAGCCAGTGGATAACTGGCCCTCAGGCGAGGCAGGATGTTCAGCGACTGCGTGCCCGTAGCTCAGCGATCATTACCGGGATAGGTTCAATTCTGCTGGACGATTCGTCTCTGACCGTGCGGGCTGAACAGCTGGGATTACCGGATGCTGAGCTGATTTGCCGGCGTCAGCCTTTACGGGTGGTGCTGGACAGTCAGGGGCGTATACCTGCAAACGCGAAGGTTTTACGTCAGCCGGGAAAAACGCTGCTTATCAGCCAGGCAGAATGTCCGGCGTTTTTCAGCCAGCTGGCGTCGTCTCAGGACACATCCACTGAGCTGGAGTGGTTACAATTAGCCGGCACAGAAGCAGGTCTTGACCTGCTGGCCGTTTTAGAAGAACTGGCGAAACGTCAGTGTAATGAAGTACTGGTTGAAACCGGCGCAACACTGGCAGGCAGTTTTGTCCGGCAGGGGCTGGTGGATGAAGTGGTGTTGTACCAGGCGATGACATTGCTGGGCAGTGAAGCCCGCAGTCTGGTTGAGTTACCGTTGCAGAAAATGCAGCAGCAGCGACGCTTAACACTGACCGACAGCAGGGTTCTGGGAGATGATATCCGGTTAACATTGGTGCCGGTTAATCATTCTGATACTGCTGGCTGAACCGAGATAACAGGCTGCTAATGGGCAGCACAAAGGAATTTAATAAGACATATGTTTACGGGAATCATCGAAGCGCTGGGAAGTATTGCCGCCACGGAGCAGGTGCAGGGTGATCTGCGGCTGTATATCCGCACCGGCTCGCTGGATCTCAGTGATGTGGCGCTGGGGGACAGTATTGCCGTGAACGGCGTCTGTCTGACGGCCGTAGAGTTACCCGGTGACGGTTTCTGGGCGGATGTGTCCCGGGAAACCCTGGCACATACCCGTTTTCCTGACTTAAAACCCGGCGAGCAGGTAAACCTTGAAAAGGCTATGCAGCCAAGCGGCCGGCTGGGCGGTCATATCGTGACGGGGCATGTGGATGGCCTTGGTAAGGTAAAGAGCCGTCAGGAAGATGCCCGTTCGATCCGTTTTGAGATTGAAGCCCCTGCCGATATCAGCCGTTATATCGCGGCGAAAGGGTCGATTACAGTTGACGGAACCAGCCTGACTGTCACCGCGGTGGAAGGCAACAGTTTTCAGCTGAACATTGTGCCGCATACGGCACAGGAAACAATTCTGGCGGGGTATCAGGCCGGGCGTCTGGTGCATCTGGAAGTGGATATTATTGCCCGGTATATGGAGCGTCTGCTGAACCGCACCGCCGAACAAACTGAAACGTCAGGTGTCAGCATGAGCACTCTGGCAGCGGCCGGTTATCTGAACCGGTAATACATTTCGCTATGCTGCTGTTAACCGGCAGGGTGGCATCAATATTTGAACTGAGGTTTTGGATCGATGAATCTGAACACACCTGAAGAACTGATTGAAGATATTCGCCAGGGTAAAATGGTTATCCTGATGGATGACGAAGACCGTGAGAATGAAGGCGATCTGGTGATTGCCGCGGAAATGGTACGTCCTGAAGACATTAACTTCATGGCGACCCATGCCCGTGGTCTGATCTGTCTGACGCTGACCCGTAAGCACTGTGAACAGCTGAAACTGCCGTTGATGGTACAGAGCAACGGTGCACAGTTCTCGACCAACTTTACCCTGTCTATTGAAGCCGCGGAAGGTGTGACAACGGGTATTTCAGCTGCCGACCGCGCACACACAGTACGGACTGCAGTGCGTCATAATGTGAAGGCGGAAGACATTGTACAACCGGGACACATTTTCCCGCTGATGGCTCAGCCTGGTGGCGTTCTGAGCCGTGCAGGTCATACTGAAGCCGGTTGTGATCTGGCGCGTCTGGCTGGCTGTACGCCGGCAGCGGCAATTGTTGAAATCATGAATGATGACGGCACCATGGCCCGCCGTCCGGATCTTGAAGTATTCGCTGAAAAGCATGATCTGAAGATCGGTACCATTGCAGACCTGATCCATTACCGGGCAACCAACGAACATACCGTTGTCCGGGAAAGTGAGAGCGTTCTGCCAACCGAATTTGGCGATTTTACTTGCTTTACATTCCAGGATGAAATTCAGAACTGTACTCATCTGGCGCTGACGCTGGGTGACATTTCAGCGGATGAGCCTACGCCTGTCCGGGTACACAGCCGCACTGAGGTGTTGCGTGATGTGGTCGGTGCCAGCCAGGGTGAAGAGCTGAAGTGGACCATGCGCCGCGCACTGGAAAAAGTGGCTGAAGAAGGTAAGGGCGTTGTGCTGTTACTGGATACAGCTGAGCGGATTGATCTGGGTGACGCCCTGAATCAGATGCTGAATAAAGATAAAAAGATCCGTCCGGCGAACGTCAGTGCGTCCGGTTCGTATCTGACGGTGGGAACCGGCTCGCAGATCCTGCGGGATCTGGGTGTGGGCAAAATGCGCCTGCTGAGCTCGCCAATGAAATTTAATGCAATTTCCGGTTTTGATCTGGAAATTGTTGAATACATTACCTGTGAAGAATAATGCGGTTATGGCTGCCGGGCAGCCATAAGCGCTGATGAATAATTGACGATAGGATTAAGAGAAAATGTCAGTACAGTATGTGGAAGGTGATTTCCTGACCGGTGGCGGTAACTACAGCATCGTGGTTGGCCGTTTTAACAGCTTTGTTGTTGAAAGCCTGCTGGAAGGTGCAATTGATACGCTGAAGCGTCACGGTGTTGAAGAAAGCAACATTCGTGTTATCCGCGTGCCGGGTGCCTTTGAAATTCCTCTGGCGGTACAGAAAGTGGCTGCACAGAAGAAAGATGATGCAATCATCGCACTGGGTGCGGTTATCCGCGGTGGTACGCCGCACTTTGAATATGTGTCCGGTGAGAGCTCAAAGGGCGTTGCACAGGTGTCTCTGGACTACAGTGTTCCGGTTGCGAACGGCATCCTGACAGTAAACTCCATTGAACAGGCAATTGAACGTTCCGGTACCAAAGCCGGTAACAAAGGTGCAGAAGCTGCGCTGTCTGCACTGGAAATGGTTAGCTTGCTGCGCCAGCTTGAAGGGTAAGTGAGATGAGCGATAATCCTACGCCAAAGAAGACTAAGAAGCCGTCGCTGACCGAAAAGCGTCGCGCCGCGCGGAGCTTCGCGTTACAGGCGTTGTACCAGTGGCACATGTCCGGTAACTCGGTTACCGACATCGAGCTGCAATTCCGCATTGATAACGATATGTCCGGTGCGGACATCCCGTTATTCAGTGAGTTGCTGCACGGCGTGCCTGCGCATGCCGGTGATCTGGATGCTTCTTTCGAACCGTTTCTGGACCGTGCCGTGACGGATCTGGATCCGATTGAACTGGCTGTTCTGCGTATCGGTAGCTTTGAGCTGTCACACCGGATTGTTGTGCCTTATAAGGTTGTTATCAACGAAAGTGTTGAGCTGGCTAAAACCTTTGGTGCCACCGAAAGCCACCGTTATGTAAACGGTATTCTGGACAAGCTGGCCGCGCGGGTGCGTATGACCGAGATCAACGCCAAGCGTGACGCTAAAAAGTCCTGATCAGGAGTGTTTCTTGGACGAGTTTGAACTGATACGTCAGTATTTTTCCGATCTCGGCCAGGACAGCTCCGGCTGCGTTGAGCTGGGGGTTGGCGATGACTGTGCCATTGTCTCTCCGCCTCCGGGGCAGCAACTGGTTTTTTCAATTGATACGCTGGTGGAAGGTACCCACTTTCTGCCGGATACCCCTGCACAACAAATTGCTACCCGCCTGTTAGGTGCCACCCTGAGTGATCTGGCAGCGATGGGCGCCCGTCCGGGCTTCTTTACGCTGGCTCTGACGCTGCCTGAATCCGACCCTGAATGGCTGGCTGCCTTCGCCGAACCTCTGGCAAAGATGGCAGAACGCCATGGTGTACGGCTGGTTGGCGGTGACACCACCAAAGGACCCCTTACGCTGACGGTACAGGTACACGGCTGGGTGGAATATGGCAGGGCGCTGCGGCGTGACGGTGCTTGTCCCGGTGATGCGGTGTATGTAACCGGCACCTTGGGAGATTCCCGTGCCGGGCTTGAAACCCTGTTGCAAAATATTCCACACAGTGAAGACGTTGCCTATTTGCAGCGGCGTTTTTTTGCCCCTGAGCCCCGTCTGAGTACCGCACAGCTGCTGACCGGTCAGGCATCTGCTGCCATTGATATTTCAGACGGTCTGCTGGCGGATCTGCAGCATGTGCTCAGCGCCAGCCACGTGGGCGCCTGCATTGAACTGGAAGAGTTACCTCTGTCCCCGGCCCTGCGGCGTTTTGCAGGTGAAGACAAGGCCGTCGAGTGGGCATGTTCCGGCGGGGAAGATTTTGAAGTCTGCTTTACCCTTCCCCCGGATCATGAAGAAGCCGTGCTGGATAGCCTTGTGCATCATGATGTGCCGGTCTGGAAGGTTGGTGAGATTCGCGCTGAGCTGGGGTTGTTTGTCCGGGACGCTGCCGGTGAACGGCCGGTAACCGCGCGGGGTTTTAATCATTTTTCTGAGCATGCAGAGTCATGAAAAACACAACTCCGGCCTCCGTCTGGCGTAATCCTGTGCACTTTCTGGCCTTTGGTTTTGGCAGCGGTGCAGCCCCTAAGGCGCCCGGCACATTCGGTACACTGGCCGCGGTGCCTCTGTACTTATTACTGGAACCCTTATCCGCTACGGTCTATGCGCTGATGTTGCTGGTTACCTTTGCTGTCGGCATTTATTTGTGCGGTAAAACCTCCGAAGACATGGGGGTGCATGATCATGGCGGTATTGTCTGGGATGAGTTTGTCGGCTACTGGATTACCATGTTTATGGCCCCGGCTGGCTGGCTGTGGATCGTGATTGGGTTTGTCCTGTTTCGTTTTTTCGACATTGTGAAACCGTGGCCGATTGGCTGGGCGGATAAACGTGTCAGTGGCGGGTTGGGAATCATGCTGGATGATGTACTGGCCGGTATCATGGCGTGGGCCTGTTTGCAGGTCGGATATTACGGCTGGCTGATGACCGTTCAGTGAGCATCTTTATAGCGGAACTTTCAGTTTAATTTCAGATAAGCATTTTAAGATTAGCTCAGAGTCTGCCGAACTCCGTGTGAAATGATCCGGAACTATCCCCTGTGTTCCTCCCGCAGCCTGTCTGCAGATATTTTCAACGTTCGACATATTCTCCGTGAGGCAGAGTGTTGCAGGATGGTTTTTGCATGCTTTGCCCAGCTTACTAACTGTCTTTGAAAGAGGTGGGCTGAATATGCGATTCATGCAATCTGGAATGGCGGCAGTATTGCTGCTGGGCCTGACACTGAGTGTTCAGGCTGATACAAAGCGTCTTAGTTTTTCTGATGTGCAGCCGGTGCTGGTGCAGGGTAGTATCCTGTCGGTGACTGAGCTGAGAGAACGTATTCAGGCTGCGCCCGGCGATATGCTTGATATGAGTCTGATTCCACATGCCCGCGGCTATATGTACCAGCTGCAGCGCAGAGATCAGTCTGGCAAAGTACGTACCGATTTTGTTGATGCATATACCGGAGACTCCTTACCCCGCCTGACAGTTCAACAGCTGTTGGCCGGAGCCAGGTATTATACGTTTTAGCAATTTGAGAGTGCCGTTGACGGTTGGCTGATACCGTACGATGAGGGGCCGGAATGAAATTTATAAAAATATTATTATTTTCTATGCTGATGTTGCAGGGATTTTCCGCTGCAGCGATGGAGTCATTTGAAAAGCTTGATTATGAAGATTGCCGTGAGCTGGTATCCAGCGGTGAGATTCTGTCAATGGCTGAACTGATGGCGCTGGTTAAGGATATGTCGGAAGGACGGATCATTGAAACCAGTCTGCTTAAAAAAGGGGCGGTGTATATCTATGAAATGGAGATTGCCGGTACCAATGGCATGATTGAAATGCTATATATTGATGCCCGTACAGGTGCCATCAGTCATACGCTGGAAGGTGACGGGCAAAAAGACATTTAAACTGATCAGAAGGCCGGTAAATGATGCCGGCTTTTTCCATTCAGTATTTTTCACCAAGAGGAATTGCAATGCGGATTTTGCTGGCTGAGGATGATCCGGCGTTAGGCCCGGAATTAAAAACAGCATTAGCTAAGCATGGCTACGCCGTTGACCTGGCGGTTAACGGTATCGACGCCCAGGCCCTGGGTGAAGAAGATATATACGATCTGGTGGTACTGGATCTGGGTTTACCTGATAAATCCGGTCTGGATGTATTACGCCACTGGCGCACTAAGAAGAATAATATTCCGGTTCTGATTCTGACGGCCCGCAGCGCCTGGCAAGAGCGCGTGGACGGCTTCGAGGCCGGTGCCGATGACTACCTGTGTAAACCGTTTCATACTGAAGAGCTGCTGGTGCGGATGACTGCGCTGCTGCGCCGTGCCAATCAGCAAATCAGTTCTCAGTTGGAGTCGTCCGGTCTGTCGCTGGATGAAAACAGCCAGTCAGTCATTAAGGACGGTGCTGAAGTCTCACTGACCGGCACTGAATACCGCTTGCTGCGGTATATGATGCATAACCCTGGCCGGGTTTTGTCTAAGCTGCAGCTGGTTGAACATATGTACGATGACGGCACTGAAAACGACAGTAACGTGGTCGAAGCCTATATCAAAATGCTGCGCAAAAAGATTGGCGCTGAGCTGATTAAGACCAAGCGCGGTCAGGGATACGTCTTCGGAGAGCCCACTTGAGATCCATTCAGGCACGGCTGAACTTCGGTTTCGTGCTGGTTACTCTGATCCTTTTTGTTGTGTTGTGGCTGGGGCAGGGCTGGTTTTTACGCCAGATGGCGTATGACTTTGTGTCTGCCCGGCTGGCCAGTGATGCCTATACCCTGCTGCGCGCGGTGGATATGGATATTGGCAGTGGCTGGCGGCTGGACCCGGATAAAACCTCCTCTGTGTATGAACAGCCTATGTCCGGCCACTATTTTCAGGTGGCTGTAGACGATAAATGGTTCTTTTCCCGCTCCCTGTGGGATGCAAAAATCCCCCTCAGTGAGCACCAGGACGTCGGCGAAGAGCGGATCCGTTTGCTGGAGATGAACGGCGCGCCCTGGCTGGTCTATGAAAACAAATTCATGAAGCAGGGGCGGGCTATCCGTGTTGCTCTGGCGGAAGATGTCAGCTTTATTGAAGCGTCTCTGGCGCAGCTTACCTGGCTATTTGCCGGTGTTGGCGGTGTGTTGCTGCTGGTTCTGCTGGCGGTACAGGTATGGGTTATCCGGCAGGGGTTGTCCTCTCTGAAAGCCGTCAGGCATGAGATAGCCCAGCTTAAGTCCGGACACATCCGGCAGTTACCTGCAGTGGAAACCAAAGAGATTGAGCCACTGGTAACCGAAATTAACTATCTGGTCCAGAGTATGGAAATGCGCCTGCAGCGTTCCAGAAATGCGGTGGGGAACCTTGCTCATGCTTCCAAGACGCCGCTGACGGTCATTGACCGGCAGATAGAGGCACTGATTGAAGCGGGTTATAGCCAGGGTAAAGATATGCAGGAGCAGTCATCCCGTTTGCGGGGGATGATGGAGCGGGAGCTGACCCGTGCCCGGATAGCCGGTGCCGCGTTACCCGGGCAGCGCATTTATATTCAGGAAGAACTGGAAAAGCTGGTGCGGACTCTGAAGGCGATCTATAGGGAAAAAGCTATTGATTTCAGGCTGGATGTATCGGCAACAACTTACTTTCCCGGAGAGCGCGATGACCTTGTTGAGCTGATGGGAAACCTGCTGGATAACGCGTCTAAGTGGACCAAAAGCCAGATCAGTATCGTGGCGCGGATGGACGATGAAAGCCTCGAGCTGATCGTTGCCGATGATGGCCCCGGGGTTGCGCCGGAAGATCTGGAACGGTTAATGAACCGTGGTGAGCGTCTGGATGAAGAAACCAGCGGGCATGGTCTGGGGATGAGCATTATTTCTGAGATCATCCGGCAGTATCAGGGCACCTGTAAACTGAGCCACTCAGCGTCATTGGGTGGGTTGCAGGTTCAGGTTATTTTGCCCCGTCAGTTGGATATGGATGTGGCAGAAGTATAATTTCCTCTTGAAACCCGGCTAATTTCCCCCATATTGAGTGTATCCGTGATGCGTTATGTGATGCAGGTCGATGACTTGCTGATTATGTCGTATTCAGAGTTAGCGCTTGTTTCGTCGGGCTGATAGAATGCCCGCCTGTTTTGATTAAGGAATACTTCCCGTGTCTGTTGAATATGTTGCCTCATCCAAGCTGCCCACCCCCTGGGGTGTATTTACCATGGTCGGTTTTGAAGACCGGGCAACAGGTAAAGAGCATGTAGCACTCACTTTTGGTGAGCTGGCATCTGATACGCCAGTACTGGCCCGTATTCACTCTGAATGTCTGACCGGTGACGCCCTGTTTTCACTGCGCTGTGACTGTGGCTTCCAGCTGCAGGAAGCGATGAAACGTATCGCAGAAGAAGGCAGCGGGGTGATTCTGTACCTGCGTCAGGAAGGCCGCGGCATTGGCCTGTTGAATAAAATCAAAGCGTATCATTTGCAGGATGGCGGTGCGGACACTGTTGAAGCCAACGAGCAGCTGGGCTTTCAGGCAGATCAGCGGGATTACACCATGTGTCAGGTTATGCTGGAGCATCTGGGTATTACCAGCGTTAAACTGATGACTAACAATCCGCGCAAAGTTAAAGCATTGCAGGCCAGCGGTCTGAATGTTGATAAGCGGGTACCGCTGCAGGTCGGCAAGAACCGCCATAATGAAGAGTATCTGGCGACGAAAATGGGCAAGCTCGGACATATGATGACGGAGCAGCATTTTCAGGAAGAACCTCAGGAAAAATAATTTCCCTCAGATTAAAAAAGGCCGGCTCTGCTGTTACAGTGAGCCGGCCTTTTTTTGTGTCTGAAGAATACTGATAATCAGCCCGCAGACCAGAGCAGTGGGCGAATTACCCGGCGCAGGCCTTCGCTATCAAGTCCGCATTCCGCCAGCTGTTCCTGACGGGTGGCGTGTTCGATCCAGCGGTCCGGAATCCCCAGGCTGATCAGGTGTACCTGACTGTTGATGCTGTGTAAGTACTCGCTGACAGCTGATCCGGCGCCAGCCTTTACGGCATGGTCTTCCAGCGTGATTAAGGTGTGATGATCTGCCAGCAGTGTCAGAATCATCTGCTGATCCAGCGGTTTGACGAAACGCATATCAATGATGGTGATATCCGTCTCCTCCCCCAGCGCTTCCGCCTGACTGAGCAGGGGACCGAAGTTAAGGACGGCAACACCACTGTTGCCCCGGCGGATCTCACGTGCGCGGCTTAGCGGAACCGGGGTAGCCGGAGCGGTTTGTATCGCGGTACCGCTGCCACGGGGGTAGCGAATCGCTGCCGGCCCCTGATGCTGGTAACCGGTTTCCAGTAAATTCAGTAATTCCTGTTCATCCGCCGGCGTCATGATGACCATTTCCGGAATGCAGCGCAGAAAACTTATGTCATAGCAGCCCGCGTGGGTTGCACCGTCTTCGCCGACCAGCCCGGCCCGGTCAATGCAGAACAGGACGTCCAGGTTCTGAATCAGGACATCGTGAATCAGCTGATCGTAGGCCCGCTGCAGAAAGGTCGAATAAATGGCGACGACCGGCTTCATGTTGCGGTAAGCCATACCTGCAGCCAGTGTTACCGCATGCTGTTCGGCAATGGCAACATCAAAAAATCGCTCCGGAAACTGCCGGGAAAATTCCACCAGGCCGGAACCTTCACGCATGGCGGGGGTGATTGCGGTCAGTCTGGCGTCTTCTGCTGCTTTATCTGTCGCCCACTGGCCAAAAATATGGGCAAAGGTCGGTTTGCTTTTGGCTTTTGGCTTACCGATAGGGTCGATTTTGGCGATGGCGTGATAACCGATCGGGTCTTTTTCTGCCGGGGCGAAACCTTTACCTTTCAGCGTGGTAATGTGCAAAAACTGCGGGCCAGACTGGTTCAGGCTTTGTTGCAGCGCCTGCAGCAGGGCCTGAATGTCGTGACCATCCACCGGACCGGAATAGTTAAAATCCAGTGCTTCAAACAGTGCGGCGGTTGTTTCTCCCATATTATCTTTGAGGTTTTTGGCCAGATAGGTGGCCAGCCCGCCTTCGTTATGGGAGATCGACATGTCATTATCGTTGAGAATTACCAGCAGGTTGCTGCCGGTATGTGCGGCATGATTCAGTGCTTCAAATGCCATGCCGGCGGTCATTGCGCCGTCGCCGATAACGGCAACGGTGCGGCTGTCGATATTTTGCAGCTTATCTGCAAGCGCCATGCCCAGCGCAGCACTGATAGAGGTGCTTGAGTGCCCGGTACCGAAATCATCGTAGGGGCTTTCGCTCTGCCGGGGGAAGGGGGCCAGACCGTCCTTTTTGCGGATGGTCAGCAGCTCCTCTCTTCGGCCGGTGAGTATTTTATGTGGATAACTCTGGTGTCCCACATCCCAGATCAGGTGATCTTGTGGGGTGCTGAGGCAGTAGTGGAGGGCTATTGTCAGTTCAACAACGCCCAGCCCGGCACCAAAGTGGCCGCCGGTCTGGCCGACGCTGTAGAGCAGAAAGTGCCGCAGTTCCCGGGCCAGCTCATCTAACTGATCAGCAGGCAGCTGGCGCAATTGATCCGGCTGGTCGAGTCGGTTCAGCAAAGGAGTATCGGGGCGGGTCGTGGGAATTTCAAAAAACATCAGCGTGGCAATCTTCAGCAGCGGATTAGTATTGGCGTTCTACGATGTAATCCGCTAACCAGTGCAGTGGTTGGGCAGCATCACCATATGACTGGATACTAGCATGGGCCTGTTCGTTTAGTAGGGCCAGTTTTTGTTTTGCCCCCGCCATGCCAAGCAGCGCCGGATAGGTGGGTTTATCCTGTTCGGTATCTGAGCCCTGAGGTTTGCCCAGGGTCTGGGTGTCCCCTTCAATGTCCAGAATGTCATCCTTCACCTGAAAGGCCAGACCAATATGCCGGGCGAAGGTGTCCAGAGCCTGCAAGTCTTCGGTGGTGGCATTGCCACTGCTCAGTGCACCCATTTCAATGCTGCTGCAGATAAGTGCACCGGTTTTATGGCGGTGCATATTCTCCAGCTCGTCCAGGGTCATCATTTTGCCAACATGGCTGAGATCAATTGACTGGCCGGCAACCATACCCATCGCACCGCTGCCCCGGGCCAGAGAGGCCAGCATCTGTAGCTGTGTGGCAGGGCCGAAAAGCTCTGCAGGCTTGCTCAGCAGTTCAAATGCGAGGGCTTGCAAGGCATCGCCGGCAAGAATGGCTGTCGCCTCGTCAAACTGGATATGGCAGGTCGGTTTGCCGCGGCGGAGATCATCATCGTCCATTGCTGGCAGATCATCATGTACCAGTGAATAGCTGTGGACACATTCGATTGCGCAGGCAGCATTATCGGCTGCATCAAGGTTGCCCGCGAGCAGCTGGTTGGCCATATATACCAGCAGCGGCCGCACCCGTTTACCGCCATTAAACAGTGAATAACGCATTGCTTCCTGTAACAGGGGCGCAGCAGTCTGGCTGGCCATGTGTTGCTCCAGGGCCTGGTCAACTCTGCTGCGGTACCGGTTGAGTTGCTGCTTCATATCCACAGATTATTCCTCCGGCAGTTCAAACGGTGTTTCCTGTAACTCACCATTTTGCTTAATCAGTAGCTGAACTTTCTGCTCGGCATCGCTTAGCATGGTCTGACAGCTTCGGGTCAGCCGCACGCCTTCTTCGAAGGTATGCAGTGACTGCTCAAGGCTGAGGTCGCCCTTTTCGAGTTCTTCAACCATGCTTTCAAGCTGGCCAAGTGCTGTTTCAAAATCGAGGGGCTTCTTAGATGCAGGCATTAGCGAAATTCTCAAATAATCTAGCAGCTTAGTGCGTGTTGGGTTTATTTAGACTGGCATATTGTACTGTAAATAGTACGATATAGGGCAAGTAAAGAAGGGCCCTAAATCAATCGTTTGAATCTTGCCTGTCACTTGATGTAGATTTTTATGCGGATGAAGCTAAAGTATTCGTCTGGTCGGGGCGATAACACTAAGTGGATTAACTTTTTCAAAGTGGATTTGAGTTTATGACGCTGAGGAGTACAGAGTGGATTTAGCAACGCTCGTTGGGTTATTAGGTGCATTTGGTATCGTAGTCGCAGCGATGGTAACCGGTGGCGACGTAGGGACGTTTGTTAACGTGCCATCACTGCTCATCGTACTGGGCGGCAGTCTTTTTGTTGTGCTGATGAAGTTTACTCTGGGCCAGTTCCTGAGTATCGGTAAGGTGATGGGCAAGGCGTTTATGTTCAAGTCCGTGAAGCCTGAAGATATTATCGCAGAAGCCGTTGATCTGGCGGATGCTGCCCGTAAAGGTGGTCTGCTTTCGCTGGAAGATAAAACAGTCAGCAGTGACTTTATGCAACGTGGCATTCAGTTACTGGTAGACGGTCACGACCCGGACATTGTCCGCGGCCTCCTGAATAAAGAAAAATCTCTGACCACTGAGCGTCATGAAAGCGCCTGTGACATTTTTAAGGCGATGGGTGATGTCGGGCCTGCGATGGGCATGATCGGTACACTGGTTGGTCTGGTACAGATGCTGTCCAACATGAGTGACCCTAAGTCGATCGGCCCTGCGATGGCGGTTGCCCTGCTGACAACACTTTACGGTGCGATGCTGGCAACCATGTTTGCACTGCCGATCGCAGATAAACTCGATGGCCGTAAAGCGGAAGAAGAGCTGAATCAGTCGCTGATTATCGATGGCCTGCTGGCAATTCAGGCCGGTCAGAATCCCCGGGTTATTGAGCAAATGCTGCGCAACTACCTGCCTGAGAAAAAACGGGCAGTGGCTGAAGGGTAACGCGGATGAGTGATGAAGAAGAAAAATGCCCCCCCTGTCCCGCGGGGTTACCGGGCTGGCTAGCAACCTTCGGCGACCTTATGTCTCTGTTGATGTGCTTCTTCGTATTGCTGTTGTCTTTCTCAGAAATGGACGTGCTGAAGTTTAAGCAGTTGGCCGGCTCTATGCGTGAAGCCTTTGGTGTTCAGAATCAGGTAAAGGTTGCTGATATACCTAAGGGTACCAGTATCATTGCTCAGGAATTCAGTCCGGGCCGCCCGGAGCCTACGCCGCTGAATGAAGTCCGTCAAATGACCACAGACAACGATCTCCAGACGCTGGATATACGCACTCAGGAAGGTGAGTCTGAAGTCAGTGAAGAAGAGAAGAGTGAGACTCAGGAAGAGCTTCGGGAGCTGTTAGAGCAGATTGAGGAGCAGGCCGAAGCGCAGGCTAAAACGGATGCTGTTTCCTTTGCCGCTGCCTTGCAGTCAGAAATTGGCCAGGGAAGCGTAGAAGTTGAGACTGACGGTAAGAAAATTATTATCCGTGTAAAGGATAAAGGATCTTTCAGCTCCGGCTCTGCAGAACTGAAGTTCGCTTATATTCCTGTGATGGCCAAGATTCGGGATGTTTTACTGACTGTTCACGGTAAGGTTGCTATTGAAGGGCACACGGATAACATTCCGGTATCCGGTGGTCAGTATGAATCCAACTGGGGATTATCCACAGCACGGGCTTTATCGGTTGCCCATGAGTTATTTGCGGACCCGAGAATTGATCAGTCACGGTTCAATGTGGTCGGTTATTCAGATACCAAACCGCTGGCGCCTAACGACACTTCACTGAACCGCAGCACCAACCGGCGGGTTGAAATCATTGTTCAGAAAGGGGCTGATCCTGAAGCGCTGGAAAAAATTAAAGCCGGGGATGCTGAAGTTTTCGGACCGCTGACCCCACAGGAAGTCTTCTGATATAAAAAAACCCGGCACAGGCCGGGTTTTTTATACATACGCATTGCTTACTTGGAGTTATCCAGCATGTGCTGAATAGCTGCAGTCAGCTCACTGTCAGTACAGTTTTGGCAGTTACCCATGGGTGGCATAACATTCAGGCCACTTTTCGCGGTTGCCAGCAGGCCATCAACGCCTTTTTCTATACGGGTTTTCCAGGCTTCAGGGTCGCCTACTTTTGGCGCACCGGCTACGCCGGTCATGTGGCATGCCAGACAGTAAGTGTTGTATACAGTTGTGCCGTCACGTTCAGCAAAGGCGGCTACGGGTGTCAGAAGTGCAGCAGCAGTTGCTGCCAGTAATAATTTTTTCATTGTAATTCCTTGAGGCCTCTAATGTTTGGCTAGAGCAAAGGTGAACACAGAAACCCTGTGGTGAACTTCTATGCTGGGATCAGTTTAGAAACTCGGGATGGCGTCTGTAAATAGCCAGAACAGATAAGAATTGAATCTGTGTCAAGGAATGCTTAATTTTTCCGGAAACCTGCCGATTAATTATGTGTGGCACGAAGATTCATAGCATACATTGCCTGTTGATGCTGTGAAGATTCTTTGGCGTCACGGTGTTTATGCTGAAGGAAACACTGCTGGTGAAACTGCCGGACCATGTCTGCGGGTGCGTCAGTAATTTGCAGAATTTCATTTAAGCTTAAGCCCTTACGGGTTAACTGAAGTATCTGGTGTTGCAATGAGTTCATCGTCATTGTTTTAATCCTATAGCTGATTCTGGATATCAGTTTTAGCAGTAAGATGTGACAAAATCATTGCAATGGTCTAATTTCATTAGGGAAAGAGCGGTATTTTCTTGAATGGGGATACTTTGTTGGTATATGTTAAAAGTCATACAATAATTGTAAGATCTGTTTAATTAACAAGAATCTGACATAGCAACGGAACGCTGTTAGCTGCTGGCTGGGGAATAATATGGATAAAAATGCAACTTCTACGACCGTTTCAAATCGGCATGATCAGTCTACGTCTGCTGGGGCGAACCCGACTAATCTTAGGTCCTGTTTTGATGCGGAAGAATTAGCACAGAAACTGGGCTTCGTATCTTTTTCGACCGATTTTCTGATTCGCTGTTACCGGGTTTTTGACGGTGACATCAAAGCCGCGATTATTTTTAATGTAATCTCACTGTGGGCACTGCGCCAGCGTGAAGATGAAGAGGCGAAACAGTCGGTACCGGGTTTCTCCTGTAATAATCATTCGATCAGTATTGCGACCGGTATTCCGTACGAAACTGTACGGCGTAAGGTAAAAAGCATGGTTGAGAATGAATGGCTGTACTTCAGCGATTCTTCCCATGTGGTACTGAATGCGGAAAAATGGCAGCAGGTTCTGGGGGATGTGATAGATCCGGAGCGCTGTGTTGTTGGCTATGTTCGCAGTACCGACGTGTCGCCTGATTTTGCAGGCCGTAAACGGATGGGCTCCGCGGCAGACCGCCGCACGTAATGTGCCAGATACGCTGGAAAAAGCTGCTTTTATAGCAGCTTTTTTTTCGCCTGGATTTTGTCAGGCTGAAATTTTAAATCTTCAGTAATAACAAAGGATAACGTTTAAAAAGGCTTTGCGGATAATAAAAAGTGCTATTGCACGATGCTGAAAATCCTTGTAAATCAAGGTTGTATACTCACCAAAGTGAGTAAGCTAAGTGATTGATTTTTTGACTTAAGAAGCTTTGTGTAACACATTTATATCTACAAATATTCCTGTTTAAGTTTGCAGGAGAAAAGCCGAGAGATAAGTAGTACCCGGAAAATTGAGAGATACGCATATGACTAATGAAACCAGGGAAGAGTTACAGTTGCCGGAAGAGATCTCAATTGTAAATATCGGTGAATGGAAAGATAAATTCACTGACCTTCTGGAATCTTCTGCTTCAATTTCAATAAACGCTGCTGACCTGACCCGGGTCGACACGGCAGCGGTTCAGTTGCTCGTTGTATTCATCAAAGAGTTGCAGTCACACAATATTGATTACGAGTGGCAGAACCGGTCTGCTGAACTGGATAAGGTTGCCCGCCAACTGGGACTGGCATCCATGCTGCAACTCGGGTCAGCATAAAAAATAACGGATTACGGAGAATATTAAATGGCAACCATCTTAGTTGTTGATGATTCGGCTTCTTTACGAAATATGGTGACCTTTACCCTGAAGCAGGAAGGTTATCAGGTTGTTGAGGCCGGTAATGGTCAGGAAGCGCTGACCAAGGCAAAAGGCGGCCGCTTTGATCTGGTGCTTACCGATGTGAATATGCCGGTCATGGACGGTATCACTCTGTGTTCTGAGCTGCGTAAGCTGCCGACGTTCAAGTTCACCCCGGTACTGATGCTCACCACTGAAAGCTCCGCTGATATGAAGCAGCAAGGGAAAAGTGCCGGTGCGACAGGCTGGCTGGTAAAACCTTTTAATCCTGAGAAGTTGATCAGCACAATCAAACGCGTCGTACGGTGATCGCCTATGAGTATTGATCTTTCGCAGTTTATTGCAACCTTCCTCGAAGAGAGTTACGAAGGTTTAGAAGTCATGGAATCGAGCCTGCTGGACATGGACTCGGCAGACGAAGAAACGATCAATACTATCTTCCGTGCTGCCCATTCCATAAAGGGGGGCGCGGGAACCTTTGGTTTTAATGAAGTTGCAGACTTTACGCACCGTGTAGAAACCCTGCTGGATGAAATGCGCAGTGGTAAACAGGCTGTCACCGGCCCGCTGGTCAATCTGTTGCTTGAGTCTGTCGACTGTATCAAGGCTTTGCTTGAGTCCGTACAGGGGGGCGCTGACGCTGATCCGGAAATGCTTGCCAGCGTACAGAAAGGCCTTGAAGTTGCACTGGGGGAGGCGCCGGCAGAAGCGGTACCGGTAGCCGAAAGACCGGCAGAAGTAGCGACCGTTGCCAGTGTGCCTGCCGGTTGGCAGATCGATTTTCAGCCCCACAAAGACCTGTTACAGCAAGGCCATGAACCCGCGTTTATGTTCGAAGCGCTGGAGGACTTTGGTGAACTGAATGTTCAGCCTGACTGCTCAGGGTTGCCTGCGCTGGCAGCGCTGGACCCTGAATTGCTGCACATTAACTGGCAGATCGGACTTACCTCCGACTGCAGCGAAGACGATGTTAAAGAAATTTTCGAATGGGTTGAGGACGAATGTGATCTGAGTATCAGCCCGTTATGCATAACGCCGGCGGCCGGCTGGCGTGTCGAATTTATTCCCGGTGCAGACATTGTTCAGACCGGTAATGAGCCTTCGCTGATGCTGGACACCCTCACTGATCTTGGTGAACTGACAGTTGAGGCGAATCTGAGTAACTTGCCTGCACTGGCCGACCTGAACCCGGAGCTGATTTACCTTTCCTGGCAACTGACCCTGGAATCCGACTGTGACGAGGCCTCTGTCCGGGAAGTCTTCGAGTGGGTAGAAGATGAGTGCGAAATTAATGTATCTGCGCTGAGCGGTGCTGAAGAGGCTGTACAGGCCACAGAGGCTCAGCCTGCTGCCGTTGCAACTGAAACAGCCCCGGACAGCCCTCAGGCACCTGTCAGTGAGCCGGTTACGCCTGCCCCGGCAGAGCCTAAAACACCGGCTCCGGCAGCTGCGGACAAAACGCCGGCTGCCCGTAAGCCCAAAGCAACCGAAAGCAGTTCCATCCGGGTGGATACAGACAAGATTGACGCACTGATAAACCGGGTTGGAGAACTGGTAATTACTCAGGCGATGCTCGGACAGATCGGTCAGGAACTGATGGAATCTACCGGTGCTGATTTCGAGCGGTTGCAGAGCGGTCTGGAGCAACTGGAACGTAATACCCGTGACCTGCAGGAAGATGTGATGCGGGTAAGAATGTTGCCGATCAGCTTCGTGTTTAACCGCTTCCCACGGCTGGTACATGACGTCAGCGGTAAGCTGGGTAAGAAGGTGGACCTGGTAATCTCCGGTGAACAGACCGAAATAGATAAAACTGTGATGGAGAAAATCGGCGATCCGCTGGTACACCTGATCCGTAACTCTCTTGATCACGGGTTGGAAACACCGGAAGAACGGCTGGCGGCCGGAAAGAATGAAACCGGTACCGTTCAGCTGAATGCTTATCATCAGGGCGGCGTTATTGTTATTGATATCATCGACGATGGCCGGGGGCTGAATACCGCCAGAATTCGCCAGAAAGCACTGGAGAACGGGCTGATCACTGAAGATCAGGCGATGACCGATCAGGAAATCGATGAGCTGATATTTAAGCCGGGGTTCTCCACCGCAGAAGAAGTCAGCGACCTGTCCGGCCGGGGGGTCGGAATGGACGTGGTACGGCGGAATATTGAATCACTGGGGGGCAACGTCAGTGTCCGTTCTGATCCGGGCAACGGAGCTAAGTTCAGTGTCAGCCTGCCGCTTACCCTGGCCATTCTTGACGGCCAACTGGTAAGGATTCATGACCAGACCTACATTTTACCGCTGGTATCAATCGTCGAAACTTTCCAGGCAGATAAAAAATCCCTGAGTCCGATCGCCGGGGAAAATAAATTGCTGCATTTCCGTGATGAATATATCCCGCTGATATCAATGCGTGCGCTGTTTAAGTTACCACCTGAGGCCAAAGAAGAAGGCTTTGCCGGCAGTCTGATTGCAATCGTTGAGAACGGCGGTCAGAAAGTGGGACTGGTGGTGGATGAACTCTATGGCCAGCAGCAGGTTGTTATCAAAAGCCTTGAAGTTAATTTCAAACCGATTGAAGGATTTGCCGGTGCAACCATTCTGGGAGATGGCAGTGTCGCACTGATTCTGGATGTCACGGGGATCATAAAACGGGGCCTGAGTGCGGGTATGGCGCACTCTGCCAATACGGGTAACGGCGGGCTTCAGGCCGTGCCGGACAGGGAGAATGTTGCATGAACAGCCATGAGCTGGGCGATGACCTTACCTACAGTGAAGATGGCCAGCAGTATCTGAGCTTTCTGCTGGAAGATGAAGAGTATGGCATTGATATTCTGCGGGTTCAGGAACTGCGTGGCTGGGCACCGGTCACCCCGATTCCGGAAATGCCGGACTATCTGCGCGGTGTTCTGAATCTGCGCGGTGCAATTATTCCGGTCATCGACTTGCGGTTACGGTTTGGCTTGCCTGCTCTGGTGTATGGCCCGACCACTGTGGTTATCGTGATCAAGGTACAGAGTGAAAAAGGCGAGCGAATCATGGGCATCATTGTCGACGCAGTCGCCGAGACATACACGCTGGCAACCGGTCAGATTCAGGTTTCCCCGCAGATAGGCGGGGTCATCAATTCCGAGTTTATCACCGGTCTGGTGGCTCATGATGACAAAATGATTGTGCTGATGGATATCGATCAGCTAATGAATTCAGGTGAACTGGCGGTAGCAGCGCCGGTAGCCGGTTAGACGCGCAGTACAGGTTTTTTAAAGGAGAGAGCATGAAGATTAATGAGCCGGTGACCGACCGGGAAGTCAAACTCAGAGACGGTCAGGAACTGGTTACTAAAACCAATCTTAAAGGCATCATTACTTATACCAACCCGGACTTTGTTGAGGTCAGTGGTTTCAGTGAGGATGAACTGGTTGGAAAAAATCATAACCTGGTGCGTCATCCGGATATGCCACAGGCGGCCTTCAAAGATCTTTGGAGCACACTTAAGCTGGGCCGTCCGTGGAGCAAGCTGGTAAAAAATCGCTGCAAGAGCGGTGATTTTTATTGGGTAAAAGCTAACGTAACACCGGTCTTTAAAAACGGTGAAATTGTTGAGTATATGTCGGTCCGGACCCGGCCAACTCAGGATGAAATCGTTACGGCTGAGGCACTGTATTCAACCCTGCGCGGTAAAGATGCCAGCCTGCCAAATCCGGATAACATTAAACCGACAAACCTGAAAGGCAAACTTAACCGTTATACCCTTTCAGGACTGGCAGCCGCCGTGATTGTGAATGCCGCTATTTATGCACTGGGCCTGCCGGCAGAAGGGCTGATGGCCGGGCCACTGCTGGCATATCTGATCATGGCTTTCGGTTCAAAACGGGTGCTGGATAAAGAAGTAATTTCCCCTGCTCAGGACGCGCAGCGTCATATGCTGGATGTTTCAGAAGGCAACTATCTTGAACCGATTCCGATCGAAGAACCCGGTGAAGTGGGTGAACTCAAGCGCAGCGTTAAAATGCTGGCAGTGAAGCTGGGTTTTGAAGTGAATGATGCACGGGAACAGGCCAAGCGGGCACAGCGGATTAAAGTCGCTCTGGATAATGTTTCTTCCAATGTCATGCTGGCCAACAATGAAGGTGAAATCATCTACTGTAACGATGCCGTTATTCGGATGATGAGCAATGCTGAAGCGGATATTCGTGAGCAACTGCCTGATTTTGATGCCAATGCGCTGGTCGGTGCGAATTTTGATATCTTCCATAAGAATCCTGAACATCAGCGCCGTATGCTGGACGCTCTGAAATCCACCCATAATGGTCAGATTGAGGTAGGGGCACGGACCTTTAACCTGATCGCCAACCCGGTGATTGATGAACAGAACAGCCGTTTGGGCACAGTGGTTGAATGGGCCGATGTGACAGACCAGCTGAATGCTGAGAAGCAGGTGGAAGAGCTGATCAGTCAGGCTTCAATGGGGCAGCTGGATCAGCGCCTGGATGTTGATATTTACACTGGCTTCATGAAGAACATCGCCGAAGGCGTGAATCAGATGCTGGATGCGGTCGTGGTCCCGGTACGCGATGTGAAAACTGTACTGGAAGCGCTGGCGAAGGGTGATTTGACCCAGGAAATGAGCGGTGAGTATCACGGCGAGTTTGCAGAACTGAATGATGCGTTAAACAGTTCGATTCGTAACCTTGAGAACATGGTGGGTGAAATTCGCAGTGCCGGAGCCAGTATTAATACCGGCTCGTCTGAGATATCCAGCGGTAATACCACGCTGAGCCAGCGTACAGAAGCGCAGGCGGCGAGCCTGCAGGAAACCGCGGCCAGTATGGAACAAATGACCAGTACAGTTAGGCAGAACGCAGATAATGCGGATGAGGCCCGTAAGCTGGCAGAAAATGCGCAGTTACTGGCTGAAAAAGGCGGTGAAATTTCGGCCCGGGTTGTGACATCTATGGGCGATATCAGTGCCAGCTCCAGCAAAATTGCAGAAATTATCAGCGTCATTGATGAGATTGCGTTCCAGACTAACCTGTTAGCGCTTAACGCTGCCGTTGAGGCCGCCAGAGCGGGCGAACAGGGACGCGGTTTTGCAGTGGTAGCTTCCGAAGTACGTAACCTGGCCCAGCGCAGTGCCAGTGCTGCTAAAGAAATTAAAGAGCTGATCAGCGACAGCGTTGAGAAAGTTGAGGAAGGGGGCGTATTTGTTGATGAATCCGGTAAAGCACTGGATGAAATCATGGGCGCCATTAAAAACGTTTCCGGGATTATCAGTGAGATTGCCTCGGCCAGCCGTGAACAGGCCATCGGCATTGAAGAAGTGAATGTGGCGGTTACCCAGATGGATGAAGGGACTCAGCAGAATGCGGCACTGGTGGAAGAAGTTGCTGCGGCGTCCTCTTCTATGGAAGAGCAGGCTGAACAGCTGCAGCGTCTGGTGAGCGCATTCAGGGTCAGCGGTATGAATGAAACCGCTAACAGTCATGTGCGTATGGCACGGGTACGTTCACTGGTATCAGACACCCCGGTTGCGGCCAGCCCGGCAACAACCCGTCGCAATAATGTTAAAACCGCGCCGGTAGCCGCTGGCAGTAATGATGAATGGGAAGAGTTCTGATTATACCGGTGTAAGACAGGAAGGCGCGCTGTAATGGCGCGCAAATAAAGCCAGGCACCCCAGTTTTTGAGGTTAAAGGATGGCAACAACAACCGCCCGAGAGCGTGAGTTCGTTTTCACAGATAAGCACTTCACAAAAGCCAAGCAAGAGCTTTATGACTATGCCGGTATCGCACTGGCCGATCATAAGCAAGATATGGTGTATAACCGGCTGGTGCGCCGTTTACGGGAGTTGGGGCTGGACAGTTTCGATGAATACTTTCAGTGTCTTGACGGCTCACCTGCGGAGTTTACTCAGTTCATTAATGCGCTGACGACCAATCTCACCGCTTTTTTCCGGGAGCGGCATCATTTCGATTATGTGAAGACCCGGATAATTCCGGAAATTGAGAAAAGCCCTGAGCGCCGGTTACGTATCTGGTCTGCTGGATGTTCGCTGGGGGAAGAGCCCTACAGCCTGGCCATCAGCTTGCTGGAAGCGGGGCTTGATCCGGCCAGTTTTGATGTGAAAATTCTGGCAACCGATATTGATTCCAAAGTGCTGGCCAGCGCCAGAACCGGCGTCTATGAACAGAGCCGTGTTAAATCGCTGCCAAACGCGACGGTACACAAATGGTTCCTGAAAGGAAAAAACCAGAACGATGGCCGGGTAAAGGTGCGTCCTGAGCTGCAGAAAATGGTGGCGTTTAATCACCTGAACCTGATGGATGAATGGCCGATGAAAGGCCCGTTCGATTTTATTTTCTGCCGCAATGTAATGATCTATTTTGATCAGCAGACCCAGGCCCGGTTGTTGCAGCGCATGGCCGGGCTGTTGAAGCCCCGTGGGCATTTATTTGTTGGGCATTCGGAAGCCCTGGCGCGTCATCAGAGCAATTTTGAACTGATGGGGAAGACTATTTACAGGAAGGTAAACTGATGCTTGCAACAAAGCCACCAGCGCCTAAACCCATGCGGGGTTTTGAGCACATGAGAGCATTCTGGGAGCCAAAGTGGGAGTGCTATGCGATTAAGGTTCAGCCCGGTGCGTTCTGTATCAGTAAGGAAAAGGTCGTACTGACAACCGTCCTCGGTTCCTGTATTTCTGCCTGTATCTATGATCCGGAGCTGAAAATCGGTGGCATGAACCACTTTATGTTACCCACCAGCAATATGAAGGATGATGGTGGACGTTCCATGCGCTATGGTTTGTTTGCGATGGAACAGCTGATTAACGGGTTACTGCGTCTGGGCAGCCGCCGGGAAAGCCTGCAGGTAAAACTGACCGGTGGCGGCGATATGATGCAGGGGATAACCAGTATCGGACAGCAGAACATCGAGTTTATAAAAGACTATGTTACCGCCGAACAATTACGGGTACTGGCGGCAGATTTCGGTGGCGATCAGGCACGTAAAGTGGCTTTTTTTCCCCAGGAAGGGCGGATGCTGGTTAACCGCATGGATCACAGGGATGACCAGCGTCTGATAGAAGAGGAACGTTCATACCGTCAGGATGTTGATTGTCATCTGGATGATTCAGACGTGGAACTGTTTTAATAAGGAAAGTTATTTATGACGAAAACCAGAGTACTGATTGTTGACGATTCGGCGGTGGTACGCAGTGTCATCAATGAGATGTTGTCTGCTGATGCTGATATTGAAGTCGTCGGTGAAGCTGTCGATCCCTATGATGCCCGGGACAAAATTAAACAGTTACGCCCGGATGTACTGACTCTGGATGTGGAAATGCCCAAAATGGATGGCATTACCTTTCTGCGTAATCTGATGAAACTCAACCCCATGCCGGTGGTGATGTTATCCACACTGACCCAGGACGGAGCTGATGTGACACTGCAGGCACTTGAACTGGGAGCTGTAGACTTTATTGGTAAGCCGTTGGCAACCAGCCTGGACAGTCATCTGGAAAACTTCCAGACCGACCTGATTAATAAAGTCAAAGCCGCAGCCGGCGCCAGCCAGAAGCTGCGTTTTCGCCGCAGCCGGACTGAGCCTGCAGAACAGGTTGCCGCGCCGGCGCTGATCAGTAAAGACCGGCCCGGTGATCAGATGCGGGTCATTGCCGTTGGTTCATCAACCGGAGGGACCGAAGCCCTGCGTGATCTGCTGACCAAGTTACCGGTCAATATGCCGCCAATTGTGATCACTCAGCATATTCCCGCCAGTTTCAGTGAACGTTTTGCCAACCGTCTGAATACGGTGTGTGATCTGACGGTTAAAGAAGCACGGGATGGTGATGTGCTTGAAACCGGACATGTCTACATTGCGCCGGGATCACAGCATTTACTGGTTAAAAAACACGGTTTAAAAATGGTGTGCCGGCTGGATGACAGCGGGCCGGTTAACCGCCATAAACCGTCAGTTGAAGTGTTGTTTAATTCCCTGTTGGAAGTGCCTCCGTCTAATGTGACGGCGCTGATGTTAACCGGCATGGGGGAAGACGGGGCCAAAGCAATGAAGCGTCTGGCGGATGCCGGCGCACATACCATTGCTCAGGATGAGGCTTCCAGTCTGGTGTGGGGCATGCCGGGCGCCGCTGTAAAATATGGTGCAGCCAGGGAAGTGGTTGCACTGCAAAGAATAGCTGGACGGTTAATGCAGCATCTTAACCGTTAGCGCAAGTGAGGTACTCTGTTATGTGGCAAAAGAAAACCCTGGCGGGACTGGTAATAGCCGGTGCGCTGTTACTGGCGATGGCTCAGTTGTTGCCTGTGCCGCAAGCAATTGTCTGGATAGCAATTGCCGCTGTGTTTGCCGGCGGCATTGGTCTGTTGTGTGAACCCAAGGCAGAAAAGGCGGTTAAGCAAAAGGTTGAAGCTGTATCTCCGGAGCATGTGGACGGTGAACTCCAGCATGCCATGGTAGAACTTTCACAGACGCTGACCCATGAAGCGCTGATTGTTAATCAGGAGATCGCCCGTGTTGACGCGCTGATTAAAGAAGCCGTGGTACTGATGTCAGACAGCTTTCACAGTTTGCATGGTTTGACCAGTCAGCAGTCAGAGCTGACGGCGCAGATTATTACCCGTACAGAGGAAGAAGAAAGCCACGGGGCAGCAGAAGAATTTAATATTCAGATGTTCATTAATGAAACGGGCTCAATACTCGATCAGTTTGTACAGGTCATGGTGAATGTCAGTAAGAACAGCCTGGAAACCGTACATTACATTGATGATATGGTAGAGAAGCTGGATGGTATCTTCAGCCTGATCGAAAATGTAGAAGGCCTGGCCAGCCAGACGAACCTTTTGGCGCTGAACGCCAGTATTGAGGCGGCCCGTGCCGGTGAAGCAGGCCGCGGTTTTGCGGTGGTTGCTGATGAAGTCAGGGCCTTGTCTGTTAACTCCGGTGATCTGAATAATAAGATCCGTGAAGAAATGGCGTCAGCCCGGGCAACCATTGATACCCTGCGCAGTACGGTATCAGGAATGGCCGCGACGGATCTGAGTGATACCATCGGCACCAAGGAAAAGATGACCGAAATGCTGGCATTCATGGCCAGTAACGGCGAATTCATGAACTCTAAGGTCACTGAAATTTCCCAGCTGAGCATGCAAATCGACTCCACCGTAGATAACGCCGTACGGTCTTTGCAGTTTGAGGACATTGCCTCTCAGGCACTGAACTCAATGGAGCATAATGTAAACTCACTGAACGAAATTGCTGAGCTGGTGGATGATATGACCACCGCAGAGGGAAATCTGGATACCGCCGCTACCCTGCGTTGTCAGCATCGCTGTGAGGAGCTGAGGGTCACTGCCCAGACCCGGAATGAAGCCCGTACAGTGGCACAGAATGATATGGATGAAGGTGATATCGAGCTGTTCTGAAGCAGACAGCACGGTGACTGCCGATTGTTTCATCCCCCGGAACTGAACCATTAATACCTGAGGTATTCGATGTCTGTAACTGCAAAAACCTCCGATGATAAGAAAACCGTTGATATCTGCGTGGCTGAGCAGTTTGATTATTCAGCACATCAGTCTTTTCGTGAAGCGTACCGCTTTGTGGACCAGCCCGGCGCCATGTTCCGGGTGGATCTCTCTAAGGCAACCTATATGGACAGCTCTGCGCTGGGGATGATTCTGTTGCTTAAGGAGCATGCTGACACCCTGTCCGGAAAAGTGGTGCTGGCCAAGCCTAATCCTGCCGTACATAAAATTCTTTCCATTGCTAAATTCGATCAGTTTGTAACGATAGAAGCATAAATATGACAGTTGCGGAAAAGCTGCAGACAAATCTTAGTCTCGTACTCATCGCAGACGACATGACCCTGAATCAGCGGTTGCTGGAGAAGATGGTCGTCAACATGGGGCTGGTTGCCGAATTCGCATCGGACGGTTTCGAGGCGGTGGAAAAATATCTGGCGCTTAAGCCGTCCCTGATTCTTATGGATGTGAATATGCCGGGGATGGGGGGAATTGAAGCCGCACGGCAGATTAAACATCTGGCGGCGGATAATTTTATTCCGATTATCTTTGTTTCCGGTGCTGAGGGTCAGGATATCATCCGCAATGCAATCGATGCCGGAGGGGATGATTTTATTCAGCGGCCTTTTCCGTTTGAGTTGCTGGAAGGCAAAATTGTCGCCTTACGCCGTATTTCCGAGCTGTATCAGCAGGTTGCTGAGCTTAACCAGATTCGTCAGAGTGAGGTTGAAGTGGCTGAGCAGCTGTTCAGCGGCGCTATAGAATCCTCCAATGTGGGTCTGGAGACTATCCGGATGCATAAACAGCCGGCGACCACCTTCAGCGGTGATGTGCAGCTGACCGCCTATCGGCCCAACGGGGATCTGAATATTCTGCTGGGGGATTTTACCGGCCACGGCCTGACATCCACCCTGGGCGCGCTGCCGCTGGCGGAAACTTTCCGGGCGATGACGGCCAAGGGGTATGCCGCAGAAGAAGTCATCGCGCAGATTAATGCCAAGCTTTACCGTTTGTTGCCGACCGGCTTATTTCTGGCGGTGGCGGTGGTGACGCTGGAAGTGGATGGTACGGCCCGGATCTGGAACGGTGGTTTGCCGGATGTCATGGTCTTCAGCCAGGGAGAACTGGTGCAGCGTGTCAGCTCCAGTCACCCGCCGCTGGGTATTTTACCCCAGGTGAATGAACTGAGTTTTGAGATCAGTAATATCCAGCCGGAAGATCATATTTTAATGATCAGTGATGGTGTCATTGAGGCCGAGAACGCTGAGGGAGACATGTTCGGTGAGGCAAGAATGTTTGCGGCGATTACCGATCCTCAGTATCGCCATAAGTACTCTCTGGTCGACAGCATACTGACCAGCCTGCAGCATTTTGTCCGGGACTTTCCGCAACGGGATGATATCTCCCTGATTGATATTCCCGGTAATTCAGTTCAGTCAGAACGCAGTTTTACCGCCACATCGCAGTTGGTGTCAGACAGTGAGGATAGCAATGATCTGGATGTCTGGGACTGGGGGCTGGAGCTGCAGGGGCGCAGTCTGGCGAGAATTGATCCTGTTGCCCAGGCACTGAGCCGGTTACAGGAGTCTGAAGGTGAGGGTGAACACTGGCATACGGTATTCAGTATTCTGACAGAGCTGTACGTGAATGCGCTGGATCACGGTGTACTTAAGCTTGAATCCAGCCTGAAGGATTCGCCGGAAGGTTTCGCCCGGTATTTCAGTGAGCGTGAAAAACGTCTGGAAACCCTCAGTTGGGGCTCCGTCTCGGTGCATGTTCAGCATGCCCGGCTGGCAGCCGGTGGCAGGGTATTTATCCGCATAGAAGACAGCGGCGATGGCTTTGATTACGAAGCGTGGCTGAGCAATGAAAATGCTTTCAACATTGGTATGTTAAGTGGCCGGGGGATTGAGCTGGTATCCGGGCTGTGTGAAAGTGTTGAATACAGTAATCACGGCGCAACCGTTGAGGTTGTGTATGTCTACAGTCGTCACTGACCGCGATTACTGGATGGCCACCGCTGCGGATGCAGTGTGGACCGCGACAGGCATGGCAGCAGCACTGCTCGCCTGATCATCAGTGTTTACGTCAGTCTCAGGGGCTTTCTCTGTGTTTTCTTCACTGTCTGCTGCAGTGTTAACCGGTGCGGCATTGTCTGCCGGTGCTTCGGGTGCGGCTGTCACAGGCACACTCTCTCTTGCCTTTTCCAGCCAGCCGTCGAAGACTTTACGGTTTTTCTTAATCCAGCGAGTGGCATGACGTTTGATGTCTTCCGGGGACTTTTCACCACGCATCATTTTAAGGTTTTGTGCGCTTTCATCTGCCGCCGGAATCTGTAACAGCGATAAGAAGGTACGGGCAGCAGGGTTATCGGCAGCAAAGTTCTGGTTCATAACCGCTTTAATCTGATCGTCTGCAAATCCCCGCTGGGCTGCTGTCTGTGTTTCTGTCAGCGGGTTATCGTCAGCGGCTTCCTCTGTGGGCAAGCTGGCTGGCAGCACAACGCCTTCCAGCGTTTCCGGCGGTTCTACTGTTAACCAGATCACATCTTTTCCGGGCACGAGTACACTGGATATCCACTGTGGCAGCCAGGTGTAATACAAAACCGGCTTACCGGATTTGTAACGCTTAATGGTGGCTTTCATAAGGGCGAAGTAATCGCCGCGGTTATGGCTTACAGTGCTATTCAGGCCATAGGTTTTCAGATGTTCGTCAATGATGTCCTTACAGCCCCAGTCCGGGTTGCAACCGGTCAGATCCGCCTTACCGTCTTTATCTGTGTCGAACAGTGCGGCTATTGCCGGATCAGCCAGATCGTTCAGACTTTGAATGCCGTGTGTTTCAGCGGTTTTTTTGTCAATCAGGTAACCCTGTTTCAGGCCGGGGATAACGTTGCCGGTTTTTAAGATCGACTTAACCCCGCCGGCTTTCTGATAAAACCCGTCGTGCAGGACATTCCACATATGAATGCTGAAGTCAGCATCCCCGTAAGCCAGCGCCAGCAGCATGGTGGCGTAACCGGTTTGCTTGGCCGGCAATACTGCATAGCCCAGTTCCTGCAGGCCGGCAATGGCGATTTCACCGCGAAAATGTTCTTCAGGAAGGGTCGAAAATACCGGAGTAACGCTGACGCCCGTGCCGGGTTTTTGCAGGATATCGGTTGTCGCATTGCCGAACAGGCTGAGGGTTGTCAGCATCCAGACGCTGATGAGCTGTGTAGTGATTTTTACCATGGCAAATTACCTCTGGCGCAGGTACTGCGGCTGACAGATCAGTTAAGTGCAGGGGAATGTCAGAGAAAATCACTCACAAAGGTGTAACGCCTTTGAATACGCTCTGTTTGAAACATTACCTCCCTGTTTCTGTGGGTACGCTGCATATCAGTGGGGGCTAGACTAGCATATCCTGAGCCGTATCTGGGATGAATTTTGCCTGAATGTTGGCATTTTGAGGGTTGTTTTCCACCTTAACTCTTACTTAACCCCCAGAGGGGTATGCTGTGGGCTTTCATGGCTAAGTGCAGGAGAATTAAAGGTGAAACAACACGCTAAAATGGCCGGGGTCGGGGCAGTAAGTCTGTTCGCCGGTATCTGGGCAACCACTGCTGTTGCGGCAGAAGGCGAGCCGGAGCTGAATATCAGCCTGGGGCTTGGGGCAGGTTACAGCGAATCAATCTACAAGGGGATTGATGACGACAGTGCTGCACTGCCGCTGTTTGATATTGAGTATGGCAATTTTTATATTTCCGGTCTTGAGGCGGGTTATACCTTCTATGAAACAGAAACGCTGAGTCTGTATGCCGCGATTGCAGCGGATGATCTGGACGGTGAGCGCACCGACAGCAGACAGCTGCGTGATCTGGGTGATGTGGATAGCGGTACGAATCTGGTGCTGGGTGCGGAAATGATGACGGAGGTGGGGCTGCTGAGCGCCTCTGTAGCTCAGGATGTTGCAGATGAGCATAAGGGCACCCAGGTGAACCTCGGATGGGGAATACCGGTTGAGTTTGGCGATCTGACCGTTTTCCCGGCAGTATCTGCCAGTTGGGTAAGTGATAAGGTAGTGAATCATTACTACGGTGTTTCCGCCAGCCAGGCCCGCGCAGGTCGTGCTGCTTACGACGGTGACAGTGCCTGGATTTACGGTGTGGGTGTGTCGGCAGAATACGCGCTGAATCAGGAGTGGACCATTATCGGTGCGGTAAACTATGAAAGTTACAGTGATGAGATTACTGACAGCTCGATTGTCAGTGAAGACTCTGCGGTGTCTGCGATGATGGGTATCCGTTACCAGTTCTGATACACGTCTTCCCCTGACGTACCGGAATAGAAGAAACGCTGCATATGCAGCGTTTTTTTATGTCTGAATTCAGTGAGTAAAAATGTGTTCCGGCCATTTCAGGGTGGCAATGACGCCGTCCCCGACGTATTCGAGCCGGAGTTCCCAGTGAAGCTTCTGGCAAATCTGTTCTACCAGATGAATGCCCAGGCCGAAGCTGTTATCACTGTCGGTAAGCGTGGCCCCTTCATCGTGATTTTCAATGCGCAGGTAATGCTCGTCAATTTCAATATTAATGCTGCCTTCCTGGGTGTGCTGGAAAGCATTACGTAACAGGTTATTGAGGACAATCCTCAGCGGGGTTACCGGCAGGAGTTTATGGCCCCCAAAGCTTTCCCGGAAATTGAGTTCGACGGGCTTGTTTTCCAGCAGGTAGCCAAGGTCTTCCAGCAGCTCTCTGATCAGTTGGGCCGGGACGATATTTTCCTGTTTTGGGGGCGTATTGTTATCCCGTGAGATCCATAACAGGGTTTCGGTTAGCTTTTGCATACTGGCATTGGCACGGTTGATGCGATCAAGGGGGCGTTGCAGCGGTGCTGAAGACTCCATGCGGGCCAGTAATTCCATATTGGCTTTAATGACCGCAATCGGAGTACGCAATTCATGGCTGGCATTACGCAGAAAACGGTGTTCTTTTTCCAGCAGATCCGCAATGCGGACAAACGCGGTCTGAAGCTGGTTCGCGATCTGGTTAAGGTCGTGGAAATAAAAATCCGGCACCGGCTGCTGGAGTTTTTCAAAGGATAATTCTTCAGCCCATTTTGCCAGTGCGTCACTGCGGCGGGTCAGGCGCCGACCGTACAGCCAGACCACCAGAATCATCAGGAACACATAAACAGTACCGACGAAGAAGCCACGGCTGAATAAGCGGTCGAACTTTTGCCGTTGTTCCTGCGAGAGCTTATCGGCATCAAAATCGGCAACAACATACAGCTTGCGCTGGTCGGGTAAACGGTGTGTATATATTGTCAGGAAACGGGCGCCGTCCCAGCTTTCTTCTCCGTTGGGAAACCATTCCACCTCAACATATTCTCCATACTCCAGCTCCGTAAACGGCACAACCTGATGATAAAAAGGCGGTGCCTGACGCCAGTCGTCGAGATAGAAATGCAGGATACTGGTTTGCGGCAGCGGCGTATCGTGGGCTTCAGTGTAGCGTTTTTCGAAGTCATCGATTTCAAACTGCATCGTCAACTTGGCCATTTCATCAAAGCCCCTGCTCAGGCTGATATCCACCAGAAAGGTATAAATCAGCGCTGTTACCAGCGTCAGACTGACGACCAGCAGGCTGAATTGCCTGCGCATGGTACGTTTACCGTGTTTAAACATTGTTATCCCGTAATACAAAGCCCTGTTGTGACAGGGTCTGAATCATGGCTTGTGCAAAGGGTTTATCTACCTGCTGCCGGAGGTTATACATATGGACTTTCAGGCTGTTGGTGTCTGGTGGGCTGTCCTGCCAGAGGCTGTATTCAAGGTCTTTTCGGCTGACGGGGTTCGGGCTGGCGCGCATCAGGGTTTCCAGCAGTGTCCAGCAACTGGGGGTCAGCTTAAGGGTGATACCGTCCCGGCTGGCATGGCGACTGTCCAGGTTAAGTGTCAGGCCGCCGACCTGCAGTTTGCGCACCTGCCCGCTGCGCCGTACCGCCAGTGCCCGAATCCGCATGGCCAGTTCTTCCATGGCGAAGGGTTTCACCAGATAGTCGTCGGTACCGGCTCTGAAGCCGGCAATTTTATCTTCCAGTGTGTCCCGGGCGGTGAGCATCAGAACCGGCGTGTCGGTGCCCTGCTGGCGCAGTTTTTCACACAGGGTGATGCCATCCATGCGGGGGAGCATCAGATCGAGAACCAATACCTGATAGCTGTTTTCTGTGGCCAGTTTCAGGCCTGCCTGACCATTGTAGGCATGGTCGCAGGTGATGCCTTCCAGGGCCAGGAAGTCGGCGGTGGAGCTGGCCAGATCGATATCATCCTCGACCAGCAAAATTTCAATCTTGGGTAGCGTCATGAAATCAGTTCCTGAGGTTTGGCGGTGATGGCGGCGACAGGCTTTCTCCGGGAAGGCCGTTTGGCGGCCGGTTTAAGGTCTTCGCCGATCATTGTCAGTGCCGGTATTAAAATCAGGGTAATAAGGGTTGCGAACAGAATACCATAGCCCATGGCGATTGCGGCGGGAATGAGGAACTGAGCCTGCTCAGAGGTTTCAAATATCAGCGGTACGAGCCCGGCATAAGTGGTTATGGAGGTCAGGAATATGGCCCGCATCCGGCTGCACCCTGCCTGTACCATGGCCAGATGAGCGGGCATACCGGCGGCACGCTGTTCGTTAAAGCGGCTGATCAGTAACAGGCTGTCGTTTACCACTACGCCGGACAGCGCCAGAATGCCGAACAGCGACAGGATACTCAGGGGGATGTCATGCAGCCAGTGGCCGATCAGTGCGCCGACAATGCCAAACGGAATGGCGGTCATGATCATCAGGGGTTGCAGGTATGACTTCAGCGGGATTGCCAGTAATGCATAGATAGCAACCAGTGCAATGAGAAATGCCCCCTGCAGTGAACTGCGGGTTTCCGCTTCTTCCTGTGCTTCGCCGCCGAGCCTGATTTCCAGACCGGGGTAATCCCGGCTTAACTGGCTGAACAGGCCGCTGTCTAATTCATCCAGAATCAGCTGTGGTGTGGCGGCGAATTTGTCGACATCGGCAGAAATAACCGCGACCCGGCTGCGGTTTACCCGGTAAATATTGCTGGCCACATAACGGCTGCTGATGCTGGCAACGCTGTCCAGCGGTAAAACCTGACCGCTGTCGGTGCGGATTCTGGCATCCGCCAGATTATCGATGTGACGACGGGCGTTATCCGGGTAGCGCAGTTTGACTTTCATTTCGTCCCGGCCACGCTGAAAACGCTGTACTTCAAACCCCTGAAAGGCTTGCTGGATCTGGTTGGCGATATTCTGCGCTGTCAGCCCCATTGCCTGCCCCGCGGGGGTCAGCGTGAGGTCAATTTGTCCCTGACCGGCCCTGAGGGTGTTCTGTATTGCGGAAATGCCTTCGTAATTTTTCAGCGCAGTTTCAATGGCCTGACTGGCGGTTTCCAGTGTCTGGTTATCTTCTGAGCGGATTTCGATGCTGATGTCATCGGCGCCTTCCCAGGCCGTGATGAACTTCAGCTTGCGAACCGCTTCAAGGTTGCCGATTCTGGATTGCCAGCTGTTGGCAATGTCCTGTGTGGTCAGCGGTCTGCCTGCCCGTCCTGAGAGCCCGGCTATGAGGGTGGCACTGCTGGCATCGGTCCAGATGGCCAGATGGTTTACGGGCGGTTCATCCAGCGCGTATTGCTGCTGGATATCGCGGTTGAGTTGCATGGCCGCCTGTTCAATCATCAGTGCCTGTTTCTGTACCAGACCGAAACCGGTGTCTTCTTCCAGCTCCAGCTGGACAGTAATAAAGTTACTGGGGATATGTGGAAAGAAGACGGCTTTGATTTTGCCGGAAGGCACCATGCCGATGACCAGCACAAACAGGCTGACCGCGATGATCACCGTCACGTACCGGTATGCCAGTACCTGATGTATCAGTGGGCGGTACAGTTTGCGGGTGAAGTAATTCAGGCCGTTGCTCATGACCGTCTGGATTTTTCCCCAGCCCCGGCTAACAGGGTTGCGCTGATCAGACTGCATTTTCAGGTGTGCCAGATGCGCCGGCAGCACCAGTTTTGATTCCAGCAGGGAGAAGGCCAGACAGAAGGCAGCCGCGTAGGCAAAGAAACTGAATATCTTGCCCATTTCGCCGTCAACCAGGGTCAGTGCCATAAAGGCGACAATGGTGGTCAGCACGCCGAATACGGTGGGAATGGTGACCCGCTGTGCGCCGGCAATCGTGGCATCGACAGTCGCCCCGTGTTTTTCCCGGGAGGCGTAAATGCTTTCGCCGACCACAACCGCATCATCAACCACGATGCCCAGCGCGATGATAAACCCGAAGGTGGTTAACTCGTTCAGGGTCAGGTTGAACAGACGGGCGTCCATGAGTAACAGTGCGCCGCAGAAGATGACCGGCAGGCCTACACCCACCCAGAAGGCGACCCGTACGTTAAGAAACAGGGCCAGTAACAGCATCACCAGCCCAATCCCCATCACGCTGTTCTTCATCAGCAGGCTGAGACGGTCAGCGATATAAATACTCTGGTCATTCCAGATAACGGCTTCGATGCCGACAGGTAACTGGCTGCGAAAGCTGGCCACTTCTTGTTCGACTTGCCGGGAGATCTGCATGATGTCTGAGGTGGTGTACATCTTTACATCCAGGCCGATCGCCGGCAGACCGTTGTAGCGCGACAGTACCGGTGTTTGGGTAAAACCGTCTTCGACGGTTGCCAGATCGGCCAGTGTGATGCGCTGGCCTCCGGTCGTCTGACGGATAAGTATCTGTTCAAACTGGGTCTGATAGTACGCCTGCTGATCGGCCTTGATAACCAGGGTGCCATCGGCGCTGAACAGTTCGCCGCCCCGTTCATTCAGAGAGGCGCCCTGAATGCGGGCGGCAATGTCGGCTATGCTGACTCCCAGCGCCTGAAGGCGGTTTTCATCCACCTGAATGGTAATCTCAGGCGTACGGTTACCGTTGGTATTCACCCGCTCAATGGCCGGGTCGTTCAGCAGTTGTTTGCGCAGTCGCCGGGCCACTTCCTGCAAGGTAGCCGGGTCTGCATCGCCGTAGAGCTGAACGCTGACAGCGTCTTCCAGATACGTGGCTTTACTGACCACCGGACGTTCCGCTGCCTGTGGCAGGGTATTGATGCTGTCGATACGGTTTTTAACGTCCCGGTAGAGAGTCTCCAGATCGTAGCCACTGGTACGTTCAACCGTGACTGTGGTACCGGAACCGTCAGAGTCGCTGGTGAGTTTTTTAATTCCCTCAATGCCCTGCAGAGCTTCTTCCAGCTTGATCGCCAGCCCTTCCTCCGCGTTGGCAGCGGAGCCGCTTTCATAGACAACCGATACCGTGACCGTATTAGGAGGAAGGGGCGGAAAGGCTTCTACCCGCAGGTTCATCGCACTCATCAGGCCGGCGATCAGTATCAGGGCCATCAGGAGATTAGCCGCCACCGGGTTACGGGCAAACCAGGCGACCCAGCCTTGACGGGTATCATGGATCATTGGCTGATCTCCGTTGTGGCCAGCGTCTGCTGTTCAGTGACCGGGCTGACCTGCATATTCGGTAAGTAGCTGGCCAGCGGTTTACGCACCAGTTGCAGTGACGCGGGTAGGTCTCCCCGGGGGATAAACAGCTGATTATCTTTGCTGAAGATGGCTTTGCGGGCGCTGTGTTTCAGTAAATTATCCTCTACGTACCAGATATAGCCGGCAGCGCTCAGGGCTGCGGCGGGTATGGCAAAGAGGTTTGCCTGCTGCCTGCCGGTGATGCTGATGGCGACAAAGTCACCTGTCAGCAAGGGGGTATCTTTCTCCAGAGGCTGTTCAACGCTGATAATCAGTTCACGTAAACGGGTTGTCGGGCTGACAGCATCAGCGAGTTGGAGAACCTGTGCTTCCCAACGGGTCTGCTGGTCTTTACTGAACAGCCTTACACTGGCGGTGGCCGGGTCTTCCGGCAGCTGTTGCCACTGGCTGGCGGTCAGACCGATGCGTACTTCGGCACGGTCGCTGGCGCGCAGTTTTGCCAGTTCACTGCCCGGCTGCAGGTAGCTGCCAACACTGACATTGCGGGCAGATACTACCCCGTTAAAAGGTGCTTTCAGTTCCGTATGGGCAAGGTTATTGCGGGCCTGGGTTACTGCTGCGCTGGCTGCCCGGTAACGGGCCCGTGCGGCAGCCAGCTGAGGCTTACGCAGTAACAGATCGCTGGGTTGGGTAGTCAGGCCGGCGCGCTGCCAGTCTTTCTTTGCCTGGCTGCTCTGGTGTTTTTCCTGCTGCAGGGCGAGGTTAGCATCGGCAAGGTTTTGCTGTGCCTGTGCCAGTGCGGTCTGATAGTCGGTATCATCCAGCCGTAACAGAATCTCACCTTTCCGGATTTGCCGGCCATCAGTGAAATCCGGATTACGCCAGACTACCCGGCCGCTGATCTGACTGCTCAGGCTCAGTTCATCGGTGCTGGTGACCTCACCAAAGCCGTTAATCCGGGCGGTAAAGCTGCCGGGTGTCAGTTCAAGAACAGTGACTCTGGGGGCGGTTACAGTCTCTTCAAACTGTTCCGCTGAAGGCTGATTGTCGATGGCTGCTGCGGTATACAGGCATGCACCTCCGAGCCCGGCGACAGACAGCAGGGTGATGATGAGTTTTTTCGGTAATAACTTAATTGTCACGGATCATACTCCCATGCCAAGGGCCAGGCCCAGCACGATACGGTTGGAAAGCCGGGCCTGCCGGATTTGCAGTAAGGCGATGCGGTCATCAAAGGCTTGCTGTTCCGCTGTCAGCAGGTTGAGAATATCTGCCAGACCGTCCCGGTAGCGGCTCTGATAGTGGATAAAGTTGGCGTCAGAATGGCGGCTGGCCAGTGCCAGATATTCCTGACGCTGCTGTAATGTATATTCCTGAGATAACGCGGTTTCCACTTCCTGAACGGCTGTCAGCAGGGTTTGCTGATAAGCCAGATAAGCACGCTCAGCCTGTAATTCAGCAATGTCTTTGCCGGCTTCAAGTCGCCCGGCGTTGAACAGCGGAGCGGTTAAACTGCCCAGCAGGCTCCAGGCATTGCTGCCGGATAACAGGTCAGACAGTCTGTTCCGGGACTGGCTGATACTGGCGGTGAGACTGAATCCGGGTAACAAGGCTTTATAGGCGACGTCTGTGTTGTAGTCGGCTGCGACAATGCGTTCATAGGCAGCTAACAGGTCCGGGCGGGCGGCCAGTACTTCCCCCGGTAATTGCTGCAGAGGAATGGCCACGGCCAGGTGTGTTTCTGCCAACTCTGCGAACAGTGGCAGAGGGGACTGTGGCTGCCGGCCCAGCAGCACATTCAGGGAGCGTTTGGCGTCGGCCTGATTCTGTTGCCGGGCGGCAAGGTCTGCCCGGGTACGGGCCGTGCTGGCCCGGGCAGCTTCCAGATCCGCCAGATTGCCCAGCCCGCGCTGGAAACGTTCGGTGATGGTTGCTTCCGTTTTTTGCAGGCTTTCCAGCCGCTGCTCAAGGGTAGTGATGATCCGGGCACGCAGGCTGATATCGATCCAGCGCTGAATGATTCTGGATGTCAGGGAGTTGCGGGCTGCCTGATAGTCCAGCTGCAATGCCCGGGTGTCGGCTTCGGCTGCGGAGGAGGCGTTGGCGAGCCGGCCCCATACATCCAGTTCCCAGTTCAGGTTCAGTGCCAGTGCGTGGCTTTCGTTAATCACCGTTGTTTTGTTGCGCTGGCTGTTGAGGCTCAGGTTCAGGTCCGGCTTTTCTGCCGCAGCAGTCTGGGTGGTGAGCAACCGTTGCTCCCTGATACGCAGTGCAGTTTGCTGTAACTGCTGATTGGTTTTCAGGGCGTCAGCGACCAGCACATCCAGTTGCGGGTCATCCACCAGTGCCAGTAGCTGATTGCCGGTATGGGTTTGTTCACCGCTGACGGTTGTTGCCCATTGTTCCGGTTGCAGGCCGGTTGTTTCAGTCAGCGGTGCTTGTCTGACGGCTGAGCCGGTACAGCCGGCCAGTAACAGTGTCAGCACGATCAGCAACGCAGGGGGTGGAAAATCCATGAATTTGTCTCGGTATCCGAAGGTTGCCGCAAGCGTATTAACACGGCGGTAAATGCGGGGTTAAAAGTTATCAATACGGCTTGGCAGCGGGCTGTAAATTGCGGCATTAAGGGGAATCGCGTATATTTCAGCTGATCTGTCTTATTAATTTATCAAGGGTTTTTGCCCCTATGAGTGCCCAGCACATCCCTCTGTACAAGCGTGTTGAACAGCATATTCTCAATGACATTGATGGTGGCCGTCTGGTCCCGGGTGATCTGATCCCTTCTGAGCCTCAGTTAGCTGCTCAGCTGGACGTCAGCCAGGGAACCGTAAAGAAGGCAATCGACAATCTGGTGAATGAAAAACGGCTGTTCCGACATCAGGGAAAGGGGACCTACGTATCAACCATTGATTTTAATAACAGCCTGTTCCGGTTCTTTTCCTATGGTGACGGTACCGGGAAAGGGGTACGGATTCATAAGGAAGCAGGGGAGCGGGCGCTGCGTTCTGCGCCGAAACATATCTGTCAGCAGCTGGGGTATCCGGCGGACAGTGAATTACTTTACATCCAGCGTCAGGGTTATATTCAGGAATTACCGATTCTGGTGGAGCATTGCTGGTGGTGTCCGGATGTCCTGCCCGGGCTGGAAAAGGGGGATGTGCATATTCCCGATCTGATGTATGCCATGGTGGTGGAAAAGTATAAAGTGCCGGTGGTGCGGGCTGAGGAAACCCTTACTGCCGATATTGCCGATAAGCAGACAGCACAGATTCTGGGGATACCTGAAAAATCTCCGGTGGTGGTGCTGGTGCGCCATACTTACAGCCGAAACAATAAGATGATTGAGTACCGTAAAACAGTTGGCCGGGCAGATAAATTCAGTTATAAGGCTGAAATCCGTTAGATTTTTTCTTCTCTTTTCCCTTCTTAAATCTGCAGGTATCGCCGGATAATTTTACTTGCAGATATTTCATCTCACGCTTTTTGTTCGCATTCTGAAGGTGCTTTCCGATAGGGTATGGCTGCGTTAAGTGATATGTTTTATATGACTTTTTATGTTCCCGTTCTGTTCACTTCCGGCTGTTATTAGGTAGTAAGAAAGACGTTATTCAGCCGCTCTGATTTTTCCTGAAGGGTATTTTTAAGCTTGACTTACAGAGCTGACCCGTTACGATCATATAAGTCATATATATGAGTTATATGAAGTGTGTCGGTAGTCAGTGTCTGCCGATGTGTATTTCAGCCCTGAAGAGACGTTCTCTCAGGCAGACCATCACCGGAGACATTCGCATGTATAAAAAAATATGCGTCGCAGTAGACGGATCGGAAATGTCACTTCAGGCAGTGACCGCGGCGGCTGAAATTGCCACCGCTTTCAGCGCTGATTTGCTGTTATTGCATGTCATCCGGCCAATGAAAATTCCCACGGAACTGGAACGCTACATAAAGAGTGATGATCTGGCCAAGCTGCGCTCTTCCGCGTTGGAAGAGGTAGGTAAAGAAATTATGACCAAAGCGCTGGATGTGGCCAGTCAGCAGGGGGCTGAGCATGTAACCGCTAAAGTGGCAAAGGGTGATCCGGCCGGCACGATTATCAAGCAGGCAACGAAGTTTGAGGCCGATCTGATAGTGGTAGGCACCCGGGGGTTGGGTAAGGTGGAAGGCGCACTGATCGGCAGTATTTCCAGAAAAATAGCTGATATTTCATCAACCAGCATGCTGATAGTTAAGTAACCGGGCGTGGCCCACAGAATGTGTATAAATATTGCTGTAACTGACTGTAAAAAAAGATAAAAACCAAATGTCTGTTGGGTTTTTTAACGCTGGGCAAGCAGCGTTAAAAGCCCGATTAGCCCGAGATAAAATAACAACGACACCGTGGTGGAAGCAGACCCCAGTTCTGTTATGACTAAGCGGTGCAAGGGTGATAATGATGCTAGAGTTTTTGCAATACCTTCCGGACGTATTCACGCCCTGGAATTTCCTCGTGCTGGTGCTTGGCACCGTGGGGGGCCTTATCCTCGGGGCGACTCCCGGTCTCAGCCCTACCATGGCGGTAGCGCTGCTTATTCCCTTTACCTTTCATATGGAACCGGCCACCGGTCTGATTCTGTTGGGCGCTGCTTATACCGCGACTGTCGCCGGGGGCGCGGTCAGTGCCATCCTGCTGAGTATTCCCGGTGCACCGGCGAATATCGCCACCACTCTGGACGGTAATCCTCTGGCGAAACAGGGTAAGGCAACCGCAGCCCTGCATTACTGTTTTCTGGCCTCCTTCGTAGGCGGTGTTCTGGGTGTGCTGGTGCTGATTTTCTTCACGCCGACGCTGTCCCAGTGGGCGCTGGGCTTCGGTCCTTCCCATCTGTTCTGGGTGGCTATTCTTGGGGTGACGGTAATCGGTTCACTGGGCTCCGGGTCGGTGATCAAAGGCTTATTTGCCGGGTTTGTGGGGCTGTGGATATCCACCATTGGCTACGATCCGGTGCTGGGGGTGGAGCGCTTTAACTACAGTGAACATCTGGGTGGTGGCATCAATATTATTGCTGCCTTAGTCGGACTGTTCGCGATTCCGCAGGTGCTTTCAATGCTGACCCCCCAGGATCTGCCGGGCGGTGTTACCAAGTTTGCTATGGAAGCCCAGAGTATCGCTATGTCTGTCCGCGATACGCTGGTGCGCTGGAAGGCCCTGCTGGTGGGCAGTGTCATCGGTGTGGTTGTGGGGTTAATCCCCGGTGCCGGCGGGCAGATTGCCGGTCTGGTGTCTTATGACCAGACCAAGAAAATGAGCCGTGATAAAGCGAAATTCGGTAAAGGTGAGCCTGCCGGTGTGATCGCGGCTGAGTCGGCGAATAACGCAATGGTTGGTCCTTCGCTGGTACCGCTGCTGACCCTGAGTGTTCCGGGGTCACCGACAGCCGCAGTGTTGCTGGGCGGTCTGCTGATCCACGGCCTGTTTCCTGGCCCGGCATTGTTCTCTGAGCATGGCCCGGTGGTCTGGACCTTCATTAACTCCCTGCTGGTCGGCCAGCTGCTGATGTGTATTTTCGGCATCATGATCAGCCGTTACAGCCGGTTTGTGATGGATATCCCTGAATACTATATGGCGGCAGCAATCACTGTGCTGGCGGTGTTCGGTACCTTCAGTGTGCAAAACAGCTTCTCAGATGTATTCGTCATGATGGGGCTGGGGATCACCATGTATTTTGCCTCCAAAATCGGCTTCAGCCCTTCGCCGGTGGTGCTGGGCATTATCCTCGGGCCGATTGCTGAGACTAACTTCCTGCAGGGGCAGATCATCGCACAGGTGGGCGACGGTATGGTGCCGTATTTCTTCGGCGGTGCGCTGAATATCACCCTGGTCACCATTGTGGTGCTGTCGGTTGTGTACAGCGTCTTCAGTGAAATGAAGGCCAAGCGACAGCTGCGAGCGGCACAGCAGGCCGATGATGACGGCTATGTTGTCGAGAAGGAGGCCTGATCATGTTAGCGAAACGTTTAACCGCACTTGGCGGGCTGGCGCTGGCGGTTCTGTTACTGAGCCTTGGAAGCAACGTTGAATACGGTGAGGAAGCGTATTTCTTTCCGAATTTACTGACCTATTTTCTGTTCGGCTTCGCACTGGTTCTGCTGGTGACCGACGGTGAACTGCTGAGCTGGCTGAAGGATATTGCCGATTTTCTGTGGCGCTGGATGTTCGGCATTGTCGGGCAGGGTAATCCGGCCCGCTGGCCGGATGTAGTCCGGCTGATTCCGATGTTTATCATCATTCTGCTGTACCTGTACTTTGCCGATATTGTCGGTATGTACACCACGTCTTTTCTGGCTTTTGTACTGATTACGGTGATTTATACACCGCTGCGGCCAAGGAGCCGCTCAGTACTGAAGAACACGGTGATAGGCGTGTTGTTTACCGGCGTGATTTATTTGATTTTCTCGGTGCTACTGCAATTGCAGACACCTTCCGCCTGGCTGATTTAGCCGGGCATTGCATGACCCAAAATGCTCGATACAACAATAAATACAGTCCCTGGGACGAGGAGTTATCCATGCTGAAAAAGATTACTAAAACCCTGCAAACTTCTGCGCTTGCGTTCGCCGTTGCAGGCAGCGCGCTGCTGCCACAGCTGGCACAGGCGGATGCCTATCCGGAACGTCCGGTGAGTATGGTGGTTTCTTATTCACCGGGTGGGGCAACGGATTTTCAGGCGCGTATCGTGACGATGCTGGCGGGGAATGAAGATTATCTGGGGCAGCCCATGGTTATCCTGAATAAACCCGGTGCCGGCGGTAAAGTTGGCTGGGATTTCTTTGCCTCTAAAGCGAAAAAGAACGGCTATGAACTGGCGGCGTATAACGTACCGCATTTCATTGCCCAGTCGATCGTTTTCAAGACCAAATATAATATCGATAATCTGGAACCAATTGCCAACTGGGGGGCGGACCCGGCGGTACTGATCGTCGGTAAAGACAGCCCGTTTAATACCCTTGAAGACCTGATGAACTATGCGAAGGAAAATCCGGGTAAGGTGACGTTCTCCGGGGCCGGTTTATATGTCGGTCATCACATCGCATATCTGCAGTTTGCCAAGGCATCCGGCCTGAAACTGACCTACGTGCCACATAAAGGAGGCACCCCGGCAATGAAGAGCGTTATGGGTGGCCAGGTGAAGGCCGGCTTCAATAACCTGTCGGATGCGTTCCGTAACCGTGACAGTGTGAAGATTCTGGCAGTGGCTGATCTGGAGCGGAATAAGGAGTTCCTGCCGGATGTACCAACGTTCATGGAACAGGGGGTTGAGGTGGATGATTCCAGCGTTAACTTCCGTGGCATCATGGCCCGTAAAGGTACCCCTGACGAGGTGGTGGATTATCTGGCACAGCGTGTGCCGATGATGTTTGAAGACAAGAAAACCCTCAAAAAAATGGATTCCGCCGGCTCTCCGGTACGGATCATTCCCCGTGAAGAGGTCATCACCATGTGGAAAGAGCGTGAGGCCTATCTGAAAGAGCTGTTAGCCGATCTGAAAAAGTAACGGCTGCCTGAATCAGCACTGATGCCTGGGTAATCCTGCATCAGTGAAGGGCAGCGTACAGCTGTATGCTGCCTGATCTACACATATAGCTGAGTTATGAGAGTTATATCAATATCCGGATCAGTGGAGATTTGTTATGTCATTATCACCGGAACAAGCGGTCGCAGAACTGGTTGCCAAAGCCCGGACGGCGCAGGCGATCTTCGACGAGTATAACCAGGCGCAGGTAGACGAAGTGGTTACCGCTGCCGCCTGGGCGCTGATTAATCCTGAAAATAATGCCCGGCTGGCAGAGCTGGCAGTGGAAGAGACCGGTCTGGGTAACGTTAAAGATAAAATTACCAAGAATCACCGCAAGACCTTAGGGCTGTTGCGGGATTTACAGCAGGCGAAAACGGTTGGGATCATCAGTGAAGACCCGGCAAACGGCATGGTGGAAATTGGCCGGCCGGTGGGCGTCGTGGGGGTGATTGTGCCTTCGACCAATCCGATCGCCACGCCGATGAATAATATGCTCAACGCCCTTAAGTGCCGCAATGCCATCATCCTTGCGCCGTCACCGAAAGGTCAGCCGTCCTGTACCCGGTTACTTGAGCTGGTGCACCGGGAGCTGGACCGGGTGGGCGCGCCCCGTGATCTGGTGCAACAGTTACCGACCCCGGTGAGCAAGGTGCTCAGCCAGGAAATGCTCAGTCAGGTAGATCATATTGTTGCCACCGGTTCACAGAACAATGTCCGGGCGGCGTATACCAGCGGTACACCTGCCTTTGGGGTGGGGGCGGGTAACGTCACGGTGATTGTGGATGAAACCGCAGATCTTGCCGATGCCGCTGCCAAGATTAAAGCCTCGAAAACCTTTGATAATGCCACCAGTTGCTCTTCTGAGAATTCAGTGATTATCGTGGATGCCGTGTATGACGCCATGCTGGCCGAACTGGCACAGGTGAACGGCGCGTTGCTGAACAGTGACGAGAAGCAGCAACTGCAGGCAGCCATGTGGCATGACGGCCACTTAAACCGTCATGTGCTGGCGAAGCCTGTCGCGGATGTCTGTGCGGTGGCAGGGCTGAGCAGGGAAGGGCTGAAAGACAGCGATTTCCTGATGGTAACCGAAACCGACGCCGGCGCGGATGCGCCCTTCAGCGGTGAAAAGATGTCACTGGTATTAACCGTTTACCGGGCCAGCGATTATGCCGCAGCCAAAGTAAAGGCCGGTGAAATTCTGGATTACATGGGCAAAGGGCACTCACTGGGGATTCATACCACGGATGCAGACCGCCCGGTGGAACTTGGCGAAACCATGCCGGTGTGCCGGGTCATTGTTAATCAGGCGCACTGTTTTGCCACGGGGGGCAGTTTTGATAATGCGCTGCCGTTTTCCCTGTCGATGGGGTGTGGTTCCTGGGGCGGGAATATTACCGACCAGAACGTGCACTACCGGCAGTACATGAATATTACCCGGGTGGTGCGGACGATCCCTCCCAGAGAAGTGTCAGTGGATGACATTTTCGGTGACTACAAAAGGAAGTATCTGTCATGAATAGCACACTATATACGCCACCGGCGCAGAGCATCCGTGCGGTTATTGAACACTTCGCAGCCAGTCAGCCGGCGCAGGTTTTTGTCCGCTTCCCGGAAACCGGGGAGCAGTTAACCTATGCGCAGCTGCTTGGGGACGTGCGCCGGTATGCCGGTTACTTGGCGGCCCTTGAGGTAAAACAGGGGGATACCGTTTCCTTCATGATGGGCAACGGTAAAACAACCTTGCTGTTGTTCCTGGCCAGCCTCTATGCCGGCTGTGTGTCATCGCCGCTGAACCCTGCTGCAGGGCCTGATCAGATTGAGTATGTACTGGACCATTCGGATAGCTGCATTGTATTTACCTCTGACGCTTTCAGCGATCAGGTAAGGGGTGCAGCAGCCCGGCTGGACCGCCCTGTCGCCATCATTCTGTGTGATGTGGATAAAGGACCGCAATGGCCTGCCGGTACCTTGCCTGTACAAACACCCAACCTGACAGTGGGGGCCGGTGACGATGGCCTGCTGATGTATACCTCCGGGACGACCGGCCGGCCAAAAGGGGTGATCCTGACCCATAAGAATCTGCTGGCAGGGGGGATGAACACCGCCGTTGCCCATGAACTGAGTGCTGCCGACCGGGCGCTGTGTGTATTGCCGCTGTGCCATATCAATGCCCAGTGTGTGACGGTTATGGCACCGCTGGCCAGTGGTGGCAGTCTGGTTATGCCGCACAGTTTTAGCGTGTCTTCGTTCTGGGGATGGGTAACGGATCACGGGGTGAGCTGGTTTTCAGTCGTACCGACCATCGTTTCCTACCTGATGCACCATGAAGGGCCGCTGAGCGGTGATGCCCTGAAAGATGCCCTTAAAGGTGTCCGCTTTGGCCGCTCAGCATCGGCAGCACTGCCGCCGGCATTGCATGCCGGGTTTGAGGAAAAGTTTGGTATCCCTCTGGTGGAAACTATGGGGCTGACGGAAACCTCTGCACAGATTTTGTCTAACCCTATGCCACCTAAAGTGAATAAATACGGCTCGCCAGGCATTGCCTTCGGGACTGAAATCAAGGTGGTCGATGAGCAGGGGGGAGAGCAGCCTGCCGGCGAAGAAGGTGAACTGATGGTGCGGGGAGACTGTGTGATGCGCTGTTACTACAAGAACCCTGATGCCAGCGCTGAAGCACTGGAAAGTGACGGCTGGCTGCACACCGGTGATCTGGCCCGGCAGGATGAAGAAGGCTTTATTTTCATTACCGGCCGGCTCAAAGAGCTGATCATCAAAGGAGGGGAAAACATCGCTCCGCGGGAAATAGATGATGTGCTGTATTCACACCCTAAGGTGATCGAAGCTGGTGCCGTTGGCGTGGATGATGAGCATTATGGCCAGGAGGTCGTGGCCTGTGTGGTCACCCGGGAGTCCGCCAGTGTGTCAGCTGATGAGCTGATTGATTTTTGCCGCAATAAACTCGGTAAGATCAAAACCCCGAAACAGATCTTTTTCTTTGATGATCTGCCCAAGGGACCATCCGGTAAGGTGCAACGCCTGAAACTGGTGGATCAGCTGAAGGCCCGTCAGTCGATCTGATTCATCATGACTGGATAAGTTTGTCCTGACCGGGCCGGTGTGCCGGCTTGTCTTCTTGCAGGGTAGTGAGCCCTACCCTGCATTTTTTCTCTACCTCTCATTTCGGGCATTGCCCGGGCCGGATCGCAACTAGTATTAAGCGGTACAGGGCATGGGTGTGGCTGTTTTATGCCTTTTCCTGTGCTGATAACGGTTTTTGTCCCGGATTACGGGGCAGCGGTACTGGCCTGAGGTGTTGTGTATGACTGTGAGTGATGTGGCAGAGCGGAGTGTGGAGACGGATGACGCCTGGATCAGCGGGCAAAACCGGGACTGTGAGGATCTGACGCAGCGGCTGGAAAGACGCGCCCGTTCAGGGCGGCCTATGCTGGGCTTTAAGCTTAACGGTTGTGAGTTGCCGAACATCAGTCTGGTGAACCATCATGCGAAGCAGGGCTTCCGGTTGCATAACGCTGACCTGTACCGGGCGAATCTCAGAGGTGCACATTGTTTTATGCTGGATCTTTCCGGCAGTTCACTGATGAAGGCGGATCTTACCGGGGCGAATCTTCACTGTGCCAATCTGACCGGCTGTAACCTGTTAGGCACCCGGTTTAACCATGCCAGGCTGGAGCATGTGATCTGGGGCGATAAGGTCCTGCAGGAACAACAGGCGGAAGTTGCGGCTACCGAGGAGGAGCGTCAGGATCTCTACCAGCAGGCTGAAGAGATTTACCGGCATTTGCGCAAGGTGTTTGAGACCGAGGGGCTGTTCCAGAAGGCCGGTTATTTCTTTGAACGGGAAATGGTGGTGCGGCGTAAACAAATGCCGAAATGGTCGGTGCCACGGTTGTTTTCCAAGCTGGTGGATCTGTTCTGCGGCTACGGTGAACAGCCGCTTCGGGTCATCGTCTTCAGCAATATCATCATTCTGTTATTTGCCATGCTGTACTTTATTTCGGGGGTCAGTTTTGCCGGAGAACAGCTGGCGTACCGGAGCGGCTCCGGGCTGGAACAGAACGCAACGGCGTTTCTGGACAGCCTGTACTTCAGCGTGGTGACCTTTACGACCCTGGGGTATGGGGATATCACCCCGCTGGGGTTGTCGAGGCTGTTCGCTGCCTGTGAAGCACTGATGGGCAGTTTTACCCTGGCCTTGTTTGTGGTGGTATTCGTTAAGAAAATGACTCGCTGACTCAGCCGCCGGTGTACGCCAGTATATGTGTTCTGAGGGCGTCGGTCAGGCCGCTGCTGACCCGCCACTGATGCCAGTACAGAGGGACGGTGACGGTTTTTCCGGGGGTCAGTTCGGTCAGCTCGCCGTTAAGCAGTAACTGCTTAACCTGAGCTTTGGGAGCCATGCCCCAGCCCATGCCCAACCGTATCCATTCCAGAAACCCTTCAGATGACGGCACCTGATGCCGGGACAGCTGATCAGCGTCCAGCTGAAAATAGGTTTTCAGATACTGATGCTGCAGGGCATCTTTAGGGTTAAAACAGACGACGGGGGCCTTCTTAAACTGTTCAGCGCTGATATCGCCGGAAAAGTAATGCCGGTGAAAATCCGGACTGGCGACACAATGATACTCAATACTGCCCATCGGTGTGCTGACACAGCCGTTGGCGGGTTTGTCCAGTGAGCTGATACAGCCCATGACTTCGCCGCTGTGCAGCAGGTGGTGGGTCTGATCCTGATCATCCACATGCAGTTGCAGCAGTACTTTGTGCTGCTGGCACCAGGGCGCCAGCGCCCGGGGTAGCCAGGTGGCGAGAGTATCGGCGTTGGTACCGATCGACAGCTGAACCCATGACTGTTCGCGCCGGGGTTCAAGTTCATGCTGCAGGGCATGTTCCAGCTGTTGCAGGTTCTGGGCGTATTTAAGCAGTGCCTGTCCGGCCCGGGTGGGCGCGATTTCCGGGGTGCGGATCAGTAAGGTCTGGCCGAGCTGCTCCTCCAGTAATTTCAGCCGCTGGGATACCGCAGACTGGGTGATAAACAGCTGCTGAGCGGCTTTTTCGAAATTGCGCTGCTGAATCACTGCCACGAACGCGCTGAGGCCTTTGTTATCAATCATGGGTCATGAATCCGGTTGTGAGTAAACAGATGAATCAGTTTTTTTAATTATTAAGTAAAATGTTTAATTTTACTAATTAAGGTGTTTTTCGCATAGTGACGCTTCCGATCAGTGATGTTGTGGATATGAGTGATGTTGGTATTACCGTTTCTTAAAGGTATGGGGCTGGGCGCCAGTCTGATTATTGCAATTGGTTCGCAGAATGCGTTTGTACTGAGCAGCGCATTACGCAGGCAACACGCCATGACGGTTGCGTGGCTGTGCATTTGTATAGATGCAGTGCTGATCGTGTCAGGGGTATTTGGTTTGGGAGCGCTGATCCGTCAGGCACCGGTTTTGCTGGATGTCGCGACCTGGGGCGGTGCCCTGTTCCTGCTAGTGTACGGGGCGTTGGCGTTTCACCGCGCCTGGCGGCCTGAAGGTTTAAACGCCGGAAAGATAAAAACTCTGTCATTAAAGGGGGCAATTCTTACCACGGCGGCGCTGAGCTTGCTGAACCCCCATGTATATCTGGATACGGTGGTATTGCTGGGCAGCATTGGCGGTCAGTTGCCGGGTGAACAGCCGTTATGGTTTGCGCTGGGCGCATGTGTGGCATCGCTGCTGTGGTTCCTGACGCTGGTATTAGGCGGGCGCCTGCTGGCACCCTGGTTTCAAAGTGCGGCCAGCTGGCAAAAACTGGACGTACTGGTCGGCGTGACTATGTGGATAATTGCAGCCATGTTAATTAAAAACGGACTTTCCTGAACACTACTGACACAACGCTGTCAGTAGTCCCCGGTTAAGCTCTTTTACATCGTTAATCACGCATCAAGGGAGACGCGTAATGAGTCATGTAGAAGTTGTAACCTTTAAACTGGCGGCCGGAAAATCTGCGCAGCAATTGCTGAATACTGAAGCGGCTATGCAGGCCTTTCTTACTGAGCAGCCCGGTTTTCTGTATCGCTCACTGAGTTGTCATGAACAGGGAACTGACAGCGAACAGTGGTTTGACATCATTTACTGGGAAGATGCTCAGCAGGCGCAGGCAGGAGGTGAAACACTGATGGCCTCTGCGCTGGGGGCTGAACTGATGTCAGCGATTGATCCGGCGACTTGTGTGGTACGCCATATGCCGACATTATGTGAGCATATGAGCTGTGAATTAGCCGAACAGGCCTGATTCGCGGTTAACTGTTATCCACATGCCTCCGGGGTCATCTGAATGATCCGGGGGCATTTTGTTATTGCGATAAATATCTGAAACTATGCGAAAAGCCGAACGCCTTTTTCAGTTACTGACCTTACTGCGCAGCCGGCGGCGGGTGATTACCGCTCAGGTACTGGCGGAGTGTCTGGAGGTATCTGAACGCACCATCTACCGGGATATTCAGGCGCTGAGTTTGTCCGGTGTGCCGATCGAAGGTGAGGCGGGGGTCGGCTACCGGCTGAAGCCCGGGTACAGCTTGCCGCCGATCATGTTTAATCAGGAAGAGTTGGAAGCCCTGTTACTGGGGGCCCGGATGGTTAAACGCTGGGGCGACAGTGAACTGGGGAAAGCGGCGACCAGTGCTCTGGATAAAATCCGGGCAACGCTGCCTGAGCCAGCCCATGATGCGCATTTGCGCAGCAGTGAGTGGATGCTGGTACCGGAATATTCCCGGGGGGAGAGCGCCCGTTTTGGTGATCTGATCCGCGCCGGTGTCCGTGAGCAGCAAGTCCTTCATATCGATTATCGCCGGGCAGATGGCGAACCTTCACAGCGGCGGCTCTGGCCGTTGGGAATGGTGTACTGGGGTATGGTCTGGACGCTGGTGGGCTGGTGTGAGCTACGGGAAGATTACCGGCAGTTCCGGCTGGACAGAATTGTCCGGTTGCAGCTACTGGATGAGCGCTACCCGCAGCGGGCCGATATCAGCCTGCAAAAGTATCTGGCCAGTGTCTGTGATGTCAGTAAAACCCCACCGGAAGGCAGAACGTGAGGACGAATGTTTCGTCTTTATTCAGAAACTGATTTTGCTGATAGATTGCAAATGCCGGTGTTGTTTTAGCAACCAGGCCTGATTCAGGCAGCCATTCTTCCATAATTTTGCTAATCCACGGCAACAACTCGCCATAGCGTCCCTGCAGCTCGAAACAGGCATGCAATCCGCCAGGAATCATCATTTCATTCACCAGTCCACGCTTTTTAAGCGGCGTAGGAATTTCTTTGCAGGCAACATACCTGCATTTATGCAGTGGGACGCGGGAAGGATTGGAGTGATGCAGTCCAATTTGCAGAGCGTTTTCCGGGGAGTCACACAGTTTTTTTTCAGATGCCGCCCAGGCTGTCAGTAATTGCCAGCTTCGCCGGATACTTCGTCCGTATCCCTGATGACGGATATAGGCAACCCGGCGGGAAGGTAACTCTTTCAGTTCCGGACTCGGTAAATGATGCGGAAGGACACGTTCATACGCGGCGGCAATTTCCGGGTCATTCAGATAGGGTTTGTCACCGTGGCCGGTTTGTTTACGCCATTGTCCGGGGGGGCAACCAAAGGTTGACTTAAAAGCACGGCTAAAAGAGGAAAGTGACAGAAAACCACATTTTTCAGCAATCTCAACAATCGCTTTATCAGGGTTGAACATTAACTGGTTAGCTGCCACTTCAAGGCGACTGCGCTGGATATACTGATGCAGCGTTTCGCCGACAATGTCTGCAAAAACACGGTGCAGATGTTGTTCTGAATAGGCGGCAACGGTTGCCAGTTGTTTGCCGCTAAGATCTGCGGTTATGTCTTTGTGTATTTGGTGCAGTACGTCGTTAATACGGGCGACTTGCTGAGGGGTAGCCATAAACATCCGGAAAGATGGAAAGTAGTTGTCATCAAAATATCATAAACGGACAAATAAGGTCTTATAAATTGACAATTAATTAGTTGGCTTACTGAATATGCTGACCTCTGAGTTTCACGTTTAACCTGTCTGGTTAATGAAAATATGAGGAGGAAAGACATGTCATCGTTACAGATTGCTGATCGGGTGAGTTATTTACAAGAATCCTATTTGAGGGAGATTCTGTCAGTTGCCAGCCGAAGGGATATTATTTCATTTGCCGGTGGTTTACCGGCTGAAGCGTGTTTCCCTCTGGCATTACTCAAGCAACTGGAGCGCAGTGAGACTGTGCCGGGGTACTTGCAATATGGTGGCAGTCAGGGACTGGATATATTGCTGGATGTATTACGGGCACGTTATGGGCTTACTGGTGAACAGGATATTTTAATGACCAGTGGTGCTCAGCAGGGGCTTGATCTGGTGCTACGGACGTTTGTAAATCCCGGAGATAAAATTGCCGTTGAAATCCCCTGTTATCTGGGGGCGTTACAGGCGTTCCGCCTGGCCGGGGCAGAGGTATGTTCGCTTCCGCTTTTGGGAGGGATACCAGAAGAAGTTGAGGAAGTAAGACTGGCAGAAATGGAGTCACTGCTCAGACAAGAGAACATAAAATTCTTTTATGCGATTCCTGATTTTCATAATCCCACCGGCGGTAGCTATTCATTAAAGATGCGTCAGGCCGTTACTCAGCTGTGTGAGAAATACGGCGTATTCCTGATTGAGGATGCGCCTTATCGGGAGTTAAGGTTTACAGGTGAGTCGTTGCCTACGCTGGCGGATTTGAGTCCACAGCAATGTCTGGTGCTGCGGTCTTTCTCGAAAGTTGTATCGCCGGGATTACGACTTGGTTGTATTCAGGCGGAGCAGAGGGTGATTTGGGAAATTATGAAAGTTAAACAGGTCGCAGATCTGCATACTCAGTTACCCGGGCAAGCGTCTCTGGCCGGGTTATTAATGAATCCTGATTTTAATCAACATCTACAAAGGCTGCGGCAGGAATATTTATGTCGCTATAGCGCGATGCATTCCGCGATTAAGCGTTACTTTCCGGGCTGGGTCACGCCCTGTAAGGCCGAGGGCGGAATGTTTATCTGGCTGGATCTGAGTTGTGAGGCGTTTCAACAGGCGTTCAACGGTGTTGATGGCCGTCAGTTGGCGGAAAGCGCTCTCGCTAAGGGGGTTGCGGTTGTGCCAGGCAGTGTTTTTTATCCGCATCAGCAGGCTGGCGTGTCTTTTCGGCTAAATTTTAGCCATGAGTCTGTCGTGAATATTGATCATGGGATACAGCGCTTCAGTCTGGTTCTTGAACAGATGGAGCCGGCGATCTAATGGGGCGGATTAAAATATGCCTGAATCATCTCTTCAATCAGCCCTTTGTGGGGATTGTCTCTGTGATACGTCAGGTAACAGGGCAGTGCGATATCCGGTGCGTTTTCTACCGGGTGTAACTGCTTACTTTCCAGATACTGTTGTGCCAGCCGCAGCGGGTAATACGACATGCCACCGTTGGCCATGATGTAGCGTAATCCCATAGCGCTGTTGCCTGAAAAAACATGCAGGCGCTGACTGTCCGGCAGGGCGGCGTTTACTTCCCGGTGATAGTCTTCGCCGAAGTCAAAGTCGATAAAGCGGGGCAGATCCGGGTCGTTAAAATGGCAGGCACGCCGGGCCAGCAGTATCAGCCGTTCCGACGGCAAAGGATAGCTGATCAGATTGCTTTCTTTACCGGGCCGGTGACTGATTGCCACATCGACCAGACGGTTTTGCACTGCCTGATTCATATCCCGATGGTAATCAAAGTCCAGTGTCATGGGCAGCTTGCCATGTTCTGTTTCTATCCAGATGACCCAGTCGATCAGGCGTTGTTCCCAGATACTCATCTGTGCGCCTAAGCGCAGGGCGATATGGTCGGTAAAGCGCTCTTTCAGATCCCGGCTGACCTGCTGCCAGGTGGTTTGCATCTGCTCGGCATAGGGCAGCAGGTATTTGCCTGCTTCGCTGAGCTGGCTGCCGCCGGGCCCCCGTTCAAACAGGCTGACATCCAGCTGATTTTCAAGGCTGCGGATGCGGGCTGAAACGGCGGCCTGCGTGATATGCAGCTGTTCAGCGGCGGCGTGAAATCCGCCACAGCGGGCCACGGTCAGAAAGGTATTCAGGGCATCGTTGTGCATCAATAATGACCGATTAAAATAAGTTATTAGTTCGACAAAATCTATTCGTTTTATTTTTCGCTGTAAAGTCCCTAGAGTTTACTCACAGAAAAATGACAATAAGCGCCGGGGTGAGGAACGATGGATAAGAGCTATAAAGCTACGTGGATCCGCATGGAAGACGCCAGCAAAGAAGAGTTTGCGGCCATCATGGATTTCGAAGATGAATATAATGCCGGTCTGGTGGACCGTATAGTGGCTCAGCTGAAAGAGCTGGATGAGCCCTGGACGGCGTACCCGGTGAACCGTCTGCAGCATTCACTGCAGTCGGCCAGCCGTGCCTATGATGACAATGCCGATGAAGAACTGGTGGTGGCGGCACTGTTACATGATATCGGCGATATCGTTGCGCCTTATAACCATGGTGAAGTCGCGGCAGCGATTCTTAAACCTTACGTCAGTGAGAAGGTGCACTGGATTATTCAGCATCACTGTGTGTTCCAGGGGTATTACTATAATCACCATCTGGGTGGCGACCGCCATGCCCGGGAGAAGTATAAAGACAACCCTTACTACGAAGACTGTAAGTACTTCTGCCATCACTATGATCAGAATGCCTTTGATCCGGACTATCCGACTAAACCGCTGGAATTTTTTATTCCGATGCTAAAGCGTATGTTCGGGCGTCATCCGGGCCATCTGGAGCTGGCCGAGACGTCAGATGATAAGGTGGATTCAGCGGCCTGAGCGAATTTATTCCGGGTCTGGCAGGTATTCTATGCCGGTAATTTCATACCATACTTCGGAGCCATCCGGGCGGCGAATGGCAAATTCGTCGCCAACCTTTTTCTTTAGTAGTTGCTTTGCCATCGGCGCGTCCATACTGATGTAATCCGGGCGCTCGCCTATTTCATCCGGGCCGACGATCCGGTAGCGGGTTTGTTTGTCTTCTTCATCGATAATCTCTACCCAGGCGCCGAAATATACTGTTTCTCTGTCGTCGGGAATACGGTCTACAACGGTCAGTACATCCAGCCGTTTTGACAGGTAGCGCACCCGGCGGTCGATTTCCCGCAGCTGTTTTTTACCGTAAATGTATTCGGCATTTTCTGAGCGGTCGCCCTGGGCGGCCGCTTCTTTAACTGACTGGGTAATTTCCGGGCGTTTAACCTTCCACAGGTATTTCAGTTCGGCATTCATTGCCGCCGCACCGGTAGCGGTTATATAGCGAGACTTGGGCGGAGCGGGCGGGCGGTAACGGGACATGGATAAAGCTCAGTCAATAAAGGTTAACATGTTGATATTTTTTAAAGAATTTTACCGGTCTGAGGTAAATCAGGCTAAAGAAAATTCTCCCGGCGCCGACTAATATTAAATTGAAAATGAAACATCAGGCAAGTTGCAGATTTCACGATGCAGATTGAACGCATAGAACAACAGATCGAGACCTATACCTCGACCCTGAGCCACGCGGTTCAGAACGGTCAGGGGGCGCAGTTCTCTATGCTGTTGAGTATGATTTCTGCCAGTGAAGATCAGGCGGCGAAAAAGGCAACGGGCGGCGCCGTATTTGAACTGCCTGTGACTGATGAACTGAGCTATCCGGACCCGGACAGCTTATATAACGAAGAGATTGTTGGCCGCCTGAACACCTCGGTTGGCAGCAACAATTTTGCCGATATGGCCTATGTGCTGAGCCATGTTCACAGCCAGACGGTCATGCCTGAGAATCAGATGATTGCGGCAGACACCTATGCCCGTATCGGGCTGACATCTTCCCGCAATCTGATGATCAGCGAGATTGAAGAATCCCGCTCACAGTTCAGCGCGGTAGCCTGACTTCAGGTACGCCACTGTATTTTAGTGGCTTCACCGTCGGTTGCGACTTTCCACCATTCATCCGGATCATCACCGTCATTCCAGCCGCCGGCAATGCAGCGGATTTCGGTGTCCATTTGCTGACTGGCAATGATCGCGCAGTCGAGATCTTTTTCCCAGGGAGTACTGTCGGAGTCGAACCAGACACTGGTCCAGGCCTTACCGGAGACTTTTTCGTGAATAAGTACCGGAATGCCGCAGCCAGTGCGGTACTGATGTACGGTCCCCTGTGAATGTTGTCGTTCAACGGCAGAGAAGACACCGTTCAGCCACTGACAGATCTCTTCCAGGTTACGGCTTTTTACATAAATTTCGATATCCGGATGACGTGTAGCTGCTGTTTCGCTCATGATTTTTTCTTCTTGCTGCTGTGTGCAGTATCAGTGTTGATGACGCGGAAGATCCGCAAAAAACTCAGACAAATATAGCCGAAGGCGGCAATAATTACTCCCACTATTGCCAGGATCAGCCCCAGCAGGGCGATCAGTTCCTGGCTGACGGAACTGAGCAGAAAGTATTCGGCAAAGTTCATTAGCAGAAAACCGATCAGGAAGATGCCCGCACCGGTCATCAGAATCATCAGATTCTGTTTACCCTGGTCTGCCCGGTGTACCAGGGCAAGTTTGATGCGGGTTCGCAGGCGCATATCAGTCGCGATCCAGTCGCCGGAAAACCGCCAGCCGGACATCCAGTGTCAGCGTCAGGGATGGCAACTGGCTGAGGGTGTCGCGGACATCCTGTTTAATCCGCCAGCCGTGCGGGGTCATTGCCAGCAGTTGCTGAATCTCCGTCTGAGAGCCCAGTTCGAACTCATAGCTGACCTGTTGCTCTGAAACAGCGGTGAAGGCATCCCCCAGTACCGCTGACGGTGTAAACCCGGATTCACGGACGTCTTTGTAGATGATTTCCCGCAGTTGACGCAGATGCTGATCGCCGGGGTAGGCGATAATCAGGTGTCCTTCAGGTTTAACTGTTCTGGCAAATTCATCCGGCATCAGCCGGCTGAATGCGACGGTCAGCAGATCCACGGAGGCGTCAGCCACCGGCATATTTGCACCGGAGGCGACCAGCCAGGTAACCGTCTTGCTGCGTCGGCAGGCCGCTTTGACGGCATGTTTGGAGATGTCCAGACCGGCCAGCTGGAAAGGCTGATCAGCATCGCCAGTCTGCGTGTCAGTCAGGTATTGGTGTAAACGGCTGGTGTAGTAGCCTTCACCGCAGCCCATATCCAGTATGCGGGGGTTCCGGTTGCCGGTCAGAGTCTCGCCAGCCACCTGGTTAAGGCTGTCAGACAGGGGCTGATAGTGATTAAGCGCCAGAAAGCTGTTCCGGGCGGCGACCATCTCTGCGTTGTCGCCGGGATCTTTGGAGCGTTTCTGGTGTGCCAGTAGCAGGTTCCAGTAACCCTGCCGGGCAGCATCAAAGCTGTGCCCTGCCGGGCAGCGCAGGTTTTTATCAGTGGCTGTCAGGGGGGCCTGACAGCTTGGGCAGTTCAGCGAAAACAAGGATCAGGCCTCATCAACCAGTAAGCGGGCCATGATATTTTCGTACACTGAAGACAGGGTATCCAGATCTTCAGCTTTTACCCGTTCATTAATCTGGTGAATCGTGGCGTTAACCGGCCCCAGTTCCACTACCTGCGCACCGGTTGGCGCAATGAAGCGGCCATCAGAGGTACCGCCGGAAGTAGACAGCTCTGTTTCAATGCCGGTTATGGCTTTGATCGCGCCCTGACAGGCAGTGACAAGGTTGCCTTCGCCGGTGATGAACGGGTGGCCGCTCAGAATCCAGGTCAGGTCATAATCCAGACCGTGCGCATCCAGAATGGCATGGGTACGTTGCTTGATTTCAACGTCCGTCAGTTCGGTAGAGAAACGGAAGTTGAACTTGGCCTCCAGATGCCCCGGAACGACGTTGTTGGCACCGGTACCTGAGTGGATGTTGGAAATCTGGAAACTGGTTGGTGGGAAGTATTCGTTGCCTTCGTCCCATACTTCGTCAGATAAAGCCGCAAATGCAGGCATGGCTTTGTGGATTGGGTTTTTCACCAGATGTGGATACGCTACGTGTCCCTGTTTACCCTTAACGGTGATTTCACCGCTGATAGAACCGCGACGACCGTTCTTGATGATATCGCCTACCTGTGAAGTACTGGACGGCTCGCCCACGATACACCAGGTGATTTTCTCATTCCGGGCTTCCAGGGTGTCGATCACCCGGGTTGTACCGTTGATGAACGGGCCTTCTTCATCACTGGTGATCAGCAGGGCAATCGACCCTTTGTGATTCGGATGATGTGCCACAAAACGTTCCAGTGCGGTCATAAAACTGGCGATACCGCCTTTCATGTCGGCAGCGCCGCGGCCACAGAGGTAGCCGTCTTCAATCACCGGCTCGAACGGCGGGTGGCTCCATTTTTCTTCTGGCCCGCTGGGCACAACGTCGGTGTGTCCGGCAAAACAGAAAACCGGCCCTTCGGTACCGCGACGGGCCCAGAAGTTGCTCACATCTTCAAACTGCATGCGCTCAATTTCAAATCCCATCGCTTCCAGACGTTCGATCATCAGCTCCTGACAGCCTGCATCTTCAGGGGTAACAGAGCGGCGTGAGATTAATTCTTTGGCCAGTTCAACGGTGGGGGAGTGGGACATCGGGGGTACCTGGTAATTGGTTTCAGACGAGAACCCCGGCACATGACCGGGGTTACTGATCAGGCCGGAGCGGCCTGATTAAAGGTGCAGGGCTGCTCAGTTGTGTGCGTGCAGCTCGTCGTTCAGTTCGATTGCGGTCTTGTTGGTTTTCACTTCGATACGACCGTTCTGAGAATTACGGCGGAACAGCAGGTCCGGCTTACCGGCCAGCTCAGCAGCCTTAACGGTGCTGACTTCGTTGTTCTGGTCGTCCAGTACAGTCACTTTAGAACCGGCGGTTACGTACAGGCCAGCTTCAACGGTGCAGCGGTCACCCAGTGGCAGACCCAGACCGGCGTTCGCACCCATCAGGCAGTTTTCGCCCACGGAGATAACCACGTTGTTACCGCCTGAAAGCGTACCCATGGTAGAGCAGCCGCCACCCAGGTCAGAACCGTTACCAACCACAACGCCGGCAGAGATACGGCCTTCAACCATGCTGACACCCAGAGTACCGGCATTGAAGTTGATGAAACCTTCGTGCATAACGGTAGTGCCTTCACCCACGTGCGCACCCAGACGTACCCGGGAAGTCGCTGCAATACGGGTACCTGCAGGTACAACGTAGTTCGCCATTTTCGGGAATTTATCAACCGAGTGAACATCAATGATGCGACCCTGAGCACGGGCAGCCAGCTGACGCTTAGGCAGATCAGCCAGAGAGATTGCGCCTTCGTTTGTCCAGGCAACGTTCGGCAGCTTACCGAAGATACCGGTCAGGTTAACGCCGTGTGGCTGAACCAGACGGTTAGAGATCAGCGACAGTTTCAGGTAAGCATCTGCAGTCCCCTGTGGCTCGTCATCAGTGGCCAGAATGGTCAGGATCATTGGCTGCTGAGTACCTTTACATACTTCAACGATTTCCGCCTGATCTTCCGCATCCACAGACAGGAACGCCGCTTCCAGACCGTTCAGCTGTTCAGCATCCAGCTGAATGTTCTGGTTACCGCCTTCGTAGCCTACTTTCGCAGCAACAGCCGCAACCAGTTCGTCGGAAGGGTTCAGCAGTGGCTGGTTGAAGTACACTTCCAACAGTTCACCTGTGGAAGATTGGCTGCCAACGCCCAGACCCAGTGCAAAAGTACTCATAGTGTTTAACCTCAGTATTTATTTTTAACTGCAACAGCACGTCCGGACAGTGCGCGTGACGTTATGCTCAGTGCTTAATGTTTAAAAGTAAGATGCGTAATCGCTGTCTTTGAATCCCAGTTTACGGCTGTTACCCAAATCCAGAACCGGACGCTTGATCAGGGTTGGATTGGCCAGCATCACCTCAACGGCAGATGCGGCATCCAGTGTGTTCTTTACATCGTCTTCCAGCTGACGCCAGGTGGTGCTGCGCTTATTCACCAGGCTTTCCCAGCCCAGTTCACGGGTCCACTGTTCCAGCTGAGTTTTTTCCAGACCGTCTTTGCGGAAGTCGTGGAAGGTAAATTCAATACCCTGTGCGTCTAACCAGCGCTGGGCTTTTTTCACGGTGTCACAGTTAGAAATACCGTACAGAGTGGTCATCAGTATGTTCCTGTTACAGAGATTCAACGTATGCGCGAATGCGCTGAGCCGCTTCGACACATTCTTCAATGGTGGCAACCAGTGCCATGCGTACATAGCCTTCTCCGGGTACCAGACCGTCCACTTCACGGGACAGGTAACGGCCCGGCAGGACGGTGACGTTCTGCTGGCCAAACAGGCCCTGTGCGAACTGATCGTCTGCAATTGGAGTTTTGGCCCACAGGTAGAAGCTGGCATCAGGGGATTTAACGTCCATGACCGGTGACAGGATGTCGACAACTGTCTGGAATTTTTCGCGGTATTTGTCACGGTTTTCCAGCACATGAGCTTCGTCATTCCAGGCGGCAATGCTGGCCAGCTGGTTCGGAATCGACATGGCACAGCCATGATAGGTGCGGTAGCTCAGCAGCGGTTTGATGCAGGCTGCATCACCGGCGATAAAGCCTGAACGCAGGCCCGGCAGGTTAGAACGCTTGGACAGGCTGTGGAACACGATACAGCGGCTGAAGTCGTGACGGCCCAGAACCGCACAGGCTTCCAGCAGGCCAACCGGCGGCTGGGCTTCATCCAGGTAAATTTCGGAATAGCATTCGTCGCTGGCGAGGATGAAGTCGTATTTATCAGCTAAGGCAATCAGTTTTTTCAGGGTTTCCAGATCGGTGACTGCGCCGGTCGGGTTGCTTGGTGAGCACAGGAACAGCAGCTGGCAGCGTTCCCAGACGGAGGCATCAACGGCATCAAAATCAGGGATGAAACCGTTTTCTGCGGTACAGTTCAGGAAGTGTGGCTCAGCACCGGCCAGATAAGCTGCGCCTTCGTAAATCTGGTAGAACGGGTTAGGAGATACAACCAGTGGTGTTGCTGCGCCTTCCGGAGCACGGGCAACCGCAGCCTGAGTGAAGGCGAAGATCGCCTCGCGGGTACCGTTTACCGGCAGGATGTTATCAGCAGCGGTCAGGCTGCCCGGCCGCAGTTTGAAGCGGCGTGTTGCCCAGTCGGCAATGGCCTGACGCAGTTCCGGCATACCGGCCGTTGTCGGATAATTTGCCAGACGGCCCATGTTTTCGGTAAAGACATCCAGAACGAATTGCGGAGAAGGGTGCTTTGGCTCACCGATAGATAACGCAATGTGCTCCAGTTCCGCCGGCGGCGTGACTGCATTTTTCAGCTTGGTCAGTTTTTCAAATGGGTAGGGCTGGAGCTTCTGTAAATCTGGATTCATGGATCTGCCTTAAATGGATTTCCGGTACCGTCGCCTTTTCGGACCAACAGACGCAACACTGCCAGCTGCATTAGCACAGATGTTTTCCCAGTATATTGCGCATGGTCATTAAGGCTGGCAATTATAGCGGATAAGGGGGCGTATAAACTAGCAGAATACGGCACCTTTGAGGGCTGTATTGTACAAAAAATGGCAGTTCACAGTGGGTTCAGGCGTTGGGATCTAGTCTTTTGTACTGTCAGGTTTATCTGGCGTTTAAGGAAGACTATTAACAGGGATTTTGTTATGAAAAGACTGCCTTTGATCACGACGGCCATAATATCTGCCGGCGTGCTGTCCGGATGTGCGTCTGGTCCGGGTTCTGAAGCCCCGGGTGTGGTTACCCGTGCTGAATATGTTGCGCTGCATACTCAGTATCAGCAGGCCGATCAGGCCCGTATGCAAGCGCTGGAAGATAATTCTGAACTGGAAACATTGCTGGCCGGTTTACAGCAGACTCCGGCAGATGACAGCCTGCTGCCACCGAACCCGCAGCCCGGCGAATGTTATGCCCGGGTCGTCATTCCGGCGGTGTATAAAACAGAACAGCAAACTGTTGAGGTTGCGTCTGCAGATCAGCGTATCGATGTGATCCCGGGCCGCTATGAGTGGGTTGAGGAACAGGTGCTGGTGAAAGAAGCCCATACTCATCTTGAAGTGATTCCTGCCACCTATAAAACGGTGACCGAACAGGTGCTGATTCAGGAAGCGGGTACCCGCCTGGAAAAAATACCGGCCCGTTATGAAACTGTTACTGAGCAGATTCTGATCAAGCCGGCGCATACCATCTGGAAGAAGGGCCGTGGCCCGATTGAACGGATTGATGCGGCAACCGGTGAAATTATGTGTCTGGTGGAAGTGCCGGCGGAATATCAGACCGTCACCCGGCAGGTACTTGCAGAGCCGGAACAGGTTCGCGAAGTTGAAATCCCTGCGCAATATAAAACCGTTGAGCGCCGGGTGATCGATTCCCCGGAAACCACCCGTGAGGTCGTGACTCCGGCGGTGTATGAAACACTACGGGTAAAGCGGCTGGCAGAAGCGCCTCTGCAACAGGTAGTGGATATTCCGGCGCAGTATGAAACGGTCACTCAACGAGTCAAAGTCGCTGATGCCCGGCTGGAGTGGCGTTCAATTCTCTGTGAAACCAATACCCATCCGGGCATCGTTACTGATATTCAGCAGGCGCTGAACCGCCGGGGCTATAGCCCGGGGCCAATCGATGGCGTGATCGGTCAGGAGACCATGGCGGCTGTGGAGGCTTATCAGCAGGCTAATCAGTTGCCTGTTGGTCAGCTAACGATTCAGACCCTGAAGTCTCTGGGGGTTCAGTAACCGCAGAAAACAGGTTTACTGTTACTGATCAGCCATGACTGATCAGTAGCGGTACTCACAGCAGACCGGCGATTGGTACCCATCGGTCTGTGTCCTTATGGAGCTGATCTTTCCCCTGTGTGGCCGGGCGTGTCCGGGCCAGTTGTCACAGGGGATTTTTTTGCCTGTCAGCATGTGGTTATATCTCCTGACGGATGTTCACCTATAATCAGGGTGTTACACAGTGTTTTGGATGCGAAAAGACCACTATGTTTGCAGAGAATCGGGTTCATCCCAGGGTATCGATTGATCTGACAGCGCAGATTGGCATGTATGGAGTTCCGCTTGAGGAACAACCCGCGTTAGCAAAGATTACTAATATCAGCTTGGGTGGCATTACGGTTCAGGGTGAACAGGCGTTAGTCAGAAGTTTACGGCTTGACCGGCCTGAGTCACAGCGTAGCAGTGAGTTTATGGTCGGCTTTTGTCTGGATGGCGAATGCATTGAATGCCACTGCCGGCTAGTGCATGTGCGCCGGTTGGCGCAGCATCAGTATGAATGGGGAATGCGTTTTATTTATAGCAGCGCTGCCCAAAAGCTACAGCTGGCAGCGCTGATTGACAGTTACTTTTAGCCCGTTTTTTCGCGGGCAGCGGTTACCTGATGTGACGGATCTTCCTTGCCCAGCAACCAGAACAGGTTAGCCCGGGCGTTTTCTATTACCACCAGAAGCGCCGGAATGACTAACAGGATCAGTACGGTGCCGTACAACAGGCCGAACACGATTGAGGTCGCCATCGGGATCAGAAATTGCGCCTGAAGAGAGGTTTCAAACAGGATCGGCGCCAGACCGGCAACGGTGGTCAGTGAGGTCAGCAGCACTGCCCGTAATCGCTGACAGGCGGCTTCGACAATTGCTTCATGAACATTCTGTCCCATTTTTCTCAGTTTCTGATAGAAGGTAATAAGGACGATAGAGTCATTGATGACAATGCCTGAGAGGCCGAAGCAGCCAAACAGGGAAAGGATGGTAAGGGTTTGGCCTGTGAGGAAATGCCCCAGAATCGCACCGGTTAACCCCAGCGGAATCGCCAGCATAACGGCCAGTGGCCAGCTGTAAGATGAGAATACCCAGCTAAGAATGATAAAAATCAGTAACAGCGCCAGGATCAGGCCGGTTCTCATATCTGACAGGGTTTCCCGCTGGTTTTTGTTTTTTCCCTCAAATGTGGCGCTGATGCCATAGGTCGCCAAAATATCCGCCAGTTGGTTCGTTTCGAAGTCGGCAATGATTTCATTGGCATTGGCGACGGATTCGTCCAGGTCGGCAATGACTTTAATCGCCAGTTGGCCATCAATCCGCTGCAGGCGATCCAGCCCCTGTTTGTCGGTGAAACTGACCACATTCGCCAGTGGCGATGTATCGCCGTTGGGTAATATGACCGGCAGATGTTGCAGGGCGCTGAGTCGGTTACGTTCAGCATCCGGCAGAACCATCCTGACTTCTACTTCATCTTCACCGCGGAAGAAGACCTGAATTTGCTGGCCATCCAGTGCTGCTCTCAGCTGGCGGCCGACCGACTGCAGATTAAGCCCGGCGGTTTCACCGGCGGGGGTCAGCGCATAAATTAACTGGGACTTACCGAACGGCAGGTCGTCATCCACATTGCTGATGCCGGCGTATTTTCGCAGTGCTGACTGTACGTCCAGCGAGGCCTGCTTGAGGGTTTCCACATCCTGCCCGCTGAGTTTTACTTCGATGGCTTTGCCTGGTGGGCCGGAACGGCTGACGTCGATGGTGAACTTTTCAATGCCGGCTGGCTGAATGATTTTATCCCGCCAGGCTTTGATGAATGCTGAGTTGCTGACTTCGCGGTCATCGACCGGTGTAAGCTGGACAAACAGCGCGCCGAATTCATCGCCTTTAGTGGCGCGGCTGCTATTCCGGGAGGTGCTGCTCTGGCGGTGTTTCTGCAGGGCTACGACGATCAGATCACCGCCCAGATCCGCTTCAGTTTCCCGCAACGAGGTATCCAGATGCTGTAGAAAGTTATCCACCTTACTGGCATCGGTACCGGCACTGAACTGGATGTTAGCAGTCATTGTTTCCCCCTCAACAGCGGGGAAAAAGGTGAATTTCAGCTGGCCGCTGGTGATCAGGCCAATGCTGAGTGTGAGTACGGCAACGGCCGCGCAGATAGTTGACCAGCGATAGGTAATCGCCGTTTCAACGGTACTGCGGAACGGCCCCTGTTTAAAGCGTTCAAACCCGGCATCCAGCCGTTGCCGTAATTTTGAAGGTTGAAGGTCACTGGCTTTACGTAAACTGTGGTGTAAGTGCCCTGGCAGAATCAGAAAGCATTCAATGACGGAGGCAACAATGACACAGATAACCACGGTGGGAATGTCGATCAGAATGTTGCCGATGATGCCACCGATCAACAGTAACGGCAGGAAGGCGGCAATTGTTGTCAGTGAAGATGCCATTACCGGGGCCAGCATTCTGTGGGCACCGCCAATGGCCGCCTGCAGTCCCGGCTCGCCCATTTGCAGGTGGGTCAGGGTATCTTCACCGACCACGATAGCGTCATCGACGATGATCCCTACCGCCATAATCATGCCAAACAGGCTGATCATGTTGATGCTGCCACCGATACCATAAAGTACCGCCAGCGTTGCCATGAAGGAGACCGGAATCCCGATGGTTACCCAGAAGGCGACCCGGGCATTGAGGAACAGGAACAGGGTGGCGATGACCAGAATCAGACCCCCCAGCCCGTTTTTCAGTAACAGGTTGATGCGGTCCTGAATGGGTTTCCAGCTTTCATCGAAGGGAATCAGCTTAACGCCGTCCGGCAACTGGTTTTCCTGTTCCGCCAGCCATTCTCTTAGAACGCCGGCTGCCACCAGTGTATCGCTGTTTTCGGTACGGCGCAGGTGGAGCTGGATTGCGGGTTTGCCACGGTAGGTGAGATATATCTGATTATCCTGCATGCGCCAGTCGATGTCGGCAATATCACCTAAGCGGATTAAACGGCCGGCTTCTTCTGTGAGCAGGGGCAGTTGATTAAAGCCTTCAACATCCCGTTGCTGATTGAGGCCGCGTACCAGGCGGGAGCCGTCATCTTTCGCTGCGGTGCCGGCGGGAATGTCGAGGCTTCGCTGGCTGACTCTGCTGGCAATCTGATCAAGGGACAGGCCCAGCTCATGGAGCTTGGCAGAGGAGACCTGTATAGCGATCTCTTCCTCCGGCATGCCGATAAAGTCGATTTTGCTGATGCCTCTTTTGAGTAACTCCCGCTCATATTCGCGGGCCAGCTGACGGAGTTCTTCAAGGCTGCCCTGTTCACTGGTTATCAACAGGCTGGCGATATTCTCGTAGCGGATAATTTGCTGAACAATCGGGGTTTCAGATTCCTGTGGCAGGTTGCTCAGGCCGTCTATTTTCTGTTTTACGTCATCCAGAATAAAGGCGGTATCGCTACCTTCTTCCAGCTCAAGCCGTATAGCAGCGGCCCCCTGTGTGGCGGTTGAATAGAGGGTATCAATGCCACTGACCGATTTTAGCTCCCGTTCTACTGGCAGAATAATGGAACGTTCCACATCTTCTGCTGCGGCCCCGCTCCAGACGATTGCGATGGTAATGACATCCAGTTCAAAGCTGGGGAAAAACTGCGTGTTGAGCTTCTTCAGCCCCCAGATGCCGCTCAGTATCATCAGCAGCATCAGCAGGTTGGCGGCAACCTTATGACTGGTAAACAGCGTGGTGAGGTTTTTAAGTGGGCCCTGATAGGTATTCATGATTTATTCCGCCGCCTCGACCCGTAACCCTGAAATGGCGTTGGGCAGTTGGGTGACAAGAATATTATCGCCTTCCTGTAAGTTGCTGGCAGTTATCAGGATACCGGCCTGGCCGTTCACAGAGGTATCGCCGATTCTCTGAACTTTCAGGGCTTCAAGACGGCCGTCAGTAATTCTGTAAATACGGCTGGTGCCATACAGCGCCTGTGGCGGAATGATCAGGCTGCGGGCAACCGGCGGCAGTGTCAGGGTCATCGCCAGCGAGCGTCCCGGTTCAAGTATCTGATCTTGCTGAGTGACGCTGAACAGCGCATCGACCCCCGGGCGGGTGGCGTTGGCCTCAGCGGCGATCCGGTCCAGCGTGAGAGGAATATTCTTGCCGTTTAGCTGGCCGGTTGCAGGAATGCCTGGCTGTTGTGCCAATTGGCTGCGGATTTCGTTCAGGTACTGATTTGGCAACTGTGCTCTTATTTCCAGATCTTTATCGCTGTACATGCTGAGTATCTGGTCACCGCCACGGACCCGGTCTCCGGGGGCCGCGTCCAACCGTGTAATGCGGCCATCAAAGGGGGCTTTTATTTCGCTGCGTTCCACATCCAGTGCTGCGCTGGCCTGCAGGGCTTTCGCCTGTAACAGCTGAGCGTTCAGTTGCGCCAGCCGGTTTGGATGGTCTGCAATTGCCTGACGCCGGTTATTCAGTGACAGGGCCTGTTGCTGGCGGGTGCGGCGCGCATCGTCCAGCTGGTTCTGGCTGGCGACCTGCTGGCTGCTGAGGTTCTGGTACCGGTCCAGCGTACGCTGGCTGATGGTCAGCAATTCCTGTTCGATCTTCAGGGCCTTCTGATCGGCAGCGTAACGGACATCTTCGGCGCCGATCTGCGCTTCAATACGTTGCACCTCTGCATTGCGCTGATCCAGCAGCAGACGTGCATCCCTGTCATCCAGCTTTACCAGTACCTGACCCTGGGTTACCCGGTTCCCTTCGGCAACCAGACGCTGGCTGACGTAGGCTGTCAGCGGGGCTGTCAGATTACTGCTGAGTGGGGACTCAACCTTGCCGAATAAGGTGAGCTCGGGCTGCCCCGGGGAAAACTCAGCCTGCTGCACTTTTACCCGCCAGATTTTTTCTTTAACCGGTTTAGCCGGTACCGCCGCTTTGTTGCTGTTGAGGTAAAGCAGACTGCCAACGCCCAGGACGATAAATATAATTGGCAACAGAAATTTGGCCAGCGGGGAGGGTCTGCGGGTTGTTGGCATGTTGGCTCGGTTCTTTAGTTGTCAAAAGTGATCTACTCTTTGAATCATAATACATTCCTGGGGAATGAAGACAGATATCCCCCGTTGTGTTTACATTACTTTACACAGCCCGGGGAGAATTTAACGGCCATACCGGCTAAGACCGTTAGGATGGAATCTGATGCGCACACATTATTTAACCTTACAGCACGGTGCTGAATACCGTATGGCATATCATGAATGGGGAGAGGCGGATAATCCCCGGGTACTGGTGTGCGTGCACGGGCTGGCCCGAAACGGACGGGACTTTGATTTCATTGCTGAACAGCTGAGCAGTGAGTACCGGGTGATTTGCCCTGATGTAGTTGGCCGGGGGGTAAGCGACTGGTTACCGGCGGATCTGGAGTACGATATGCCGCTGTATGTGGAAGATATGCAAGCTTTACTGCGGCATTTACAGCTTACAGAGGTTGATTGGCTGGGCACTTCCATGGGGGGAATAATCGGGATGTTACTGGCGTCGATGCCAGATACCCCCGTTCAGCGTCTGATACTGAATGATGTGGGCTGCCGGATTCCGGCAGCGGCGCTGCAACGGATTGCGATATACATGGGTGACCAAGGATTTGATTCACTGGCGGCGGTGGAGAAGTATATGCGCAACACTTACCGGGCTTTTCATGATTTGGAAGACCGGCAGTGGCAGCATCTTGCCGAATGCGGACACCGGGCAGATGAGTCCGGCCGGCTGCATCTGCATTATGATCCCCGGATCGCAGGGCGGCTGAAAGCCAGCCAGCATGAGGATATTGATCTGATGCCGTTCTGGTCCCGGGTGCGTTGTCCGCAGTTACTGATCTGGGGGGAAGACTCTGACTTGCTGGAGGCCAGTACTGTCGACCTTATGCAACAGGCGAATCCGCAGTTAGCGGTGCTGAAAATAGCCGCGACCGGACATGCGCCGGCGCTGATGATGCCGGCGCAGGTTCAGCCGGTCTGTAATTGGTTATTAAATGGGTAACAGGGTTGTTGAAGCGACACTGTGAACCACTTTCGTGATAGTACGGTTGCTGCTGCCGGCAACCAGACTGGCCATCATGTCCTGCAGGGCAATCATCTTGCCGAAAATGCGTTCAAAGCTTAGATTCTTAACACCCTGCGGGCTGACGCCGTTACTGAGCAGAAATAATTCGCCGTTTTCATGCTTAAGGCTGTTTAGCCGCCAGGCGATGGTTTCAAGGTTACGGGCGCTGTTGTAGAGCTTTTGATGGTCCAGTTCGTCCAGCAGAAAGAACTCATCCTTGTAATTATATGAGGCGTCCAGCATGCCGATCATGCCGGCCATCAGCGCATATACCCGGTCCCCCTGATAGTCTTCGGCAAAGGCAAGGGGTACTGCGTCGATGCCGTCCAGATTATTCATTGCAGTGAGTCGCTGTGTACTGTTGCGGTTAAACATCAGGTCAACGCGGGCTGTGATGTCGGCAGTGCCTGCTTTCATCAGTTCCCGGGGGTTACGTTTGTAGAGTTTGTTGGCGAGCTCACGGTTAAGACGTTTCAACTCGGTAATGTGAGCGTCGGTAACTGTATCAATATCGGTTTTTGCCAGTTGGCTGATTTTAAAACCACTGTTATTGGTTGCGCAGCCGCTGACCAGCAGGCTGCTGATCAGGAGTAACAGGCTCAAAAAATGTGTATAACTGCGCATGATAAATCCGTATTCCTTTAGGGGGCGTCTTTCAGCAAACGGAAGCGGGGCTGCGGACCGACTGTGTCGGAACCTGCTGGTGAGTCGAATGCAATCCCACCGCTTACCAGAGTATCCAGCGTGCTGGTTTCGATTTCCAGCCCGCTGAACAGGCCAAAGTCTGCACTGATACCACTGAGATTCCAGAAGCGGCTGTCGGTTTTCACCAGCTTGCTGTATTTAGGCTGGATATTGGCATAAATTTCAACGCTTTGCAGGTCATTACCCAGTTCAAAACCGGTTATCTGACCCACTTTGAGACCCCGGTAATAAACCGGGCTGCCGGTTTCGACAGAATCCAGGGCCGGTGAGGTCAGGGTGATGTTCAGGCCTGGCAGGCTGACGGCCGGGGCATTATCAATACCGTTAAACTGCGTTTTACGGGGGGCTTTCAGGTTGTTTCCTGCGCTGGCGACGATGTAGTTCCCACTGAGTAACGCTTCAGGATTCTTGATGCCACTGAGGGATATCTGGCTGCTGGCAACCCAGAAACGGCTGCCTTCACGGGCCAGGAATTCAGCCTGCTGGTCAATAATTACACGGGCTTCAATACGTCCGCTGGCGTCAAGTAACCGGACGGTATCCACCCGGCCCATTTTGAGCCCCTGAAAGCGCAGTTCAGCGCCGGGCTCCAGCGTATTACCGGCCGGGAAGCTGATCCGGACAGCCAGCGCATCGTGCAGACCTTCCTGTTTGTTCGGGTGCAGGGTGAAGCGTTGATTAAACTTTGCTGCTTTGCCTTTTCCGGGCTTGTTATCAAAGGCAATGCCGCCGCGTACGATGGTGTCTATAGACTCCGTTTGCAGGGTCAGCCCGGAAAGATCAAGCTTGGCGTGAATACCACTGGCATTCCAGAAGCGGCTCTTACCGGTTACCAGGTGACGGTAAGCCTTATCGATCAGTACCTGTACTTCAACACTCTGTCCGTCTTCGCCTAACCGGTAACCGTGTACCTTACCGACGGGCAGCTGCCGGTAAAGTACCGGTGAGCCCGCTTTGACTGAGCCGAGCTGTTCGCTGACCAGACGGATCTGCAGTTTGCCCGCCTGATTACTGTAAATCAGTTTGCCCTGCTGGCTGGCGGTATCAAAATCTTTGTACAGATGGAATTGCTGGTTCGGGGTCGCCTGCTGTTTATCTTTGATGTCAGGGGTGAAGAAGCTGATACCGCCCTTGATGACCGAGGTCAGTGAGCCGGTATCGAGTTTAACGCCATCCAGTCCGGCAGCTACCTGAACACCGCTGATATTCCAGAAACGGCTGTTGGATTTCAGTAATTGCGAATGCTCTTTGGCAATAGTGGCGTGGATCAGGACTTTCTTACCCTGTTCGATCAGTTCGTAGCCGCGGACTTCTCCCACGGGTACCTGCCGGTAGAGCACCGGTGAACCGAAGTCCAGCGAGCCAAGCTGATCGGCGATGATCTGTATATCCAGTCCGGGAATGCCCGGACGCTTTGCCGGAGGCGTGTTCAGGGCAATGAAGCGGAACAGGGGAATACCGGGGCCGGGCTGCAGCTGGATAGCATTGCCGTCGAACAGCTGGCCGATCTGGGTGATGTCAAAATCAGGCTTTGGCAACCAGAACTGACTGCCGGCACGCAGAAGTGGTTTGGCCCGGGGGTCGATCAGCAGGTGGGCTGTCTGAGTGGTCAGGTCATCGTTATATTCCAGTTTCTGTATCCGGCCGATAACAATCTCCTGGCTGACCACCTTCGTTCCTTCGGATAAAGGAGTACGGGCAGGAAACTTAACGGTCACGGAAACACCGTCTTCAGCCGCTTCATAGTCACTGTAAAGGGGCAGTATTTTTTCAGGATTCAGTTCACCGCCATCCGCCGGGGTATAGAAACTGATGCCGCCGGCAACAATGGAGGCCAGCGAATCAAACTTAATGTCCAGTTTGGGTAAATCGGCTTTGATGCTGATACCGCTGGCGTTCCAGAAGCGGGTGCCACCGTTGATCAGTTGGCTGTATTTGCTATCGACATAAAGGTCAATCAGTACCTGTTGCCTGGTTTTACCGAGTTTAACGTCGATGACTTCACCCACTTCGATATCCCGGTAAAACAGTTTGGAACCACGGTATACCGACGCCGCTGAATCACTGTTCAGGGTCAGGTACAGACCCGGTTTGTCTTTGCTGGAGGGTGGCGGTTCGCTGTCGGCGACGAATTCACGATGGTCTTCTCCGTCACCGGGCTGAATGCCGATGTAGTAACCGGAAAGCAGCGTCTCCAGCCCTCGGACACCGCTGAGGGATACCTGGGGTTTGACCAGCCAGAAGCGGGTGTTTTCATGCAGCAGGGGTTCGGCTTCACTGGCCATTTCAATAATCGCAGTGACGCCCTTCAGATCCTCATTCAGACGAAGCTGTTTAATCGTGCCGCTGGGCAGGCCGCGAAACAGGACCTTGGTCTTTTCTGCTTCCAGTCCTTCAGCTGATTCAAATTGCACCTCAATGGTGATGCCTGCGTCCTGATAACTTTGCCAGGCAAGCCAGGCGGCAATCAGCGCTGCAACCAGTGGCAGTATCCAGACAAACGATGGGCCGCGGTGCTGCTTTATGACGGCGTCAGTCGCAGAGGTGTTATCAGGTGTCATGATGTCGGGTATCCGTAGGTGCGTATTTATCCCAAATTAAACGGGTATCAAAGTTAAGAGCGGAAAGCATTGTCAGAATCACCACCGCAGCAAATGCCGTGGCTCCGTGTCCCGGGGAAATGCTCGCAAGGCTTCCCAGCTGAACCAGCGCGACCAGTACAGCGATTACAAATATATCCAGCATAGACCAGCGGCCGACCCATTCGACACCGCGATAGAGCCAGGTTTTCTGGCGGGCGCTGGTACGCCAGTGGAATTTAAGGCTGAGTAACAGGGTCAGCATGCCAAGAATTTTCAGGCAGGGAATGATAATACTGGCGATGAGAACCACCAGGCCGATGCCCCAGAATCCGCCGCTGAATAATTCGATAATGCCGCCCATAATGGTGCTTGGCGCGCCACTGCCAAAACTTTTGAAAGTCATAATTGGCAGCAGGTTCGCCGGGAAGAAGCAAATAACAGAGGCGAGCAGAAAAGCCCAGCTGCGCTGCAGGGTGTGTTCCATACGGCTGTGCAGCGGGGTTTCGCAAACATGGCACTGTTTGTCTTGCTGATCAAGTGTATGCAACGTGTGACAGTGACGGCACAGCAGATAGCCCTCCTGACGTGCAGATTTATAACCCCGGGTGCTCATGACTTAGCCTGTCGGGTGTCGCGGCGTTGTCTGAAAACCTGCCAGGCATGCTGAATATCGAACAGGTTGTTGGTCAGGCAGGTGGTGAATATAAGCGCTGCCAGACAATAGAGTCCAAGCCCGGGTTCAAGGTTAGCAATATCCTTCAGTTTGATGACGGCAATAAGGGTGCCGATCATATATATTTCCAGCATGCCCCAGCCGTGCAGCGTGTGATAAAAATTAAGACTCTGGCGCAGGTAATGGCCGTTAATCCGGAACTGCAAACAGGCAGTGATATAAGTCAGCAGCAGGATCTGAACACCCGGCACCAGTACCGCAAAAATAAGTACCACAGCGGCAACTATGGCTAAGCCGCCGTCATATAAGGATAATACGCTTTGTAAAATGGTTTCACTTTGTTGCTGACCGAAAATGCTCAGGCTTAAAATTGGCAACAGGTTTGCCGGTAAAAACAGGATTAAACTGGTGATCGCCAGTGCAAGCCCCCGTTCAATAGGGTTCAGCCGGGCATGAAACAGCTTTGCATGACAACGGGGACAGTTCAGTGACTGGCCTTTTTTCAGGCGGGTTCGGGCGATGAGCAGATCGCAGTCATGGCAGGCGGTAAATGAATGGGCTGGTGTTTTCATCATGTTATAGCATAGGACCGGTAAGCGGGCAGTGAAACAGTCAGGCGGTTAACCGGCAGTTAACACTTAATTATTAGCATAATTTATTGGATGGCAGATGAATACAAACTTATTGCCCTGTGTTGAAGTTGAACCGCTGAAACAGGCTGATGCGACCGTTATCTGGCTGCATGGGCTGGGGGCTGACGGCCATGATTTTGCCGGTATAGTTCCGGCGCTGAATTTACCGGATGATGCCGCAGTCAGGTTTATTTTTCCCCATGCGCCAGAACGGCCGGTGACCGTGAATAACGGTTGGGTAATGCGTGCCTGGTATGACATTCTGGAAATGAATATCAGCCGAAAAGTTGATACGGATTCTTTACTGGAATCTTCCGGTCAGGTCAGTGCGCTGATCCGCCGGGAAACTGAACGGGGAATTTTACCTGAACGCATTGTACTGGCGGGCTTCTCTCAGGGCGGTGCTGTTGCGTATCAGGCGGGGCTGGCTTATCCACAGCGTCTGGCAGGCATTCTGGCGCTGTCGACCTATGTACCCTGTGAACAAAGTTTGCGTGCCTCAGTGAATCTCAGTCACCCTGACTTGCCGGTGATGATTGCCCATGGTTCGCGGGATGATGTTGTACCCCCGCAGTTAGGTGAGTCAGCAAGGGAATTATTAACAGCGTTAGGTTATACACCGCAGTGGCGAACCTATCCGATTGATCACAGTGTCAGTGCTGAAGAAGTTGAAATGATTTCAGACTGGCTGAAAAGTATTTTAAATATAGAGGCTTAGGGCCGTACCGGAAGTTATCCTAAAATGAATATTACTGAAAACTGTTATGTTGAGTTTCATTACGCGCTGTTTAATGAAGAAAAAGAAGTGATTGATGGCTCAAGAGATGCCGGGCCTTTACCTTACGTTCATGGTCAGGGAAATATAATCCCGGGGCTTGAGCAGGCACTGGCTGGTCATCAGGCGGGTGATAAGTTTACGGCGACCATTGAGCCTGCTCAGGGATACGGTGACCGGGATGAGGCGAAAGTTACAATTGTGGATAAAGCATCGTTTGATGCGTTCCCAAGCATCGAAGAAGGTATGTTTTGCCAGATCGGTGATGATCCTTCCCATCCTCAACTGGTAACTATTGTTGCCATTGATGAAGAGGAAGGTGAAGTAACCATTGATGCTAACCATCCGTTTGCCGGACAATCTCTTAATTTTGAAATAGAAGTAATGGTGGTTCGGGAAGCAACAGATGCCGAGTTAACAGACGGTGTGGTTGCTCAGTAATCACTGATGTAAATTTGCGAGGAATATTACAATGCGTTTGATACTGGCTTTATTACTGCCCTGGTTTCAGTTTTTTACGATTGGCCGGCCGATAGCAGGCATTATCTGCCTGATTTTACAGATTACGCTGATTGGCTGGATTCCTGCGGCAATCTGGTCGGTGTATGCACTGAGCCAGTATAAGACGGATAAGAAAATCGAAGAGGCGATGAACAGAGACAACTGAATCAGACAGCAGCCTGGCTGCTGAGATCATCGCTGTATCCACAGGGTGCCTGTTCAGGCGCCCTTTTTTATGCCCGCGATTTCAGATCTGTGATTGCGGCATCAGGTCAGACTTTTTCCTGCCATTTCAGGTCGCCGATCTGTACGTTTAGCCATTCAAAGCCAATTCGTCGTGCAACGGCGGCGGCTCCGTCAAGGCTTTTGAACTCTCGCTCACCTTTTGAACGCTGCAAATTGAGTGTCAGCACTTCGTTTTGTTTGGTGATGAATTTCAGGGTCCAGCCACGGGCCATTGAAACTGGCGCGGCCTGACAAGATTCAAAAACACCTGCCTTAAAAAGAAGTTTGATTTCTCTTTCTTGCATTGTCTTTATACCTTTATGATTGATCAAAATAATATTAAGTTAAGTATATATCTTTTAATGATCTATTGAAAATAAATATGGATATTTTTATTCGTATAAGTGATTGTTTTTAAAGGGAAAAATAAAAAATAATCTTAGTGTTTGTAAGTGAGAGATTTGTTTGTATAACTCGTTGTAAATAAAGGGGTTTTTACAGATGGTGTGAAAACAAAATTATCAATGATTAATTTGTCTTTAATAGATTTAGGTAATTCATAAATAAGAATATGTGATGTCAAAATTAAATAATGAATTATTGCTGGTTAGTTTCGCTTTCTTGGGCGCCTGACAGGGCTACAGCGCGCCGGCGTGGTGTTTTTTGGCATTCAGAGTGAAATAACTGAACGGCTGAAGGCAGGGGGCTGGAAGTGTCTGGTAAAAGGGGGCGGGCAGGTAAGAGGAGCCGGCTGTCTGTAACAGACGGAATGCAGACTGTTACAGGCTGACAACGTTCTGCCCGTGTTCAGATATGCGTCAGAGGAGAGAAAAAACTGAATTCAGTCCAGGCGGTCGGCGATCATTGCTTCGATCGTGGCTAACTGGGTTTGCAGGGCGGCCAGGCTGCTGTCCGATTCGTCGGTGGTCGGCGATATCTTGATCATATCCAGTAAATCAAGCAGGAAGGCCTGTTCATTCATTTGCCGGAGCTGTTCTGGGGTCCAGTGTTTTATTATTTGCGCCATGGTGTGCCTCAATTTACAGCGGCTGTCCGGATCAGGATCCGCCAGCGGTATTACGTCGCACGGTTGCAGCCAGCAACCCGGTGCTCCCTTAAGTTATGGGCTACAAAAGCCGTTTTTGCAAATTTGCATCCGCCCCACTCTGAATCTGCTTTCGATGCAGATATTGAGTTATATCAATATTCGCTAATACAAATGGGCGTACCATGGCCTCAATGATTAACAGAGCTGATTGGGGTGATCGTATGTTTGGTATTGATCCTTATGTTTTCGAGACTTTATGGCCAAGCCTGCTGGGTATTGTCGGTATGACGTCTGTCATGACCTGGGGTGCATTTAAAGTACGTAAACTGATTAACGAAGATGTTAAGAAGTAACTGAGTTTCACTTCTGCGGTTTTTACAGAGACCGTCGTATAAACGCCGTAGCTGAGTCATCAGGTACGGCGTTTCTGTTTCCGGCCTTTAAAAATTCTGTCGTCATCAGCTTTCGTACTGACGCAAATTGATTCCAATTCCTGTTATTGTTCTGGCAGACTTAAACTTTAGTATGAATGAGCTCCCGGTAGTGGCCAGTCTGCAGGAATCAGTATGCCCAGATCTGAACAGCAAAATTTAACGGCCGGCCCCGATGGTTTCAGTGCCTGGTCACCGGGGCTGGAGTCTGAACTCCCCAAATATCTTTCAGATCAGGAAACCATTTTTCTGCCCGGTAATGTTCTGAGTGATTACCGCGATGTCATGGAATGGATTGATCAGACCGGCATGTCTGCCGGCGATCTGGTTGCGTTTCGTGCTGAACGGCTGGCCCTGCATGAGCTGATTGTTCGGGTAACTGCGGATCTGAGGGTAATGGAAGGCGAAACCGATGAAGCGCTGGGCATTAATTTCCGGGTGATTGTAAATGATATTTTTGAGCATTTTATTCGCCCGCAGATGCCCGCTATTTCGGCAGATTTCAACCGGCTACAGACTGATGTGGAACACCGTGCCAGGGCTATTTTAGCCCGGCAGTTAAATTCCGTAACAGGCCCTGTGGAAGAAAAGGTTTCAGGTTGGCGTCGCTGGTTGCCGGGGGGAAGCCGTCAGCGCAGGAAGCCGGTCCGGCAGCCGGTTTTGGAATCAGCACTGGAGCGTGATTACCGGGTAATCAATGATTTCAAACAGGCCGGCCTTGCCAGTGATGACCGTTTTACCCGAGCCGTCTACCGGAGTCTTTATCAGGTGCTCAGTGGTGTTGCCGGGAGGCGGGGCTATCTGGGAACCGATCTGGATAATCTCAGTTTGCTGGTGACCCGTCATGTGATGAACAGTTATGGCAGTCGCCGTGTGGGGGAGTGGATAATGCCCTGCATTGAGGCGGCGGTGTGCAGTCGCGGCTATCTGAAAGTTGAAAAAGTGGCTGAGCCTCTGCTGATCAGCCTTAAAGGTGCTTCCGCTGCCGGCAAAAGCTCTTTACGGCCGATGTTGCAGACCATTCTGCGGGCAAAGGGTATTAAACCCGGAAGCTATGCAACGGTCAGCCCGGATATATGGCGCCGTTTGCTGCTCGATTACGAGGAGTTGGGGGAGGCGTATAAATATGCCGGGCGCTTTACCAGTAATGAAGTGAATGTCATTGATGCCAAGTTTGATCATTATGTGCGGCGACAGGCGGATCAGCAGGCTTCAATTTCTCATTTGCTGGTTGACCGTTTCCGCTTTGACAGCTTTTCCAGTGAAAAAGTATCCAGAATTCTTCATGATACCTACGCAAAGTATGTACACACCCTGCAGATGTATTTTGTCATAACCCCACCGGAAGCAACCGTTGAGCGGGGATGGGAGCGGGGCTTGCAACGTGGTCGTTACAAATCAGTGGAAGATTTTCTGGGGCACAGTGTTGAGGCATATGCAGGTATGCCGAAAATTTTCTGTAAGTGGCTGGCTTACGACCGGCCTTTATTCCGTTATGAATTCCTGGATAACAGTGTCCCGAAAGGGGAATTCCCCCTGCCGGTTGCTACCGGCACGCAGAAAAGCATGCGTATATACCGGCCACTGGGGCTGGTGGATATTCAGCGTTATCAGAAGATTAATATTTATGCGACCAGTCCGGATGAAGTGTACCCGGAGGGTGCTTCGCTGGATGTTGCGGATAATTGTCAGTTTTTGCTGGAATGTTTGCGGCGTATTCCTGTGGTGGCCTTTGTTGATCCGGCGTCAGATATTGTCTATCTGGAGTGTCATCAGAATGAATTCAGGATCATGGATGAGCGCATGTACCGGCGGCTTCTTGAGGATGCCGACCTGGCCGCAGTATTTGGGCAGATAACCTCCCGCTGACCTCCCCGGATTGTAAGCTTAGTGTGATCGGTTATGAGTTATAGCTAAATCTTACTTGATTTCATAATGCAAATTATTATCATTGCGATTTTATTATATTCCTGGATACGCAGATGAGTATTGCATTATTTTACGGCACCACAACTGGCAACACCGGTGATATCGCCGTTAAGGTTAAAGAACATCTTGATGATGTTGAGTTGTTTGATGTGAAAGACACCCCGGTCAGTGTGATCGCGAACTACGACCAGCTCATTTTTGCAATTCCAACCTGGGACTACGGTGAAGTACAGGAAGACTGGCTGGAAATCTGGGATGAAGTGGATAATCTGGATTTTACCGGCAAGACCGTCGCGTTCATCGGTCTGGGTGATCAGTACGGATACGCCGAATGGTTTGTCGATGCTATGGGCATGCTGCACGATAAGGTTGTTGCCCGTGGCGCGGAAGCTGTCGGTTACTGGCCAAACGAAGGCTATGAGTTTGATGAGTCTAAGGCACTGACGAAGGATAAAAAATTCTTTATCGGCCTGGCGCTGGACGAAGACTGCCAGCGTGAAATGACGGATGACCGGGTTGAAGCCTGGTGTGGTCAGGTGATGGTGGAGTTTCTGTAAACACCTACTGAAAGAAAAACGGCAGCCTCGGCTGCCGTTTTTTTTTGCAAAGCGGTTCGGGAAATGACAGTGGTCTGTTCACCGGTCGATAGATGCCTGACGGCATTATTTCTAGCATGTGTGCACTGTGTAAATCACGAATAAATTCTACCGATCGAGTGCATAGAAAGATGAGTCATTCATGTAAAGTAAAATCCGGCTGGCTGATTGCAGCGGCGATAGTAAGTGCCTGTGGTACAGCATCTTCTGCTGATGTGAAGTCCGCCGCTGATACTGTAGTTGTCACTGCCCGTTACTGGGAAGAACCTGAAGATAAGGTGCCTGCCAGTACCGATGTCATTGATGGCGATAGGTTAGACGGTGAAGTGACGGGGCTGGACCGTTATATCAGTAATATCCGTATTGAGGAGTCATCGGTGCAAACCCGTGTGGCTATTCGGGGCAGTACCGGGTATGACACCGGATTACAGGATCCGGTTGGGTACTATGTTGACGGCGTAGCACTGCCGCTGGGCGGGACTCAGTTGCCTCAGTTATTTAATCTGGAACAGATCGAGCTGATAAAGGGCCCGCAGGGGACACTGTATGGCCGAAGCTCAGAAGCGGGTGTGATTAAACTGGAGTCTCAGCGCCCTGACTGGGAACCGGCCGTGTCTCTTGAAGTTCAGACCGGTGTTACTGACGGTGCCAACGGTAAAGAGCCTTCGCATGTTGTCAGCCTGCGCGGTTCAGATGAGTTGATTGCTGATCAGTTAGCCGGTTCAGTAGCCCTGCGCTATGAAGACACTCAGGGGCCGTTTGTAAATCTTGCTGATAAGGATGACCACAGCGGTTCTGTTAAAAACTGGAGTTTATCTTCCGGGCTGGATGCCCAGATCAGTGATGTGACAGACGTGCGTTTTCGCAGCCTTTTGTCTGAAGAGGACTCCGGCAAGTCCCGGTTGCGCTACAGCACCGGCACAAATGCGACTGATCGCTTTACAACGAACTACAACAGCCAGATTTTCGACGATACTCAGTCAGCCATTCACTCACTGACGATTGATCATCAGATGGAGAATTTTGATGTGGTGTCGGTGACCGGCCTGACGAATTTCCGGCGGGATTTCCGGAATGACCTTGACCTGACTACCTTTGCTATCCCCGAGACGTTGCTGGATCTGGATGATGACATGCTGTCGCAGGAAGTGCGGCTGGAATCTGACCGGGATGAAGATTTGCGCTGGTTGGCAGGGGTCTATCTGTATAAACAGAAAACCGATGTGGATTTCACTATTGGCGGCAGCCTGGCGCTGGCCCGTTCTACCCGGGAAACCGAGATTGATCAGCATGGTCTGGCCGGTTTTGGGCAGGTTGAATATGCGCTGTCTCAAGACTGGAGCCTGACACTGGGAACGCGGGTGGAGCGGATCAGCAAAGACGGCAGGCAAAATTACATAACCACAGCTGGAAATTCTTCTTACAGTGCGGATGTGAGTGAAACCATGGTGTTGCCAAAGGCGACACTGGCGTATCAGGTATCGGACAGCGGTATGATTTATGCCTCTGTTGCAAAAGGGTATTTGCCGGGGGGCTTCAACTATGGATCGGCGCAGAGTGCCAGCTCATTCACCTATGACTCCGAAAGCAGTGTGAACAGTGAAATCGGCTATAAGGACCGCTACCTGAATAGCCGTTTAGGCTTTAGTGCTGCCGTATTTCATATCAAAACCCGTGACAAGCAAATTGTTGATCTGCAACCCGGGTTTGTACAGAGCATCGCAAATGCGGCTGAAACGACCAGTTACGGGGTGGAATTGGGGGCCGATTATGCAATTACACCGGCCTTGTCTGTATACGGACATGCTGGCCTGATGCGCACAGAAGCAGATAAGTTCGACACCACTGTTTTTTCAGGCGGCAGTTTTGTACCGGTTAGCCGCGCGGGTAACGATCTGCCACTTGCGCCGGAGTTTACTTACGGGGCGGGTGTGCGGTATGTCGCCAGCCAGGGCTTGTTTGGTGATCTGAGTGTGAACGGCTCCGGTGATTATTACTTTGATTCCGCGAATACACTGAAACAATCCGGCTATTCCCGGTTCGATGGTGAGCTGGGATATCAGTTTGACGGCTTTTCAGTCTCGCTGGTGGCTGAGAATATCTTCGATGAAGAGATCATCAGCCGTGCAGTATCCACCTCATCCGGTACTGTGGTTGAAGATACCGCGCCGCGTTATATAGGCATTAAATTAGCAGCAAACTGGTGATCGTAAATGGATTTTAGTCACTCTCGGTCAGGCCCGGCGCAATCATGGCTGCTGGATCTGATGTTGGGGCCGGTGCGCTGGCAGTTGCTTCGCAGCGGGTTTGAATTGCAGGTTTTTGATTATCTGCCGGAGCCAAAGACAGCACCGGAGCTGGCTGACAGTCTGGGGTTTAAAGCGGAAAAAGTGGCGGTATTACTGGATGCACTGACGAGTCTTGGTTTTTTGCAAAAAACTCATGGTCAGTATCGGTTAGTGGAATCGCTTAGGCCCTTTCTGATCAGTGACAGCCCGCAATCTATGCGTGAAATGTTACTTCATCTTGCCAGGGTTAAACATTGTGATATGGATGACATGCTGAATGTGCTGAAAACAGGTGAGTCGGAACATGTATCTGCTGATTTCGCCCGGCCTGAGTTTTGGGACCGGGCAGTGGGAAACCTGCGTTCTTTTCATGCAAGTTGCAGTAACCGGGTTGCATTACAGCTTTTAAAGTCGTTGCCTGAATGGGGGCAGGTAAGGTCCATACTGGATTTGGGGGCAGGATCAGAGAATCTTGCCGTTAGCCTGGCAGAAGGGCATCCGGATCTGAAAGTCAGGGTCTTTGACCTTGAGCCCTGCGCCAGCCGTATACGTTCTGCTATATCGTCACGGTACAGCCAGCAAATTACCGTGGTGGCGGGGGATTATAATCATGATCCCCTGCCGCAGCACAGCGATCTGATCTGGGCGTCAATGTCGCTTTATTATGCAAAAGATCTGGAGTTGTTGCTGACGGAGTTGCGTGACTCGCTGAATGAACAGGGCATGTTGGTTTGTCTGCATGAGGGGTTAACTGCAGAGCGCACTCAGCCTGAGCACCATGTTGTCGGTCGGTTTGTGCCAGCATTAAATGGTATCGATGTATCGTTTAATCATGGTGATATTGCTGCAGCGATGACACAAGCCGGTTTTACCCGGGTCTTAAGCAGAGGTATTAATACCCTTTACGGTCCGATGGATTTAGATATTGGATATAGATAAACAGGATGAACAGAGGAAAGAGACGTTATATCCCTTGTTCGGCATTTAATGGTTTTAAATGGCTTTCTGTTCGGGGTTCGACATTCAGGCGCATTGCCTTCTGTCACACTCCTGCGTGATATCAATTATTGCAGGAAGTTCGTATGTCTCAGTCGGATAAACGTCAGAATTCAGGCCTTCGTATTGCGTTACCATTATTTTTTGCGCTGATAATGAATGCTGCAGCCCATGCTTACTTTACGATTACCTTCCCTGCTCTGGGCCGTGAACTGAAGCTGACTGATCTGGATTCCAGCCTGATTTTGAGTATTTCTGCGGTGGTGATGATGCTGGCTGCTCCTGGCTGGGGCTGGTTGTGTGAATCATGGGGGCGGCGCCGGGTTATTCTGACAGGGCTAATTGTTTCGGCCTGTTCGAGCATCACGCTGGCGCTGGTTATCGGTATCCGTTCTGAGTTGGCGATGATGGTACAGTGGCTTTTTCTGACTTTGCTGACCATCAGGATTGTTCATACCGCATTGTCTGCTGGTGTTCAGCCGGCGGCACAGGCTGTTATTGCTGATCTGACGCTGCGGGAAGGGCGTGCGCGCGGAATGGGATTCATGGGGGCTGCCTTTGGGTTGGGCACGATTGCCGGAGGTTTTTTGGCGCTGTTGTCAGGCAGTCATTATCTGGTGGCAGGTTTCTTGTGTATCGCTGCAATGTTGTCGGTTTCGGTGGTGGTACTGGTCTTTAATTTTCAGGAGACAGGCCCGGCTGAAAAGCAGGCCTTACAGGCTGCATTACCTCTGAAAGCGGTTCTCCCATATTTTCTGACCACGTTACTTGGGCTCAGCATGTACAGTGCTTTACAGCAAATTACCTCTTGGCGATTGCAGGACGGTTTTGCCATGGCGTCACATCAGTCTGTGCAATTTACCGGTGCCATTATGATGGCGACAATGATTGCGATGATAGTGACTCAGGGAGGTTTGGTTGTCAGATTAAAATGGTCAGCGCAAAAATTGCGCCTTACAGGCCTGTGTCTGATCGCACTGGCATTGCTGGTAGCAACTGTCGTTATAACACCGTTTATGTTGCTGGCGGTAATGATGATGTTGGGTTTGGGGTTAGGCATGCTGTTGCCCGGTAATCTGGCATTGCTAAGTTTGGCGGCGGGGAACAATCAGCAAGGAAAAATTGCCGGTATTAATGGGATGTGTCAGGGGGCCGGGCTCGCTTTGGGGCCGGTCAGTGGCTCACTGCTTTATAACATAGATATGCGTTTACCGTATTTGCTGGCGGGTATTTTATTTACATTGCTGACTATATACGGAGTTTATATGCTGAAACGAACCGGGCAAACCGTTTCTGTGCCCGGTTAACGGTTGGAGTCTGTTCCGCGGTATTCGGAGGGCGAGTGGCCGAACTGTTTTTTGAATGACTGAGCAAAGTGGCTGGCGCTGCTGAAACCGCACTGGAAGGCGATATCTGTAATGGAGCGTTGTGGGTCTCGCAGATATGTACAGGCCCGTTGCATCCGGTAACGTCTCAGCCAGTCGAATACCGTCGCGCCGTAGTGTTTTTTAAATTGACGGTTAAGCCGGGTATGACTCATGCCGGCTTCCCGGGCTAATTCTGAAAGTGAGGGCGGATGTGCCAGATCTCTGATGAGCAGGTTGGTTATCGCTTGTAAAGACGGATCTTCTGCTGTGTGTGCCGGCTGCGCCGGTGAGATCCAGCGTGCAATAAGTTCAAGGGCTCTGGCTTCGGCAAGAAGTCTGTCGGTGGCTGAGAGCATTGGATTATTGACCAGATCTGAAATCCACTGGTCTGGTGATTCCTGATGGCCTAAACGAATCATCTGATTGTTTGAAATTAACATGCAGATATCGTCTGACGCTTTAAAGGCATTGTTAATGCGTTCGGTGGAGTATTTGATCACTGACATTTTGGTGTGAATGCCAGCAGGAGTATGGCGGCAAATCTCGGTACCACCGGTGTTTATGAGCCAGACATCCCCTTCTCTTACGGTGCATTTCTGGGGGGTGTCTGCAAAGCGAAAATCGCTATAGCCTTTGAGGCCAAAAATGAGCAGTGTTGTTGCTTTGTTGTAGCGTATGTTGGACGCAAAGTTTTGACTGAACATACAGCTACTCACAGTGCAGCAGATATCAGGGCAGATATAGCTTGTCAGAAACTCTGTTTTCCCTCTGGTGACGGGCAGTGATTTCTTACACCAGGTGCCCATCTCAGACGGGCTGCAGTTCAGGTAACGCTGATCGATCAGCCATTGTGAAGCTGTTACTGCGTCCATATACAAAACCTTTCGATGTGTTTTAATGATTTAAATAGTAATAATTATCAATTGCACTAACAAGAGAGGGGTAAGTAATTCTGAATAATATTGTGGGTTATTTATTCAATGTCCGAGTTAGTCTGTTAATGACATTGTTTATGCACTGAAGATCAGCGAAAATAGCCGCCAATCATGATTAACAAAACGGCTGACAGATGATCCTCTGTGATAGTTTCTGCAAGTGTGGCCGTCGCTAACCCGGAAGATTTCCATCCATGTCTAATTCTGCCCTTCTTCACGAAGTTGAGTCGCGAAGGACCTTTGCGATTATTTCGCACCCCGATGCCGGTAAAACCACCATTACCGAAAAACTGTTGCTATTCGGGAACCTGATTCAGAAAGCCGGTACCGTAAAAGGTAAAAAGGCTGACCGTCATGCCACATCTGACTGGATGAGCATGGAGCAGGAGCGGGGTATCTCGGTTACCTCTTCTGTGATGCAGTTTCCCCACAATGGCCGGATTGTTAACCTGCTGGATACGCCGGGTCACGAAGATTTCTCGGAAGATACTTATCGGACGCTGACCGCTGTGGATTCAGCCCTGATGGTGGTAGACGGTGCAAAAGGTGTCGAGGACCGGACCATTAAGCTGATGGAGGTTTGCCGCCTTCGTGATACGCCGATTCTTTCTTTCGTGAACAAAATGGACCGGGATATCCGCGATCCGATTGATCTGCTGGATGAAATTGAAGAGGTCCTGAAGATTGCAGCGGCGCCGATTACCTGGCCAATCAGCATGGGTAAGGATTTCCGCGGCGTTTATAACCTGTACACCGATATTATTCATGTCTTTACGCCCGGCCAGGGGAACATTATCCCTGATGATATTCAGGTGAAAGGTCTTGAGTCGGATGAAGCCCGCGAGTTACTGGGTGATTTATACGATGACTTCCTGGATGAGATTGAACTGGTACGCGGTGCCAGCCATGAGTTTGAGCTGGAAGAATATCTGACAGGCCGTCAGACCCCGGTTTACTTCGGTACAGCGCTTTCCAATTTTGGTGTACGTGAAATGCTGGACGGCTTTGTTGAGTTTGCACCGGCCCCGGCTTCCCGTGCAGCAATGACCCGGGATGTTCCGGCTGATGAAGAGAAATTCTCCGGATTTGTCTTTAAGATTCAGGCCAACATGGATCCGAAACACCGTGACCGGATTGCGTTTATGCGGGTGTGTTCCGGCCGTTATAGCAAGGGTATGAAGATGCGCCATGTGCGTATCAAAAAAGATGTGAAAATTGCCGATGCGGTGACTTTCCTGGCGGGCGACCGTTCCAATGTGGAAGAAGCCTGGTCCGGTGACATTATCGGCTTGCATAACCACGGCACGATTCAGATCGGTGATACTTTTACTGAAGGGGAAGAACTGAAATTTACCGGCATTCCGCACTTTGCGCCGGAAATGTTCCGCCGTGTCCGGGCAAAAGATCCGCTGAAGATGAAGCAGCTGCAGAAAGGCTTGCAGCAGTTGTCTGAAGAAGGGGCTGTACAGCTGTTCCAGCCGATCACTAAAAACGATCTGATTCTTGGCGCGGTGGGTCAGCTGCAGTTTGAGGTGGTGGTTTACCGTCTGAAAGATGAATACAAGGTTGAGTGCATCTATGAACCGATCAGTGTGGCAACTGCCCGCTGGGTTGAGTGCGATGATGAGCGTAAACTGGAAGAGTTCCGCCGTAAAGGTGGGGATAACCTGGCACTGGACGGCGGCGGTTTGCTGACCTATCTGGCCCCGACACGGGTTAACCTGAGTCTGACGGAAGAACGCTGGCCTGATCTACAGTTCCGGGCGACCCGCGAACACTGAGCCAACCGTTTTCAGAAAACCGCTGCAGTTGAAGATTGCAGCGGTTTTTTTATGCCTGTGATTCAGCATATGATAAAGACAAATAGTTGCGACAGTTCTTGATCAGGTAGCGCGTGTGGACATTATCGACAGTCATTGTCATCTGGATTTTCCGGTCCTGCAGTCTCAGTTGCAGGATGTGTTGCGGCGGGCTGATGATGCCGGTGTCCGGCAGTTTATTGTGCCGGGGGTGAACCGGGCGAACTGGGACGGGGTTATCAGTTTGGGGCAACAGTATGGGAGTATTCATCCGGCACTGGGAATACATCCGTGTTTTCTTGATGCTGACAGTGAAAAATCCCTTACAGTACTGGCTGACTATCTTTCTGAATATACAGCGGACGTGGTGGCTGTCGGAGAGATCGGTCTTGATTTGTATGCGTCAGACAGCGACCGGGAGCGGCAGTTAACTATTCTCAATCACCAGCTCCGGCTGGCGGCTGATTTTGATAAGCCGGTTATTCTTCATGTGCGTAAAGCCCATGACCTGATGTTGCAGCAATTGAGAAAAATCAGGCTTTGCGGAGGCGGCGTTGTGCATGCTTTCAGTGGCAGTGAACAGCAGGCCCGGGAATATATAAAACTGGGATTTAAGTTAGGGGTCGGTGGGAGCATCACCTACGAGCGGGCTAAAAAGCTGCGCCGGACTTTTGCCAGCCTGCCTCTGACTGCTCTGGTGTTAGAAACCGATGCGCCCGATATGCCTTTATGTGGCTATCAGGGAGAGATTAATTATCCGGAACGGGCCGCGCGGGTAGCGGGTGTGCTGGCAGAACTGCGTGGTATTGATCAGGGGGAGATTGCCGCTGCAACCTTGCAGAACACACGGCAGGTTTTTCGGGTCTGAATCTGTAGCAGACTGTATTTTCCGTTATAAATATTTGAATGCTCGTAATGAGTGACTAAGATTTCGTTTGTGTCCGTTTCTGTGCTCTTATTAAAGTTTATGGTCGAACGGGCGTTAGGAATATTGGCAGGTGTGTTTAGCGCGCAGGGGTGAGCGTTAAATGTGTTTATGTCTGCATAGTTACCTGAGCTCAGGGGTGTACGGAAAATCAGACCGTTTGCACGGATGCAGGTTTTGTCAGATTGCCGGGGAATGAAAAGGATTCTTCCCTTATAAAAACAAAAGTTGTATCGCAAGGGGTTGATTAATGGGAAGTATGCAAACTGTCACGCCAAAAATTTTGGTGATTGACGATGTTCATGCAAACCTGAAAGCAATGCGAGTATTGTTAAAAGATATTGCCGCAGAGGTAGTGACTGCTGATTCCGGAAACAACGGATTAGCAATGGCGCTGGAAGAACATGTCACGTTGATTCTTCTGGATGTGAATATGCCGGGGATGGATGGTTTTGAAGTTGCTCATTTACTGAGTGAAATGGAAGAGACCCGAAATATTCCGATTATCTTTATTACCGCCTTTCAGAATGATGAAGAAAAGCGCCTGCGTGGCTATAACGCAGGCGCTATCGATTATATTCAGAAGCCGGTAAGCCCGGATATTCTCCTTTCTAAAATACAGATTTTCCTGAATATGTGGACCCTTAGGTTCGGGCTTGAACAGGAAATATCCCGCCGTCGTGAAGTTGAAAAAGAAATCGAATACCTCGCCCAGCACGACGCCCTGACACACTTGCCTAACCGCCGTCAGTTACATATCGAAATTGAACGGATGATCGACCGCACAACCCGCACGAAAGAAAAGTTTGCTGTTTTGTTTCTGGATCTGGATGGCTTTAAGCGGATTAACGATGAGCTGGGCCATGAAGCAGGCGATGCTTTTCTGAAAGATGTGGCAGATCGCTTCAGCAGTCAGATACGCAGCTTTGATGTTATTGCCCGTTACGGTGGCGATGAGTTTATCGTGTTGCTGTCTGATTTGTCCGACTCGCTGGCACTGACAAACCGGCTGAAACAGCTGACCGCACAGGCGCAGCAACCGTTTAGCTGGGAAGGTAATGATTTAACGGCCGGTGTCAGTATTGGTATATCGGTTTTTCCGGACCACGGAGCCGATGGCGATACCCTGATTAAGCGAGCTGATGCCGCCATGTATCTGGCAAAGGATGCAGGTAAGAATACTTTCCGTTTTTATACCGACGAGCTGAATGAAAGTTTACAACGGCGTCTTTTGCTGGAACGGCATATTCAGGATTCCCTGATCAGAGAGGAGCTTGAAGTATATTATCAGCCGATAGTCCGAACTGACGACGGTTTGCCTGTCGGTGCAGAGTCGTTATTACGCTGGAACAGTCAGGACCTTGGCGCTGTGTCTCCGGCAGAATTTATTCCGGTGGCAGAAAGTTGTGGGATGATTCAGCAACTGGGTATCTGGGTGTTACGCCAGTCAGTGGCGACGATGGAACAGTGTCCGGGGATTGCCTTCAGTGTGAATGCGTCGGCATTACAGTTTAATGATAATAATCTCTGTGCAGAACTGATCAGCTTGCTCGAAAGCGGTGCGCTGGCGGCGGATAAAACGGCTATCGAAATCACCGAGGGACTATTGCTGTCGAATACTGATGATGTGGATGCCCGTCTGGAAAAAATACGCCAGATGGGGATCGGCCTTTCAATCGATGATTTTGGTACCGGCTACTCTGCCCTGGGGTATTTGAAGCGTTGTCCGGTAAACAGAATTAAAATAGACCGTACCTTTGTCGCCGGTATTCCGGAAGATACGGAAAGTGTTGCGCTGGTGCAGGCCATTATTGCCATGGGGCATGCGCTGGGGCTGGAAGTGATTGCTGAAGGGGTGGAAACCGAACAGCAATGGCATTTCCTCAGAGATGAGAAGTGTGACATGGCGCAGGGGTACTATTTTTCCCAACCCTTACCCCGGCAGGAATTTATTGAATATTTGCAGTGCAGTCGTTAACAGTACAGTTGTATCGCAGTAGTGGCGTGTTATTGCCTGGCAAGCAACAAGAGCAGCATTTATTAAGACGGATCTGAATATTATGACAATTAAACGGCTAATACTGACAACGTTTATTACGATGTTACTGTTTTCGATCAGCCTGGTTACGGTGGTTTTACTGGTGTTTACCAACCAGAAAGCACTGATTGAAAGTTACGAAAACCGTTATCAGTCCTATTTGCTGGCTGATCAGTTACGGCAAAGCTCCGATGATCTGACCCGTTTTGCCAGAACCTATGCCATCACCGGCGATGAGCGCTATCAGCAGTATTATCACGATGTACTTGATATCCGTGACGGTAAAAAACCCCGTCCGGAGGAGTATGAGCGTATTTACTGGGATTTCTTTGCGGCCAGAGATGTTGCGCCCCGCCGGGACGGGGACACTGAATCGCTCCAGAGCCTGATGGAAAAAGCAGGGTTTGACGAGGCGGAACTGGCTAAGCTGGCGCAGGCTGAAGCTAACTCCAATGGTTTGGTACGGACCGAGGAAGTTGCCATGCATGCAATCGTCGGACAGTACGAGGATGCCATGGGGGATTTTACGGTTTCCGGTACGCCTGATCAGCAAATGGCGAGTGAGTTGCTGCATAACCGGGATTATCATCTGGAAAAAGAGCGCATTATGCGTCCGCTCGATGAGTTCTTTGTGTTACTCGATACACGCACTTCTGGCGACGTCGCCGGTTTTCTGGGGCGTAGCGATAATCTTTTACTTGTCCTGAAAGTAATGGCGGTTGCGTTGCTGTTGTTCTCGCTGGGGCTTTCCTGGTTGCTGGTAAGAATTGTGCTTAAACCGTTAGGCGGTGAGCCGGTTACGATGAACCATATAGCCAACTCCATATCCAGCGGGAATCTTGATCTGACGTTTAATGATAAAGCCACTGAAGGCAGTGTGTATCATGCTCTGAAGCTGATGACAGCTAATCTGCGTGAAACCAGTGACGCCAGTAAACAGCAGGCCTGGCTGCAAGAGGGAATGGTGTCTGTCAGTGATGTTCTGCGTCAGGAACGGGATGTTGAGGTAATGTCAGAGGTGACATTGCAGGTACTCGCCAGATATGTAAAGGCTCAGGCCGGCAGCCTGTATCTGTGGCGCGACGCTGAACTGGATGACGGACAGGGACTGTTGGAGCGGGTGGCCACTTTTGCTCATATGGATGTTGGCCGGGAAAACCGGCGTTATCAGCTCGGGCAAGGCTTAATCGGGCAGGCGGCCGCTGAAAATAATATTGTTGTTATTCATGATGTGCCGATGGGGTATCTTACTCTGGCTTCAGGTTGCGGTCAGGCAGAACCGCACAGTCTGGCTTTGGTGCCTTTTTCGTTTCGGAATGAACTGCGGGGCGTGATTGAATTAGGTTTCCTTAATCCGGTAGATGATTCTGTCATCACGTTACTGGAGACCTTGCGGGAGCCGCTGGGCATTGCCTTCGAAAACGTGACCACACGAAATACGCTGAGTGTCGCGCTGAAAGATTCACAAAATCTGTCAGAAGAGTTACAGACCCAGCAGGAAGAGCTGCGGATCATGAATGAGTCGCTGCGTTCGAAGAGCAGCGATCTGGAAGCGCAGAAAGTGGCGCTGGAGCAGTCACAGAAAGATATTCAGATCAAGGCGACTGAGCTGGAGCAGACCAGCCGCTATAAATCAGAATTTCTGGCCAATATGTCCCATGAGCTTCGTACACCGCTGAACAGCTTACTGATTCTGGCACGTGCGCTGGCCGGCAATGATGAAGGTAACCTTTCTGCGGATGAAGTTGAGTCGGCAGAAGTCATTCAGGACAGCGGTAAGCACTTACTGAATCTGATCAATGATATTCTGGATCTCTCCAAAGTCGAAGCCGGAAAAATGCTGGCCAATGATGAGAATATTGAACTGACCCGTCTTATCCGCAGCCTGAATCATCGTTTTACGCCGCTGGCGACAGATAAAGGAATCAGCTTTTCAATTACCCGGGAAGCCGAAGTCCCGGAAAACTTTGTCAGTGACTATGTCCGTCTTGAGCAGGTGCTGACTAACCTGATTGGTAATGGTGTGAAGTTTACGCCTGAAGGGGCTGTTAGCGTCCGGTTCAGTTTGCAGTCTGATGCGTCCGGTGAAAACTGGCTGGCAATCGCGGTGTCCGATACCGGTATCGGTATTGCGGAAGCGCAGCAGGAAAATGTTTTCCTGGCCTTCCAGCAGGCGGATGGATCGACGACCCGGGAATTTGGCGGAACCGGGCTGGGCTTATCCATCAGTCGTGAGTTTGCCCGCTTACTGGGAGGAGATATTGAAGTCCAGAGTACACCTGGTCAGGGAAGTACATTCACACTGCGAATTCCGGCACGTAAGACGGTGTTACCCGCAAAAACTGTTTCAAAGCAGCAGGTTGTGGCTACCGCTGAAGCCGGGTTTGAAGCGGCTGATCTGCTGGAGCCTTCGCTGAACAGGGTGCAGGATCTGAGCGAAGATGACCGCCACTGTCTGGATGCAAGCCGCCCTCTGTTTCTGATTGTTGAAGACGATCCCAAGTTCGCCAGAATCCTGTATCAGACCTGCCATCAACAGGGCGTTCAGGCGCTGGTGGCCGGTGATGGCGAAACTGGCCTGATGCTGGCAAAACAGTATCCGGTTACCGGAATCGTGATGGACTATATGCTGCCGGGCATGGATGGTGATGATGTTATCAGTCAGTTGCGGGCGGATGAGGCTACCCGGCATATTCCGGTACATGTAATGAGTGCGCTGGATAATCTGGCTGATCTGAGCCAGCGGGGGGCTGACAGCCAGTTAGTTAAACCGGTTACGAAAAAACAGATCGTCGATGTTTTACATCAGATGTACGGTGCCAGTCAGCCGCAGAAGTCCCGTTTACTGATTGTGGAAGATGACGCAGCCGGTAGTCTGGCGTTGCAGCGGTTACTTAAACAGGATCAGCTGGAGCTGGATTTCGTGCATACGGGCAACGGTGCGCTGGATGCGGTTACCCGGCAAAAATATGTGGCAATTATTCTGGATCTGGGATTACCGGACATGACGGGCTTTGAGGTATTGAGATCGCTAAGTGATCTGCCTCAGGAGGTATTGCCTCAGGTGATTGTGCATACCGGTAAGGAACTGACAAACGATGAATATCTGGAACTGAGCCAGTACACCGATAAAATTGTTATCAAGTCTGCGCGTTCACCGGAGCGTTTGCTCAGTGAAGTGTTCCAGTTCCTGAATGATGTCAATTCCGAAGAACATGCGGAGGTCAGCGCGGCAGTATCGGCGCCGGTTGCCGCGGCTGAATTACCGGAAACCGGTTCTGCAGATAAGCCGGCTGATCTGAGTGGGCGGACAGCGTTGCTGGTGGATGATGATATGCGTAACACCTTTGCGCTGGCAAAAGTACTGCGTAAGCAAAAAATGACTGTGCATATTGCGCCGAGTGGCCTTAAGGCGCTGGAACTGCTGGATGATACGGACGGTATCGAGCTGATTCTGATGGACATTATGATGCCGGAAATGGACGGTTATGAAACCATTGCCAGAATCCGGGATGACAGCCGTTACACCTGTTTACCGATTATTGCGCTAACAGCTAATGCCATGCCGGGCGACCGGGAAAAATGTCTGCAGGCCGGTGCTGATGACTATGTATCAAAGCCTGTGGATGTTCAGGAACTGATGGTACATATGCAGCGGTTACTTTAGATATGGCTGCTAATCATAGAATAACGGCCCGGGAATCATTCGGTGACGGGCTGTTTACGCAACCGGTACTCACGCCGCTGGAAATGGATGAACTGGAGCTTCTGCTGGAAGCCCTGTACCGTTTTTGTGATTATGATTTACGCCAGTATGGACGCCGTTCGCTGATGCGGTTAATTCAGAATGTGCTGGCCGAACACGGCCTTGAGCATGTGTCAGATTTAATTCCCCTGGTGGCGCATGATCTGGATTTCCGGCGCAATGTCATTGACCGTCTTACCGTCAGCTATTCCGTTATGTTCCGTGATCCGGAGCTGTTTAAGCGTCTCCAAGACGATGTGTTGCTGTATTTGCAGTCATTTCCCCGGTTGTCGGTGTGGATCGCCGGTTGTGCCGACGGTGAAGAGGTTTATTCGCTGGCGATCCTGCTGGCAGAAGCCGGGCTGTTGGAACGTACTCAGTTATACGCCACAGATATAAGCCCCGGGGCACTCGAAAACGCCCGTTCCGGTATCTTGCAGCGGCCACTGGATGAAGATGTCGTTGAACGTTATCAGGCTTCCGGGGGTTGCGGAGAGCTCAGGGATTATTTTTCACCGGTAGGTGGTCAGCTGAAACTGAATGATCAACTGTTGCAGCGTATCGCGTTCGAAAAGCATGATTTGGTGCAGCAGCCCAATCATGTATCCGCGCATTTGATCCTGTGCCGTAATGTATTTATTTACTTTGGCCATGATCTGAAGAACAGGGTGCTGGGTAAGCTGGCAGATGCACTGATGCCGGGCGGTTTTCTGGCGATTGGTGTTGAAGAGAACATAAGCCTTTGTGAGTCTTACCGGCGTTTTGATATTTTAAGCCGAAAAGCAGGGCTGTTCAGGAAGAAGCTGGGACGCTGACAGTGCTGTTGATATTGCTTTCCGGCTGCTGTCGTGCAGCAGCCGGTTCACGGAAGTGACTCAGGTGTTGCTCATATCACTGAATGGATTGTCGATTTTCAGATCAACCGGATTTGCGTATCCGGGCAGCTGAATCTCGCTGTCGGTCATCTGTAAATCTTCGCCGGTCAGCACGTTATGATCGTAGCGGTAGATAGGTTTACTCAGCCCTTTGACGGAATGTTCGTCATAGTCTTTTGCGCTGGTCAGGGTTTCCGCCAGTTTATCCTGATACCGGGCCATTGCTTCTTTACCGTGACGTTTGGTCAGCATTGCGGTTGTGACTGCCGGCGACAGCATAACCGCACTGGCGTTATTGCCTCCGAATCCTTTGGAGTTCAGAATCACCGAGTCCATGCCGTCGGTACCTACCTGCATATGCTGGTTGCTCAGGTGCAGATTGCTGGCGTGAATATCATCGGCAAAGGCCGGCGTGGTTATAATGCCGGGAATAATCCCGTGTTCCCAGACGCCCAGAGAGAGGTTCAGCTGATCACCACCTGCAGTGCCCTGGGAATGTCCCAGGTAGCATTTCATTGCCGCTACTTTCCAGTCGGAAATATTAAATGCTTTGGCGGTTTCATTGATAACATGAGATTCCGTGACCCGGTTCTGCGGGGTGCTGGTGCCGTGGGCCTGTACGAAGCTGCGCTGGCGCAGTGATGTTTCACCCAGCATGCTTTTTACCAGTGATGCGGCTTTGCCCATGGTGATGTAGTTACCAATGCCGGGTGCGGAAATGGACTTTTTGTGGCCGTCTGCGTTTACAAATACTTCCGGAATAGCACCGTGAATCTGAGCACCTAATTCCAGTGCCAGATCATCGCTCATCAGCAGGGTAAACTGACAGGATTCTGCAATGGTAAAACCACAGTTTTCACCAAATGGCCGGCAGGCGCGGCGATAGTCTGCATCGCTCAGTTCACTGAGCTTATCCAGTGCCAGCAGGGCCTTATCTTCTGCCAGTGCACCCATGGCACGGAAGCCTTCAATAATTTCCGGAGTGACGGGTGCATCGCTGCCGCCAACCAGCACGACTTTACGACGGCCGCTGCGAATGTCGTTCACCGCACTGCGCAGGTTGTACAGGTAAGTTGCACAGGCACCCAGCGCACCACCGGTCACGCCAACACTGCCAAGAATGTAGGCATTAATAAAGTCAGCGGGCATTTGGGCATAGCCCAGTGGCATATTCTTGGAGGTGGTACGTTTTCCGATCGACGGGAATTTCACCAGACCGCCAAACCCCAGATCGTCCAGCTGGCCAATCGAGTTGCTGGCATAAACACCGATCTGATCCGGTGCTACGTTATCGGCAATGACATCCCACGGAATACCGGCTGAGTTCAGGGCATCGGATGCACCGAATACGGTCATTTGCAGATTGCGCGGATGGTTACGGGACTGGTACAGAGTGCCGGGTTTAAAGCCGGTCGGTAACTGGCCGGCAGTGCGTACCTGGGCACCACGGGTGTCCGGTAAAATGGTATTCAGTTCGCCGCTGAAGGTAACTTCCACCTGATTGGCATTGAGTTCTGTTACCTGCCAGTTCTCCGGTATCTGCTGAGGCATCTGACGCTTGCGCAGGGTGAAAGTGACCGTCTCAGAGGTGTTCAGTTTAGCGGGTTGGTTGAAAACAACGTTATTGATGTCGAAACAGTCGTTTTCAATACGCCGGATCAGGGTGTTGTTTTTCACCTGTTCGGCAAGATTTTCGGCAAGTTCTGTCACCGGGCGCTGCTTGCCTTCGGCATCAACATAATGGCCATTTTCAAATCCGGCCAGCCCCATCAGTGTTGCCAGATCCAATAATGTTTCTGCGCGGCTCGTCTCATCCAGTTCGTCCAGCACAAGGCGACGATAACCGTGGTGAAAGGAACTGCGACCGGCAGGGCTGATGCCGCCGAAACCTACAATAACCGGGAGTTGAGACAAGGGACTTTCCTCGGAACAGAATCTTACAAATATATTAACGACCGATTCTATAAGTTGTAACACGTACTGACTAGGGGATAGGTGGGGGAATTTTCATAAACTCAGTAATTATTCATATTACCAGACTATAATTTTTAGCATTCCGGCTGATGTGTATGTTTTTTACATCAGGTATGGCAATTTGTGGAAAAGATGCTGAATTATTTGCTCTGGCTGGAGTCACAGCCAGTGGCGTAGCCGGGTAGACCGGCAGTGAAAGAATGTTGAGGTATATTTATGAAGAAATTAACTGTCCTTGCCTGTGCGCTGGTGTTAGCAGGTTGTCAGACACTGGATCCGTATACGCAGGAACAAAAAACCGGTAATGCGACTAAAGGTGCCGGGATAGGTGCATTGGCCGGTGCTGTTTTAGGGGCGGCTGTTTCCAGTAAAAGTGACCGTACCAAAGGCGCAATCACCGGTGCGCTGGTGGGCGGTGCTGTTGGTGGCGGTATCGGTTATTACATGGATCAGCAAGAGATGTTACTGCGCCAGGAGTTGGAAGGTACCGGGGTGCGGGTTGAGCGGGTTGGAGATGAAATTCGCCTGATCATGCCGGGGAATATTACGTTTGCGACTGATTCGTATAATGTTGCCCCGGGTTTCAACGGTGTGCTGGGCTCTGTGGGCAAAGTGCTGGTGAAGTTTGATAAGACGATCGTAAATGTGGACGGTTTTACCGACAGTACCGGTTCTGCTCAGTATAACCAGGAGCTTTCTGAACGCCGGGCGGCATCCGTTGCTCAGTATCTTGCCAGCACCGGGGTTTCTGATCTGCGGTTGCAGGCCCGTGGCTATGGTGAACGCTATCCTGTGGCCAGCAACGATACTGCTGCCGGGCGCTCGCAGAATCGCCGGGTAGAGGTTCAGATTCGCGGTACTCAGCAATAAACTGTTGCCGTACTGCTAAGTAAAAAAAGCCGGGTAGCTGTTACTGAACAGCCCCGGCTTTTTTGTGTCTGCGGGATGTTGTGCTTCAGTGGGTAATGACGACGTCATCCGGCTGAATATTGTAGGTAGAGCCTTCCTGTGTCAGGCGGCCCACCGAGAAAAACGGCTGAACATCCGTAACAGTGATACTGCTCTGGGTGTTAGTTAGCTGAATATTTTCGCTGATGCCGTTGGTGTAAAAGCTGGATTTACGGTAAACGCTGAGGCGGTCTCCGATGTTGATGCCTGCCTGTGAGCCGGCATTGAACCAGATGAAGCTTCCGTCGGTCCGGGTGATACTGGCAGAAAAGGGTTTGCAGCGTAATTCTGTCTGGATATCGTCAGTGATCTGGCTGAGTAACTGTTGGGTCTGAACGCCGTAATCCTGTTTCCAGTAGGCTGCGCTGGCAAAGCCTATTTTCGCTTCAGGCGCCAGATTCCAGCGGCCCGCCATGACGTATTGTTTGTTGAATAGCAGGGCACCGCTGAAGCCGTCATGGATAAACACATCCACAACCAGGTTGCGCAAATGACGCTTGCTGCGGTAATCCTGACGGTTATAAAAATCCACCAGTATGTTGCGTTTAAGTGCGATGGTATCCGGGTCGTGCATGGTCATGTCACGGATTACGCCGGAAATAACGTATTGCACATCTAGCTGCTGGATCTCTTGTAAGACTGTGGAAATCGCGCCGGCAGACAGTTGCCTGGAAGGGGCCGTCAGTAATTCCGGGTGCATGGTCAGCAGTCCGGCGTTCCGGGCTGACAGACCGGTATTTTCGTTTATGTCATGGGTGAGTTGAGTGCTGAATCCTGACTGGATGTTTTCCAGTGACCCCAGGATTGCCTGGGTGGGTGTCAGCAGTGGGAATGCCGTAATTGCCAGAGACTTCATGTAACCCTGGCTGCGGGTGCCGTTTTTGCAGTCCGCTTCGTATTCAACGTTGGCCCTTATCCTGACATGCAGGGTCTGGTTACGGATGACTTCATCAATTATTTCTATGTCGTTAACCTGTCCCAGGGTTTTGATTTGCATGTTATCGATGCTGAGTACACCGTCGGTGACTTTCTGGGTGCTGCTGACAAAGACACTGGCCTGTAATGATGCCTGTTGGGAAGCGTTGCGGATGGCGTTTCGGCGGGCAGAGTCAAGGTCACCGTCGAAGATCATTGACTGGCCCTGAGCTTCAACGGTAATCGCAGTGCTGAGGGACGACGTTGCCAGTAAGCAGGCGGCAAAAATTACGCGTAACAGATTAAACATAAGCTTCGGGTCACCGATAACAGTACATATATGCGTAGAGAATATGTCATTCAGGTGGATAAGATAGCATTCTCTGCAGAAAATTATGGTAATTTATCCTGACTGCGGTAAAGGTCTTGCCTGTGGCGACACAGATGTGACTTTTGCAGTTTCCTGAAAGCGTATAATGGCAGATGTGACCAGTTGATGAAATATTTAAGACAACTTGCTATAGGTCTGATAATAATCGGGATAACCGGCTGTTCAGCTCCCCGGAATGAGACTGTGAAAATTCAGCTCGACAGTATCAGTCCGGAAGCTGCCCAGACACTGCGTGAAACACAGACTGAAGCGGTACAGGCCGAACGTGAAGCCCTGACGCGGGAAGTCATTATGGTCGATGCTGTTTCCAACGGCACTGATGCGATGAGCGAAGTCGTCGCCCAGATGGCCGTACAGATTGATACCGGACTGGCAAAGAACCGGGTAAAAAAGCTGCCGATTGCCATTCTGCCTTTTAAAAATCTTGACGGGAAAACAACACCGTCGGGGTTGGGAGAACGGCTCAGTGAAAGTATGATTTTTCAGATGCAGCAGCATGGCTACAATCTGGTGGATTATCGGGCAGTGAGCCTGAATACTACACTGAAGAATCCATTGTCCCGGGATAACCTGTCTTCAATCCGTAACCGTTTCCGGATTCATTACATACTGACCGGTACCTATGCCCGTCATCCGGATGGTCTGGTGATTAATGCCCGGGTGCTTGATACCACAACCCGGCAGGTGATGGCGACCGGCCAGTCCCATGTATCGGTCGCCCGTCTGGAAGGTGAAATTCCCGGATATGATCCGCTGGCCAGTGATGCCGCCGGTATGATTATTGAAAATGGTCAGGGGAGAGCGCAATGATCACTATCACCGCTAAGGTATGCCGGATTCTGCTGGTTGGAATACTGGGTATTGCTCTGGCCGGTTGTGAAACCTTTGTTGAATCAACCAAGGATATTGTCAGTGCCCTTCCTGATGTGCCGCCGCGGGTTGATGATACGCCGCTGCCGCCGGACTGGGTGCAGGTCACCGGCTATGCGCCGATCAGTTTGCAGTCGGGACTGAACCGGCAACATAAAATTCTTAACGCCATCAAGGCGTCCAAGCTGGATGCATACCGGGAGCTGACAGCGGTGGTGCATGGTCAGCATCTGGCCGGCAGTACCTCTGTTCAGGATATGATTTTGCAGAGTAATTCCTTTCAGGGGGCCGTTGCCGGGATCATTCGGGGCGCCCGGGTGGTGAAGAGTTATCCGGTTCAGGATGATGTATATGCCACTATTCTTGAAGTGGATCTGAACCAGCTACAACGGGCCTGGCGGAACAGCCAGTAACCATGAGGCAATAAAAAAGGGCATGTGAGATGCCCTTTTTTATGCCTGAATCGTTTTACGCAGGCTTTTGAGTTTTTTCAAATGCTGCCAGCTGTTCCGGTGTGGCTTTCTGCTGGTGGTTGGCTTTCCATTCAGTGTAAGGCATGCCGTAAACCTGTTCACAGGCGTCTTCATAGCTCATTTCTACACCTTGCTCGTCAGCCGCAGCTTTGTACCATTTGGACAGGCAGTTGCGGCAGAAGCCTGCCAGAATCATCAGATCAATGTTTTGTACGTCTTTGCGGCTGTCGAGGTGCTTTACCAGGCGGCGGAAAGCGGCTGCTTCCAGTTCGGTTTGTTGTTGCTTATCCATGTTTATTCCTTACATTGGCCTGCAGTAAAGCGGCGGCCAGGGGTTATTGTTCGCCCTGGATGTGTTCATCCAGTTGTTGGCAGATATCTTTTTGCAATGCATCGCACAGGGCTTCATCTGTTAGTGGGTTGCCCTGTATATCGCTGATGAAGAAGTAATCTTCCACCCGTTCGCCGATGCTGGCGATTTTGGCTTTGCGAACGGATATTCCGTGGGTCATAAATATACGTCCCAGACGGGCCAGTAGGCCTGGGCGGTCCGGCGTCATAACTTCCAGTGTGGTTAATCCGTGTTCAGTGTCATTGATAATATTGACGCGTGTGGGATTAGCGAAGAGTTTGAGCTGGCGGGGAATGCGCCGATGTATAATGTTCGGATATTCTTCCGGATTGTTCAGTGCATTCACCAGGCTTTGCTGAATATACTCCAGGTGTGCGGCGTTATCGGTCAGCGGCTGGTTGTCTGCAGTCAGCACGGTATAGGTGTTAAGTGTCTGATTGTTGTCAGCCACCATGATGCGGGCGTCCTGGATGTTCAGGTTCAGTTGGTCCAGTGCTGATGCGGCGGCGGCAAACAGGTTTGGCTGGTCACGCATGTAGATAAAGACTTCTGTGGCCCCTTCAAATGAACGCCGGGACGTCTCGTGCATCTTCACCAGCGGCAAGTCAGATTCACCGTGTTCCAGAATGGCACGGGTTTGCCAGGCAATATTGAGGGCCTGTTCGCGCAGAAAATAATCATCACCCAGGTGTTCCCAGAAATTGAGCACTTCCATGCCGCCGCAGCCGTTGCGTTGCAGTTGTACCATGGCTTCATGCTGGGTTTGCTCAATCCGGTCTTCCCGGTTGATCGGATTTTCCAGTCCCCGTTGCAGAGCGATCTTAGTATCTGAGTACAGTTGGCGAAGCAGTGCGGCACGCCAGCTGTTCCAGAGGGTATGGTTGGTGGCGTTGATATCTGCGACGGTCAGAATGTAAAGGTGATCCAGGTGGTCCAGATCACGGACCTGTTTGGCGAAATGCTGAATGACATCAGGGTCAGAGATATCTTTGCGCTGCGCGGTCATCGACATCAGCAGGTGATTGCGGACCAGCCAGGTAACCAGATGTGTATCCCATTTTCCCAGGTGGTGCCGTTCGCAGAACAGTTTGACGTCTTCAGCGCCCAGTTCAGAGTGATCACCGCCCCTGCCTTTGCCTATATCGTGGTAAAGCCCGGCAATATAGATGAGTTCAATTTTCGGGATCTGATTAATGATCCGGTGAGCAATCGGAAATTGTTCGCTGTTGTCCGTATGGCGAAACTGACGCAGCTTTTGAATGACCTTCAGTGTGTGCGCGTCAACGGTATAGATATGAAACAGGTCGTGCTGCATCTGGCCGATAATTTCGCCGAATTCCGGCAGATAGCGTCCCAGGATGCCAAAACGGTTCATGCGCTTAAGTTCGGTGGATACTTTGAGGTTACCTCGCAGTAATTCCATAAAGAGTGAAATATTGCGGATATCCTTGCGGAAATCATCATCAATCCGGTGACGGTTGTTCAGGATCAGCCGGATAGTGGATGCCCGAACCCCTTTGATCTGTTCATTTTCAGCCAGCAGAACGAACAGTTCCATCATGGCGAAAGGATGGTGTTCAAAAACGCTGGGGTAGGCAGCCTTGATGTAGCCGTTATGCAAGTTAAAGCGCTTGTTGAGGGGCTCGATAACCTGCTCTTCACCGACACTGAGGATTACTTCATCAAAATACTGTAACAGCATGTTGTTGAATTCAGACATGGTCTTGGCAACGCGGTAGTACTTCACCATGAACTGTTCAACGGCCAGTGCACCGTCCTGATTTTTATAGCCAAACAGGTCTGCCAGTGTTCGCTGGTGATCGAACAGTAAACGGTCTTCCCGGCGCTTGCAGTGCATATGCAGTGCATAGCGGACAGTCCAGAGATAGCGTTCGCCTTTTTCCAGGGTGTCCAGTTCTGATTCAGTCACGAAGCCGTGGTCTACCAGATCATGAATGAAGGTGGTGCCGAAGTGTCTTTTGGCGACCCAGCCAATGGTCTGCAGGTCCCGGAGGCCACCGGGTGACGTCTTAAGGTTGGGCTCGAGGTTGTATTCGGTGTCGTTGGTTTTGTCGTGACGGCTTTTTTGCTCGTCAATCTTGGCGAGGTAGAATTCCTTGTCGCTCCATGCCCCGGACGTAACCCGGTGAAATATTTTGTCATGCAGGTGCTGGTTGCCGGTGATCAGACGGGACTCGATCAGGTTGGTGGCAATGGTGATGTCTTTTTCGGCTTCCCGGTAGCATTCCTCAAGGGTGCGGACACTGGAACCTATGTCCAGATTGATGTCCCAGAGCAGTGTCAGAAAACCGCTGATGCTGGCCTGCATCTGTTCGTCTTCAGTAGCATCGAGCAGGATCAGCAGGTCCACATCGGAATGGGGGTGAAGTTCCCCGCGGCCATAACCGCCGACGGCGATCAGGGCAAAACCGTTGTTATCCGGCCAGTCAAAAAGATTCCAGGCCTGAAGCAGCAGCTGGTCTACCAGCCAGGCACGGCCATAGATCAGCTTGCGGATGTCCTCTCCCTGAATAAAGCGCTCATCCATCAGGGCCCGCGCTTTTTTCAGGGTGTGTTTGAAGGCTGCAATTGGCGACGCTGCTGCCGCCAGTTCAGCACTGAATTCAGCGGCGCAGAACAGTGATTCATCCGCCGCGAAAAGGGTGTCGGACATCTTTAAGCCTGTGTCAGGGTTACACTCAGAAACTTTCTTCCTGACGCTTGGTCAGTACTTCATAGCCATCTGCCGTAACCAGAATTGTATGTTCCCACTGGGCAGATAAGCGTTTGTCGACGGTTTCAACGGTCCAGCCATCCCGTTTCAGCAACTTAACGTGACGCTTGCCAGCATTAATCATCGGCTCGATGGTGAATATCATGCCTTCTTCCAGCGTGACGCCGGTGCCGGCCTTACCGTAGTGAAGTACCTGCGGGTCTTCGTGGAAGCCTTCCCCAATGCCGTGTCCGCAGTACTCGCGAACCACTGAGTAGTGGTTGGATTCAGCGTGTTGCTGAATGACGTGGCCGATATCGCCCAGCTGCGCACCGGGCTTAACCAGTTCCATTGCTTTGTACAGGCATTCCTGTGTGATGCTTGCCAGACGCTCCGCGTGGGGCTGAGCCTTGCCGACAAAAAACATTTTACTGGTGTCACCGTGGTAGCCATCTTTGATGACGGTGATATCGATGTTGATCATGTCGCCGTTTTTCAGCGCCTTGTCATTAGGAATGCCGTGGCAAACCACATGGTTAACCGATGTGCAGATAGATTTCGGAAAACCGTGATAGTCCAGCGGTGCAGGAATGGCCTGTTGTTCGTTGACAATGTAATCATGACAGATCTGATTGATTTCATTGGTGGTTACGCCCGGTTTAACATGGGGTTCAATCATTTCCAGTACTTCCGCCGCCAGGCGTCCGGCCACCCGCATTTTTTCGATGGCGTCGGCTGACTTAATTACTATGCTCATATATACCCTTAAACTGTATTGGCTGGACGGTGTTGAGAGTTGTATGCCCGTGAATTTGTACGGCGCACTCTCTTATATAGTCTGAGCGTCGCATTGTAGCGAATTAAGCGCTTAAGAACAAAACAAGCACTTCAAAATATGCTCTGTTTATGGTATAAATCCGCCCGCAAATTTGCGTAGCTGTTGCCGGTAATCCCGGTACTGCCCGTAAATTATAAATAATCCACACATGTACCGACACATTGCCTTGGGTGCCGCTTGCGGTTGGGGGATGGGGTGCATGGAGGTCTAACCCTAATATTAGGAATTTTTAAAATGGCACAAGTTACAATGCGTGACCTGCTTAAAGCAGGTGTTCACTTCGGTCACCAGACCCGTTACTGGAACCCTAAAATGGGTAAGTACATCTTTGGTGCTCGCAACAAGATCCATATCATCAACCTGGAGCACACTCTGCCTGCTCTGAACGGTGCGCTGGATGTTGTTAAAGGTATGGCTGGTAACAAGAACAAGATCCTGTTCGTTGGTACTAAGCGTGCTGCAAGCAAGTGCATCAAAGAAGAAGCGACCCGCTCTGGTATGCCGTACGTAAACCACCGCTGGTTAGGTGGTATGCTGACTAACTACAAGACTATCCGTCAGTCTATCCGTCGTTTCCGTGATCTGGAAGCACAGAGCCAGGACGGTACTTTTGCTCAGCTGACCAAGAAAGAAGCGTTGATGCGTCAGCGCGAAATGGAAAAGCTGGAACGTTCTATCGGCGGTATCAAGGACATGGGTGGTCTGCCAGACGCACTGTTTGTTGTTGACGTTGACCACGAGCGTATCGCTATCAACGAAGCTAACAAGCTGGGTATTCCTGTTATCGGTATCGTTGATACTAACAGCAACCCGGACGGCGTTGACTACGTTATCCCAGGTAACGATGATGCTCTGCGCGCTATTCAGATCTACGTTAAAGCGGTTGCTGATGCGTGCTCTGAAGGTGGCGAAGCGACTGCTGCTGACAAAGGCGAATTCGTCGAAGTCGAAGAGCAGAACGAAGCTGCTGAGTAATCAGGCTGTAAGCGGCCGGGGTTTTTAATATCCGGGCTCGCGAGAGGGGAGCGGTAAGCTCCCCTTTTTTCAATGTGAATTTAAAAGTTTGTGAACGGGGTACAATTAAATGGCAAACTTCTCCGCTAAGCAGGTAAAAGAACTGCGCGATCGTACCGGTCTGGGTATGATGGAGTGTAAGAAAGCATTGGCTGCTGCCGATGGTGATGTTGACAAGGCTATCGAAGAACTGCGTAAGGCTTCAGGCATGAAGGCGGCTAAAAAAGCTGGCCGTACTGCTGCTGAGGGTGTTGTTGTTGTTCAGGTTGCTGAAGATAACAGCTATGCGGTAGCTGTAGAAGTTAACTCTGAAACTGACTTCGCTGCCCGTGATGATAACTTTGCGGCTTTCTGTCAGACCGTTCTGGCTAAAGCGTTCGCTGAAAAGCAAACTGACGTTGAAGCGCTGATGGCCGGTGAACTGAGCGAAGCACGTGACGCGCTGGTGCAGAAAATCGGTGAAAACATCGGTGTTCGCCGCATCATGCTGGTTGAGGGTGACGTAGTATCTGCATACGTGCACGGTACCGGTAACCTGGCTGCTGTCGTGTCTCTGACCGGCGGTAACGCTGAGCTGGCTAAAGACGTAGCTATGCACGTAACTGCTGTTAACCCACAGGTTGTTAACAAAGAAGACATGCCTGCTGATGTTGTTGCTAAGGAAAAAGAAATTATTCTGGCGCAGCCTGACATGGCAAGCAAGCCGGCTGAAATCGCTGAGAAGATGGTTGTTGGTCGTATCAACAAGTACCTGTCTGAAAACAGCCTGACTGAACAGCCGTTCGTTAAAAACCCTGACGTCAAAGTAGGTCAGTTGGTTAAAGATGCAGGCGCAAGCGTTGCTTCTTTCGTGCGTATCGAAGTAGGTGAAGGTATTGAAGTCGAGAAGAAAGACTTCGCTGATGAAGTTGCTGAGCAACTGAAAGGCTAATACCTGCCTGCTAATGGATTGCGCATCTTTTCAGGTGCGCAATCTATTTTTTTCTTGTTACACTGCTTCTAACTTCAGTCCTGGTGGAGACGCAATCAATGTCGGCCTCGAGTCAGCCTTCCAAAAAATTTAAACGTATTCTATTAAAACTCAGCGGCGAAGCCCTTATGGGCGATGAAAACTTCGGTATTGATCCGCAAGTTCTGAATCGTATGGCGCTGGAAATTGGCCAGTTGGTAGGTATTGGTGTTCAGGTTGGTATGGTTATCGGTGGTGGTAACCTGTTTCGCGGTGCTGCACTGAGCGCTGCCGGTCTGGACCGGGTAACCGGTGACCACATGGGTATGCTGGCTACCGTAATGAATGCTTTGGCAATGCGTGATGCGCTGGAGCGTTCAAATATCAAAACCCGGGTTATGTCGGCGATTCCGATGACCGGTGTGGTTGATGATTATGATTTCCGTAACGCAGTGCGTTACCTGAATCAGGGCGATGTGGTAATTTTCTCTGCCGGTACCGGTAATCCTTTCTTTACAACGGATTCTGCTGCCTGTCTGCGGGGAATAGAAATTGGCGCAGATGTCGTAATTAAAGCAACCAAGGTTGATGGTGTTTATACGTCTGATCCGGTGAAAGATCCGACTGCACGGCGTTACCGTCATCTGAGCTTTGATGAAGCAATTGAAAAGCAGTTGGGTGTAATGGATCTGACGGCGATTTGTCTGAGCCGTGACCACGATATGCCACTGCGTGTGTTTAATATGAATAAGCCTGGTGCCCTGGCAAACCTGATTGTTGGCGGCGATGAAGGCACCGTGATCGATAATAATGAGACGGTAGGAGATAAGTATGCTGAATGAGATTGCTCAGGATGCTCAAGAGCGGATGCAAAAGAGCCTGGAAGTACTGGCGAATAACCTGAAGAAAATTCGTACCGGCCGTGCGCACCCAAGCATTCTGGACACTGTGACTGTGTCTTATTATGGTTCTGATGTGCCGCTGAGCCAGGTGGCTAACATTTCTGTTGAGGATGGCCGTACCTTGTCTATCTCTCCGTGGGAAAACAATCTGGCCCCGGAAATTGAAAAAGCAATCATGAAGTCTGATCTGGGTCTGAACCCTTCTTCGGCAGGTGCGGTGATTCGCGTGCCAATGCCTATGCTGACAGAAGAAACCCGTAAAGGTTACATCCGTCAGGCCCGTCAGGAAGCGGAAAAAGGCCGTGTATCTGTGCGTAATGTTCGCCGTGATGCTAACGGTGACCTGAAAGACCTTCTGAAGGAAAAAGAAATCACTGAAGACGATTTACGTCGCGGTGAAGATCAGATTCAGAAATTAACGGATAAGTTCATTGCCGATGTGGATAAGCTTCTTGAAGAGAAAGAAGCCGATCTGATGGAAATCTGATAAGGATATGCCCGGTTTCATTGTTTGATGGTGCCGGGCGCTTTTTTGATGGCTGAAAAACTTCATCTTAACCTTCCTGAAGGGAAGGCTGTGCCACGGCATATTGCAATTATTATGGATGGCAATAATCGCTGGGCAAAAAAACACAAGCGCGTCAGTCTTTCCGGCCATAAAGCAGGTGTGGCCAGTGTACGCAGTGTTATTGAAGGTTGTGTGGAGCTGGGTGTGGAAGCACTTACGCTGTTCGCTTTCAGTAGCGAGAACTGGCAGCGGCCGGCACTTGAGGTAAAGGGCCTGATGGAGCTGTTTGCATGGGCGCTGGATCGTGAAGTCAGCAAGCTTAATAAGCATAATATCCGGTTGCGGGTTATTGGTGATAAGTCCCGTTTCAGTCAGAGCCTGCAGGAAAAAATTACCAAAGCAGAAATGCAGACAGCCGGGAATACCGGGTTGGCACTGAATATTGCTGCCAATTACGGAGGCCGCTGGGATATTACGCAGGCCTGTCAGCAACTCGCGCAGGCATGTGCTGACGGACAGCTGAATCCAGCAGAGATTACTGAGTCAATGCTGGGTGAGTATATTAATCTGGCTGATGTTGCAGCCCCTGATTTGTGTATCAGAACGGCGGGTGAGCAGCGGGTCAGTAATTTTCTGATATGGCAGATGGCTTACAGTGAGTATTACTTCAGTGACTTGCTGTGGCCGGATTTTGATAAGTATGCATTGGTTCATGCCATTGAAAGTTACTTGGGCCGGGAGCGACGCTTCGGCAAAACAAGCGAACAATTAGAGTCTGAGAATGCTTAAACAACGATTGATTACCGCCCTGATTTTAGCTCCGTGTGCATTAGCTGGGCTGTTTTTCCTTTCGTTCGATCTTTTCAAACTGTTTACCTGTGTGATTGTTTTATTTGCTGCCTGGGAATGGGCAGACCTTTCGGGAGTGCCGTCTGCCAGTGCGCGGGTGGCTTATTCTTCTTTCGTAGCTGCTTGTATAGCGCTGGTGGATTACAGCCTGCCGGTTGAATATTTTAAAGACTTTATGCTGCCAACCGTTTTGTTCTGGGTAATGGCGCTGTTCTGGGTGCTCAGGTTTCCGGTGGTCAGAGGGTGGCAGTCCAGCTGGCAGCGTATGATTATCGGCTTACTTGTTCTGGTGCCCAGTTGGATGGCGCTGGTGAGTATCCGTCAGCATCCTGATGGCAGCGTGTTCCTGCTTATGCTTCTGTTGCTGGTCTGGGGCGCGGATATCGGCGCGTACTTTGCCGGAAAAACCTGGGGGCGGAAAAAGCTGGCGCCTAAAGTCAGCCCGGGAAAAACGATGGCCGGATTCTGGGGCGGTATCGGTAGCTGTGTGCTGATTGCTGTTGGTTTTGTTGTTTATCTGGACTTTTCCGTACTGGACGGTTTTTATCTGATAGTGCTCTCTGTGGTCGCGGGTTTGGCATCGGTATTAGGCGATCTCTTTGAAAGTATGCTGAAACGCCAGCGGGGCATTAAAGACAGCAGTAAGTTATTACCCGGACATGGCGGTGTGCTGGATCGTATCGACAGTATTACTGCCGCGGCGCCGATGTTTGTGCTGGGTGTGCACGTGCTGACTACTGTGTAATTCAGGGAGTCAGATCTATGGATTTTCTTACCACTATTTTGGCGATGATTGTTACTCTGGGTATCCTGGTGACAATTCATGAATACGGGCATTTCTGGGTAGCAAGACGCTGTGGCATTAAAGTGCTTCGTTTTTCTGTTGGCTTTGGTAAGCCGTTGGTGCGCTGGCGGGATAAGCAGGATACTGAATACGTTATTGCAGCTATTCCGCTGGGTGGCTATGTTTCGATGCTTGATGAGCGTGAGGCTGATGTCCCGGAATCTCTCAGGTCGCAGGCTTTCAACCGTAAGACGGTGTACCAGCGCTTTGCTGTTGTTGCGGCCGGGCCGTTAGTCAATCTTATCTTTCCGATTTTTGTTTATTGGGCGCTGTTTCTTTCCGGCACCAGTGCATTGGTACCTGTTATAGGTTCTGTTAAGCCACAAAGCATTGCTGAAGTGTCCGGCGTTATTCCCGGTGGTGAAATTATTGCAGTAGACGGTCATATAACACCGACCTGGGATGATATTAATTTACGCTTAGCTGCGCGTATCGGTGATCAGGCGATGGTGCCGCTTGAGGTGCGTTATAAATCCCAGCAAAGCAGTCAAACCTATGTTCTGGACTTGCAGCAATGGACTTTGGACCTGGAGACAGAAAGTCCGTTGAGTTCCGTGGGACTTGTCGTATACAGGCCTGTGGTTCCTGTTGTGATCGGACGGGTCGAGCCGTCCGGCCAGGCGGAGCTGAGTGGGTTGCAGGTTGGTGATGAAATTGTGCGTGTGAACGGCGCGCCTGCCGGCAAGTGGGAAGATTTTGTAGCGCTGATACAGGCGAATGCTGGTCAAGAGTTGCGGCTGGAGGTTGTGCGGAACGACGAAGCAATCCTGTTGTCCATTATTCCGGCGGAAAAACGCTGGGAAAGCGGTGACGTTACCGGGTATATCGGTGCGGGTGTTCAGCCGGTTGAGTGGCCGGAGGACATGCGGCGGGTTGTTCAGTATGGTGTGTTCGAATCAGCTGAACATGCGGTGCGTAAAACCTGGCAGATGATAACCCTTACCCTTGATTCTATTTGGAAAATGCTCGAAGGCATCTTATCGGTAAAAAACTTGAGTGGACCGATAACCATTGCTAAAGTGGCAGCTGCCTCAGCAGCATCAGGTCTTGAAACCTTTGCCAGCTTTCTGGCATATCTGAGTATTAGCCTGGGTATTTTAAATTTATTGCCGATCCCAATGCTGGATGGCGGACATCTGGTGTATTACTGCATTGAAATAATTCGGGGCAGGCCGGTGTCGGAAAAAGTGCAGGCAGTCGGATTAAGGCTGGGTATGGCTGTACTGTTTACCTTGATGGGGGTCGCGATCTTCAATGATCTTATGCGGCTTTAATAACCAAAATAACGACGAAAAGAAGTGGTTCATGAAACGCAGATTCGGAGTTCTGTTTTCCCTGGCTTTGTTTGCATTTGGTACGCAGGCAGAAACATTCACAGTAGAAGATATTCGTCTTGAGGGGATTCAAAGGGTAGAGCCGGGTGTGGCTTTGCGTTATTTTGCAATTGATTCAGGTGAGCAGGTAGACAGTGCTGAACTGGCCAGTGCGACACGGCGTTTATTTAAAACCGGATATTTCGAAGATATCCAGCTGGAGCGTGATGGTGATGTGCTGGTGTTGCGGGTTAAAGAACGTCCTGCGGTCAGTTTAATTCGCCTTGAAGGTAACAGTGTTGTCGATGATGAGGCGCTGCTTGCAGGTCTGGAGCAGACCGGCCTGAAAGAAGGTGATGTATTTAAACGGGCAACGCTGGATCAGATCCGTCAGGATTTATTGCGTCTCTATGTCGGCCGCGGGCGTTACGGTGCCGATATTCAAACTGAGGTTGAACCGCTGTCCGGTAACCGGGTTGCACTGAACATCAATGTGACCGAAGGTAAGGTCGCGACCATCCAGCATATTAATATTGTTGGTAATACCGTCTTTGAAGAAGAAGAGCTGACTGACCTGTTTAGCCTGAAGCTGCCGGGTTTCTGGTCGTTCTTCACCAAGAGTGGCCGTTATGCCCGTGAAAAGCTCTCAGGTGATCTTGAACGGCTACGTTCATATTACCTGGACCGCGGTTACGTAAACTTTAATATTGATTCTACCCAGGTCTCGGTTTCACCGGATAAAAAACACATTTTTATCAGCATTAATATTACCGAAGGTGAGCAGTACAGCGTCAGCAGTGTTGATGTTACCGGTGATCTGGTAGTGCCTAAAGAAGAGCTGATGGAGGCCCTGACGATCAGTGACGGTGAAATTTTCTCCCGTGAAAAAGTCACGACTTCGCAGACGGCTGTGGAGCGCAAGCTGGGAGATCAGGGGTATCTGTTTGCCAATGTAAGCCCTGTGCCTGAATTGAATGAAGAGGATAAGACAGTCACTTTGCGTTACTTTGTCGCGCCTGGTAAACGTACCTACGTACGCCGGATTAATATTACCGGTAATACCGGGACTGCGGATGAAGCAGCTCGTCGGACGATTACACAGATGGAAGGGGCAATTGCCTCTTCAGAAAAGATCGAAACCTCGAAAGGTCGCATCGAACAGACCGGTTATTTTCAGTCGGTCGATGTTGATACAGTACCTGTGCCTGGTACTGATGATCAGGTAGATCTGAATTATGTGCTCGAAGAACAGAACTCTGGTAGCTTAACGGCAGGTATCGGTTTTTCCCGTACGGCGGGTCTGATCCTGAATCTGGGGTTAAGGCAAGAAAATTTTCTGGGATCCGGTAAGCAGGTTGGCATTAATATTGAAAAATCGGATACCCGTAAGCAATTGTCTTTCAGTTATTTAGATCCATACTATACAGTTGACGGTGTGAGCCGTGGGTTTGATTTCTATTTTCGTGAACGAAACTTTACCAACAGTAATGTCAGTGACTATCTGACCGATGAAATCGGCGCGCGGGTAAACTTCGGCTATCCGATTGACGATTTTCAGCGTATCAATTTCAGTCTTGGGGTTGAACAGGTTGATCTGAAGACTAATGGTACCAATACTGCTCAGGAAGTATTCAACTTCATCGAAAAAGAAGGCGATAGCTATCTGAACTTCACGACTGCATTGCGCTGGACAGAAAATAAACTTAACCGCCGGGTCTTCCCAACCCGCGGTACGTATCAGAGCGCTGAATTAACGGTGGCGATTCCGGGCAGTGATCTGACGTATCATTCCGAGCGTTATGAATATAAGTGGTACAAACCGCTGGACAGTGTTGAAGATTGGGTTATCTCTGCCAGAGGTCGTTTAGGGTATGCAGGCTCATTGGGAGATAATGATTATCCGTTCTACCGGAACTACTTCAGCGGTGGTCTGTCTTCTGTACGGGGTTTTAAGACCAATACTCTGGGTCCAAGGGACAGTCAGAATGACGCATTTGGCGGTAATGTGCAGATTGACGGCAGTGTAGAACTGATCGTACCGGCGCCGTTTATCAAAGACTCATCTTCTATTCGTACACTGGTGTTCTTTGATGTCGGTAATGTATTCCAGACCGAATGTCTGGCCGGTAGCACGAACTGCGACTCGGGGATTAAGTTTGATGAATTACGTTACTCGGCGGGTATCGGCTTTAGCTGGCTGACACCGGTAGGTCCGTTGTCATTTGCGCTGGCAAAACCTCTGAACTCCAAGTCCGGGGATGACGAACAAACATTTGAATTTGCGCTGGGCCGGACTTTCTAAGGAGAAAGTGATGAATGTTTTTAAATCAATAGGTTTGGTTGTAGCGCTTGGTCTGAGTTCATCTGCGATGGCTGACAAAGTGGCGACCCTGAGTGTCCAGCAGGCACTTTTAAGTAGCCAGGCTGCAGAAGTATTTCGCCAGACAATGACGGAAGAGTTTAAGCCACAGGCAGCACAGTTAGCTGAACTGGAAAAGCAGGTCAAGCAGATGCAGGGTGATCTGCAGAGTGCGCAGGCAGCCGGTGCCAGCCAGGCGGATTTGCAGCAAAAGAATCTGCAGTTTCAAAAACTGGTAACTGAATATCAGCGTCAGGGCCAGGAGATGCAGTTGCAGCAGCGTGAGCGTGAGCAGGCATTCTTAAAGAAAATGCGTCCGCGGCTGGATGCTGTTATCCGCGATATGATTGAAAAAGGCGGTTACGACGTTGTAATCAATAAACAATCCACTATTTATGCCAAGCCTGAGCTGGATATCACAGCGAAGGTTGTTGAATTACTGAATAAGCAATAAGTTGGCAGCGTCGGGTTTGCAGTATTCATTACAAGAGTTAGCGAAATATCTGGATGCGACGCTTGAAGGCGGTGAGGCGGATATTAACGGGCTTGCCACTCTTGAGCAGGCGGATGCCGGGCAACTGACGTTTTTTCACAGTGCCAAACCCCGTTATTTGCAGCAGTTGAAAAAGTGCCGTGCGGGTGCCGTTTTAGTCAGCGAAGTGCATAAAGCACTGGTACCAACCGCTTGCCTGATTGTTGACGATCCTTACATCGCCTATGCCAGAGTGAGCCGCTTATTCAGCGGAGCTGATGATATGCAGGTGGGAGGTGTCGCGGGTAGTGCGGTAGTCGCGCCGACGGCAACGCTGGCTACAGATGTTATTCTCGGGCCGAATGTGGTTGTGGGTGCAAACTGTAAAATTGGCGCTGGCGTTTCAGTGGGTGCGAATACTGTACTGGGCAATGACTGTGAGATCGGTGCCGGTTCGGTTATTCAGCCCAATGTGACGTTTTATAGCGACGTAACAGTTGGTGAAAATTGCCGTATTCACAGCGGCGCGGTGATCGGTGCAGACGGTTTTGGGTTTGCACAGGACAATGGTCAGTGGCTTAAGATATATCAGTTAGGCGGTGTCCGGATCGGAGACTGCGTAGAGATCGGTGCAGGTACGACGGTTGATCGTGGTGCGCTGGATCATACTTTTATTGGTAACGGTGTTATTATCGATAATCAGGTGCAGATAGCGCACAATGTTGTCATCGGTGATAATACCGCCATTGCCGGCTGTACTGCCATTGCCGGCAGTACCCATATAGGTGAGGCCTGTACAGTGGCTGGTGCCTGCGGTATTACCGGGCATCTTGAAATTGCCGCAGGTACACACATCACGGCGATGTCGTTAGTCAGTAAGAATATTGATTCCGCCGGGGCTTATTCCTCCGGTACGGTTGCAGAACCACATTCACAATGGAAACGGAATGTTGTCCGTTTTCGTCAGCTGGACGAGATGTCCCGTAAGCTGAAAACGTTAGAAGCAGAATTTAAGCAATACAAAGCAAAGGTTGATCCGAATGATGGATGTTAATGAGATCCGCAAATATTTACCCCACCGTTATCCTTTTTTATTAGTCGACAGGGTGGTTGAGCTGATCCCCGGGGAATCCATCGTTGCTTATAAGAACGTTACGATTAACGAGCCATTTTTTAACGGACATTTTCCTGACCATCCGGTAATGCCGGGTGTGCTGATTGTTGAAGCCATGGCGCAGGCGGCAGGTATTCTTGGTTTTAAAACCATGGATAAAACTCCTCAGGACGGCTCTATTTATTATTTTGTCGGTTCCGATAAGCTGCGTTTTAAGCGCCCTGTGGTGCCTGGTGATCAGTTGCAACTTGAAGCCAGTATCGTTTCCGAGAAACGTGGGATCTGGAAGTTTGATGTTAAAGCGACCGTGAATGGCGAGCTTGCGAGCTCCGCAACAATTCTTTGTGCTGACAGAAAGGTTTAAGATTGATTCATCCACAAGCGATAGTTGAGTCCGGCGCTAAGCTGGCTGACGATGTTGAAGTAGGTCCCTGGAGCTACATCGGTGCGGATGTTGAGATTGGTGCCGGGTGCCGTATTGGTCCCCATGCGGTGATAAAAGGCCCGACTAAGATGGGCAAAAATAACCGTGTGTTTCAGTTCTCCAGCATTGGTGAAGACTGTCAGGATAAGAAGTATCAGGGTGAACCTACTGAACTGGTAATTGGTGACGACAACGTATTCCGTGAAGGTTGTACAATTCACCGGGGGACGGTTCAGGATAACAGTATTACGATAATTGGCAGTGATAATCTGTTTATGGCCAATGCGCATGTCGCGCATGACTGTGTCGTGGGCAGCCATAATATTATTGCGAATAATGCCGCGCTGGCCGGTCATGTTCACCTGGGGGATTATATTATCCTGGGGGGCTTTACGGCGGTGCATCAGTTTTGCCATATCGGCTCATACAGTATGTGTGGTGCTGGTACTGTCGTGCTGCAGGATATTCCCGCTTTTGTTATGTGTAATGGTAATTCAGCTAAGCCCCATGGTATTAACTCGGTTGGATTGCGCCGTAAAGGTTATAGTGATGATGCTATCCGTACGATTAAACGGGCCTACCGGTTAATCTACCGCAGTGGCTTAAAACTGGATGAAGCGCTGGCTGAACTGCAGGAGTTGGTCGTTGACTGTGTGGAAGTACAGCTGATTATTGATTCACTTAAATCTTCTGAGCGGGGCATCATCCGCTAATCATTTCTATGGCCGGACGTATGAAAGTTGCTGTCGTAGCCGGTGAGGCGTCAGGGGATATCCTTGGCGCTGGTCTTATCAGAGCGTTACGCAAATCTTATCCAGATCTTGAAGTCCGTGGTATCGGTGGTGAACTGATGCAGGATGAAGGCTGTCATTCGCTGTATCCGATGGAGCGGCTGTCAGTCATGGGGCTGGTTGAAGTGCTGGGCCGGCTCAGAGAGCTTCTTAACATCCGTAAGCAACTGACGCAGCAACTGACCGACTGGCAGCCTGACGTCTTTATTGGCATAGATGCACCGGACTTTACCCTGAATCTGGAAGGAAAATTGCGTTCTGCAGGTATTCCTACCGTACATTATGTCAGCCCGTCAGTGTGGGCCTGGCGCAGTAAGCGGGTATTTAAGATTCTTAACACAACCGATCTGATGTTAACGCTGTTGCCTTTTGAAGCACGTTTTTATGAACAGCATAATATGCCAGTCAGATTTGTGGGCCACCCGCTGGCAAACATGATTGATCTTCAGCCGGATCAGCCTGACGCGCGCCGCCAACTTGGCATTTCTGAAAATGAGCAGCTGATTGCGGTTATGCCGGGCAGCCGGGGCGGGGAGCTGAAGTACCTGGCCCGTCCATTTCTGGACACGGTTCGCTGGTTGCTGGACAGAAATCCTGATTTACATTTCATTCTTCCGGCAGCAAATCAGACCCGTTACGACACCCTTCAGGAACTGTTGCAGTCAGAATACAAGGACTTACCTGTCAGGCTGCATCTGAAAGAATCCCGTTTAGTGATGCAGGCAAGTGATGCCATACTGATGGCGTCTGGCACGGTTACCCTTGAGGCGATGTTACTTAAGAAGCCGATGGTGGTGGCTTATAAGATGGCGTCACTGACGTATCGGATTTTGTCCCGTCTGGTGAAAACCCCCTATATCTCGTTGCCAAATCTGCTGGCAGGGGAGAAGTTAGTGCCTGAAGTGTTACAAGATGATGTTCGTCCTGAGGTCTTAGGGCCGCTGGTCGAGCAAGCGCTGCAGGACAGCAGACAGCAGGGACCGGTGACTCAGCGATTCCATGATTTGCACCTTGAGCTTCGTCAGAATGCCGATGAGCGTGCAGCAGAGGCGGTTTTACAGCTGGTTGCTGATAAGCGGGGAGGCGCCTGAATGCAAATACAGGGGGTTGATTTCCGCAGCCATCAGCTTGTCGCCGGTGTGGATGAAGTTGGCCGTGGGCCGCTGGTCGGGAAAGTGGTTGCCGCAGCAGTGATTCTTGATCCGGATAACCCTGTTGCCGGCCTGACCGATTCAAAAAAACTCACCGAAAAAAAACGTGAACTGCTGTACCCTGAAATTCAGGAAAAGGCACTTGCCTGGGCGATTGCCTGGGCTGATGTTGCTGAGATAGATGCGCTGAATATCTTACATGCATCTATGCTAGCCATGAGCCGGGCCGTTAATCAGCTATCACCGGTGCCTGAGTACGCACTGATCGATGGCAACCGTTGTCCGCAGGGGCTGGTTTGTCCGTCAGAAGCCATCGTCAAAGGGGACCTGAAGGAGCCGGCAATCAGTGCCGCGTCTATCCTGGCAAAGGTCTACCGGGACCGGGAAATGAAAGCGCTGGATAAAATCTATCCACAGTATGGTTTCGCCAAACATAAAGGGTATCCGACAGCCCTGCATCTGGCGCAACTTGAAAAATATGGTCCTATTTCTGAGCACCGGCGCAGCTTTAAGCCCGTGGCCCGATTACTCGAACAACATACTGTTTAACTGAGTTGGTTTATTTATGAATAACACCCCCGGTTTTGTCCATCTTCGTCTGCACAGTGAATTCTCACTGGTTGATGGTCTGGTTCGTATCAAAGAGCTGATGGGGGCTGTTAAACAACAGCAGATACCGGCAATAGCGCTGACAGACCAGACGAACCTGTTTGGCCTGATTAAATTTTTTAAGGCGGCCACCGGTACCGGTGTGAAGCCGATTTTCGGGTCGGATGTCTGGGTGGTAAACAGCCTTGAGGATGACGAGGCGCACCGGCTTACCCTGCTGGCGATGAACGAGACCGGTTACCGTAACCTGACTGAACTGATCTCACTGGCGTATGAACAAGGCCAGAATGTATTGCATGACCGTGCAGTTATCCTTAAAGACTGGATCGCTGCGCAGCCGGAGGGGATGATTGCCCTGTCCGGTGCTAAAGAAGGTGAAATCGGTAAAGCCTTGCTTGCTGGCAGTGATGAGGCCGATGCCATCCTGGCGCAGTGGCAGACTATGTTCCCGCAGCGCTTTTATCTGGAGATTCAGCGAACCGACCGCACCAATGATGAAGAGTGTGTACATGCTTCGGTTCAGCTGGCGCAGCGCAGCGGTTGTCCGCTGGTGGCAACTAACGAAGTTATGTTTATCTCACCGGATGACTTCGAGGCGCATGAGGCCCGGGTCTGTATTAACCAGAGCCGTACACTTGAAGATCCTACCCGGCCAAAGGATTACAGTGAAACCCAGTATCTGAAATCTGCGGAAGAAATGCAGGCGCTGTTTGCGGATATCCCTTCCGCGGTTGCCAATACCGTACAGATAGCTAAACGCTGTAATCTGCAACTTGATCTTGGTACCTATTACCTGCCGAAATATCCGATTCCGGAAGGCATGACCATGGACGAGTTTTTTGCCGATGTGTCATGGAAAGGTCTGGAAGAGCGTCTTGATATCCTGCTGGATAAAGATGCTGAAGATTACGCAGAAAAGCGTAAGCCCTACGAAGACCGGATGAATTTTGAGCTGGATATTATCACCCAGATGGGTTTCCCCGGTTACTTCCTGATCGTAATGGACTTTATTCAGTGGGGTAAGGATAACGGCGTGCCTGTAGGCCCTGGCCGGGGTTCCGGTGCGGGTTCATTAGTGGCCTATGCACAGAAAATTACCGACCTTGATCCTCTGGAATACGATCTGCTTTTTGAGCGATTCCTGAACCCAGAGCGGGTATCGATGCCTGACTTCGATATCGATTTCTGTATGGATAACCGCGATAAGGTTATCGATTACGTCGCAGAAACCTATGGCCGTGATGCGGTATCTCAGATTGTTACTTTCGGTACCATGGCGGCAAAGGCGGTGGTGCGGGACGTTGCCCGGGTGCAGGGCAAGGCATTTGGTCTGGCGGATAAACTGTCCAAACTGATCCCTTTTGAAATAGGCATGACGCTCAGCAAGGCGATGGAAGAAGAGCCGATGATGCGTGAGTTTGTGGAGTCCAGCGAAGAAGCGCAGGAAATCATGGACATGGCCTATAAGCTGGAGGGGGTTACCCGTAACGTCGGTAAACACGCCGGTGGTGTGGTAATTGCCCCGACCAAGCTGACAGACTTTGCCGCCACCTATTGTGATGAGCATGGGCAGGGGCTGGTTACTCAGTTTGATAAAGGTGATGTTGAGGAGGCCGGACTGGTTAAGTTCGACTTCCTGGGTTTGCGGACCCTGACCATTATCGACTGGGCGGTAAAGACCATTGACCGGATTCGGGCGAAAAGCGGCGAAGAGCCGCTGGATATCGCGCTGATTGACCTGGAAGACCCAGTTACTTTTGATTTGCTGCAGTCCGCTGAGACCACGGCGGTTTTCCAGCTTGAGTCCAGCGGTATGAAAGATCTGGTAAACCGGCTGAAACCAAGCCGCTTTGAAGATATTGTCGCACTGGTAGCGCTGTTCCGTCCGGGGCCGCTGCAGTCCGGCATGGTAGATGACTTCATTAACCGAAAGCACGGTTTAGCTGAGCTTGCCTACCCCCATGCGGATTACCAGTTAGAGAGCCTGCAGCCTGTATTGGAGCCTACCTACGGCATCATCCTGTATCAGGAGCAGGTAATGCAGATTGCTCAGGTGATGGCAGGCTATACCCTGGGTGGTGCGGACATGCTGCGCCGGGCGATGGGTAAGAAGAAACCCGAAGAAATGGCCAAGCAGCGGGTTTCGTTTCTTGAAGGATCGGAAAATAACAATATTGACCGGGATCTGGCCGGTAATATTTTCGATCTGGTGGAAAAGTTCGCCGGTTATGGTTTTAACAAGTCTCACTCCGCCGCTTATGCACTGGTGTCCTATCAGACGGCCTGGCTGAAAGCGCATTATCCTGCGCCTTTCATGGCAGCGGTATTGTCCTCTGATATGCAGAACACCGAAAAGGTGGTGATCTTCATTGAAGAGTGCCGGACCATGGAGTTGCCACTGGTACTGCCGGACGTGAACTGTGGCGAATATATGTTTACCGTGAATGATGACGGTGAAATTGTTTACGGTTTGGGGGCGGTAAAGGGCGTGGGTGAAGGCCCGATTGAGTCGATTGTTGAAGCCCGTCAGGAGGGCCCGTTTAAGGATATTTTTGACTTCTGTAAACGGGTTGGCAGTAAGAAGATCAACAAACGTGTTATGGAAGCCCTGGTTCGCTGTGGCGCACTGGATAAACTCGGTCCGGACCGTGCCCAGCTGTGGGCTGCCATTCCTGAAGCGCTGAAAGCAGCTGATCAGAGTGAGCGCAATCAGAGTGCCGGTATGTTTGATCTGTTCGGTGATATGGAAGCCGAAGATCCCCGTGACCCTTATGCAGACTACATGAAGCTGCGTTGCTGGACGGATAAAGAGCGTCTGCAGGGTGAGAAAGATACCCTCGGCTTGTATGTAACCGGTCATCCGATTGACGAATACGAGTCAGAATTGCCGAATATTATTTCCAAGCGAATCGTTGAGTTACAGCCGGCCCGGGGCCAGCAACAGAAAATGCTGGGGCTGGTGGTAGATATCCGGATGAAGAAAACCAAGAAGGGTGATCCGCTGTGCTTTATTACACTGGATGACCGGACGTCCCGGATAGAAATTACGCTTTTCGGTGACAGTTTTGATGAGCATCGCCATCTGCTGAACAAAGATGCGATCCTGCTGGTCGAAGGTGAAATTGCACACGATGATTATTCAGGCCGGACTAAAGTTCGGGCCAGTAAAGTCATTGATATCACTCAGGCCAGAGCCCGGTATGCATCGCATATACAGGTGAACTGTCAGGCAGATCAGCTGAAAGAACGTCAGCTTAAGGTTCTTGAGCAGTTACTCGAAGGGGCGAAAGGCGCTTCTGCCGTGAGTGTCGCTTTGCAGTACAGCCGGGAAGATGCATCTGCACGGGTGTATCTGGGGGATGACTGGAAAGTGGAACCGACAGATGAGGTGTTACTGAAGCTGAAGGATCAGTTTGGTGGTGATGCTGTGTCTGTTTGTTATTAAATCGCCGCTAAGTGACGCCTGATACTGGTTCTTAATTCCATGTACGGGTACACTTAGCAGAATTTTTTTCCGTTACCGGGACACGCCCGGCAGCGATATAGAAACAAACGGAATACGTTACGCATGAATCCCAATTATCTGGATTTTGAACAGCCAATTGCTGACCTTGAAGCGAAGATCGAAGAGTTGCGTCTGGTTGGTAATGACAACGAACTGAATATTGAAGAAGAGATCAGCAAGTTGCAGGCAAAAAGCAGCAGCCTGACTGAGTCTTTATTTTCTGACCTGAGTGAGTGGCAGGTTTCGCAGCTGGCGCGGCATCCTCAGCGTCCGTATACGCTTGATTATGTTAAGCACATCTTTGATGACTTTGAAGAGCTGCACGGTGACCGTCACTATGCAGATGATCAGGCGCTGGTCGGTGGTATTGCCCGTCTGGAAGGGCGCCCTGTTATGCTGGTCGGTCATCAGAAAGGCCGTGAGGTTAAAGAAAAAGTACGCCGTAATTTCGGTATGCCACGTCCGGAAGGGTATCGTAAGGCCCTGCGTCTGATGGAAATGGCAGAACGTTTCAATATGCCGGTACTGACCTTCATTGATACACCGGGTGCGTATCCGGGGATCGGTGCAGAAGAGCGTGGTCAGAGTGAAGCGATTGCTTACAACCTTGCGGTTATGTCCCGTCTGAAAACGCCTATTATTTCTACCGTTATCGGTGAAGGCGGTTCCGGTGGCGCACTGGCGATCGGTGTCTGTGATGAGTTGCTGATGCTGCGTTATTCCACTTATTCAGTTATTTCGCCGGAAGGCTGTGCATCAATCCTGTGGAAGAGTGCGGAACGTGCTCCGGATGCTGCTAAAGCAATGGGCCTGACATCTGACCGTCTGTCTGAACTGGGGCTGGTTGATCAGATCGTTGATGAGCCTCTGGGCGGTGCGCACCGTGATCACGGTCTGATGGCTGCTAACCTGAAGAAACACCTGATGGAAACGCTGGCCCGTCATGATGAATTCAACACCGAAGAGCTATTGGAGCGTCGTTATCAGCGCCTGATGTCTTACGGTATTGATCAGTAAGCTCTGTCTGCTATAAAAAAACCGTCGGTATCCCCGGCGGTTTTTTTGTTTCAGGTTACAATTACCAGCAACACAGACAGAGACCTGTATATGGGCAAGATGACCGGCGATACCTTCATGCAACGCTTTGAGCAGCAACTGGCACATCAGTCCGGTATTCATCACTGGATCATTGCCCTCAGTGGCGGTCTGGATTCAATGGTGTTGCTGGAGCTTGCCAGCCGCTGTTTGCCCGCGGAGCAGTTAACGGTATTGCATATTAACCATCAGCTCCAGCGGGAAGCCGGTGAGTGGCAGCTCTTTTGTGCCCGTCAGGCTGAACTGCGTGGGCTGGCGTTTCATGCTGAAAGGGTGTGTTTGCAACCGGGCAGTGTTGAAACGGCTGCCAGAAATGCCCGCTATGAGGTATTTGAGCAGGTGTCGTCCCGGAATACCTGTGTATTGCTGGCGCATCACCGTGATGATCAGGCTGAAACGCTGCTGTTCCGTTTATTCCGGGGCGCAGGGGTGCGGGGGATGGCTGCAATGCCGCGGCAACGTGCGCTTGGTGAAGGCCTGTTATTCAGGCCGCTGCTGGATATCAGCCGCAATGAATTGGCAGAGTGGGCGCAGGAAGAAGGTTTGTGCTGGGTAGAAGATCCCAGTAACAGGGATCTTCAGTATGACCGAAATTTTCTGCGCCAGCAGGTGTTGCCTCTGCTGGCCGGGCGCTGGTCCGGAGTCAGTGCGCGCCTTCAGACAGCGGCCGGTCATCTGGCAGATGCCGAAGCGCTGCTGGAAGAATTTGCTCAGTCGGATCTTCAGAATTGCTTAGCCGAAAACAGCTTGCAGGTTGATAAGCTGCAGTTGTTGTCGGAGCGGCGTCAGGCAAATCTGTTACGTTACTGGTGCCGGTGCGCAGGCGTTCAGCTCACTGCCGCACAGCTGGACAGTCTCAGAACGTTAATGACTGTGGCCGGCGACCGGCAGCCGGAACTGATACTGGGTGACCGGATTATCCGCCGCTACCGCAACCGTTTATTTATCGAAGCGATGATGAGCTGTCCGCCATGGAGTGCTCTGCTGGTGGATGTGTTGGCGGCACCTGAGCGGTATCCGGGTGGTCGTCTGCTGTTAAAGACTGAATCGGCCGCCAGTCCGGACCTGTGGCTGGCCGGAGTGTCAGTTCGCAATCGTCGGGAGGGCGACAGGTGTCATCCGTCAGGCCGGCCGGGGAAGTCGTTAAAGCATTTGTTTCAGGAAGCCGGTGTGCCGCCGTGGCAGCGGGATCACTGGCCGGTGTGTGTCCGTGGGGACGAAATTGTAGCGGTCCCGGGAATCTGTATCTGTCAGAGCTGGTGTGAAGCTGAAAATAAGCCGCCTTTCTGGCTAGATTGGCAGCCCGCTGCATTGTTTGCCGGCAGTGATTCTGGTACCCTGTAGCCCCATCTTATGTTGCTGTTTTAATCAGACTGCTAGCCACTCATTAATACCTGTTCCGGCCGGTATTTTTTATTGCGTGAAAAAAATATTCCTTAACGGAATGGCTGATTAAACAGCGTTATCCAAGTTTACGACCATATACAGGTTCCACATGACGCGTTATATCTTCGTCACTGGCGGTGTTGTTTCTTCGTTGGGGAAAGGCATCGCATCCGCTTCACTGGCTGCAATTCTTGAAGCGCGGGGGCTTAAAGTCACCATGCTTAAGCTGGACCCTTATATTAACGTCGATCCGGGCACGATGAGCCCGATTCAGCACGGTGAAGTCTTTGTCACCGAAGATGGCGCTGAGACGGATCTGGATCTGGGCCACTATGAGCGTTTTATCCGCACCACTATGGGTAAGCGTAATAACTTTACCGCCGGCCGGGTGTATCAGCACGTACTGCGTAAAGAGCGCCGTGGTGATTATCTGGGCGGTACTGTTCAGGTTATTCCGCATATCACTGATGAAATTAAGCGCCGTGTGATTGACGGGGCCGGTGATGCCGATATTGCATTGGTGGAAATCGGTGGCACGGTTGGTGATATCGAATCACTGCCGTTCATGGAAGCGGTGCGTCAGTTAAAGGTTGAACTGGGCTTTAATCGCGCAATGTTCATGCACCTGACACTGGTGCCTTACATTGCGACTGCCGGTGAAATTAAGACTAAGCCTTCGCAGCACTCGGTTAAAGAACTGCGCTCAATCGGCATTCAGCCAGATATTCTGGTATGCCGTTCTGATTTTGCTATTCCTGCCAGTTCCCGCCGTAAGCTGTCTCTGTTTACCAACGTTGAAGAGCGTGCAGTGATTTCTCTGCCGGATGCTGATTCCATCTATAAGATCCCGCGTTTGCTGAGCGAACAGCGCCTGGATCAGATCGTTATCGAGCGCTTTAACCTGGATTGCCCGGCTGCTGACCTGAGCGAATGGGACCGTGTAGCTGATGCCAAGCTGAACCCGCACCGTGAAGTGACCATTGCGATGGTGGGTAAGTACATGGAGTTGCTGGATGCCTACAAGTCGCTGATTGAAGCGATTTCCCATGCGGGTATCGAGCTGCGTACCAAGGTAAACATTAAGTATATCGATTCTGAGCAGGTTGAGCGTGATGGCGTTGACCTGTTGTCGGACGTATCTGCAATCCTGGTACCGGGTGGCTTCGGTGAGCGCGGTGTGGAAGGTAAGATCGCTGCGGTTAAGTATGCCCGTGAGAACAAGGTGCCATACCTGGGTATCTGTCTGGGTATGCAGGTAGCTGTGATTGAATATGCACGCCATGTTGCCGGTATTGAAGATGCCAGCAGTACAGAATTTGATGCGGATGCGAAGAACCCGCTGATCGGTCTGATTACCGAGTGGATGACTGAAGAAGGTGTCACTGAATTACGGGGTAATGCCGATGACCTGGGCGGTACGATGCGTCTGGGTGCGCAGGTTTGTCACCTGAAAGACGGTACTACATCTGCCGCTGCATACGGTGCGACAGAAATTAAAGAACGTCACCGTCACCGTTATGAAGTGAACAACAACTACGTTGCGCAGCTGGAAGAGGCTGGCCTGGTCATTGCCGGCCGTTCTGTTGACGGCGAGCTTGTTGAAGTTGTGGAAGTGCCGGATCATCCATGGTTTGTCGCTTGTCAGTTCCACCCTGAATTTACATCGACTCCGCGTGACGGCCATGGCCTGTTCCGTGGGTTTATCGAAGCTGCCTTAATCCAGGCAGATCTGGAAAAGTAATATCTAAGTAATATTGGAGTTCTATTAATGGCAACAATTGCTGATATCAAAGCTCGCGAAGTGCTTGATTCCCGTGGTAACCCAACCGTTGAAGCGGATGTGATTCTAAGCACTGGCCAGCAGGCATCTGCCTGTGCGCCTTCCGGTGCCTCTACAGGCTCACGTGAAGCGCTGGAACTGCGTGACGGCGATAAATCACGTTACCTGGGTAAAGGTGTTCTGAAAGCGGTTGCTGCTATTAACGGTGAAATCCGTGACAGTCTGGTTGGCATGGACGTTGCTGATCAGCGTGCGCTGGACAACAAAATGCTGGCGCTGGATGGCACTGAAAACAAAGCCAACCTGGGTGCAAATGCTATTCTGGCTGTGTCGCTTGCAGCAGCTAAAGCCGCCGCGATCAGCAAAGGCGTTGAGCTGTATGAGCACATTGCTGACCTGAACGGCACTGCCGGCCAGTTCTCTATGCCTGTGCCAATGATGAACATCCTGAACGGTGGTGAGCACGCGGATAATAATGTTGATATCCAGGAGTTCATGGTTCAGCCGGTTGCAACGGATAACTTTGCTGATGCACTGCGTTGCGGCGCAGAGATCTTCCATGCGCTGAAGGCGGTTCTGAAGGCTAAAGGTCTGAGTACTGCTGTGGGTGACGAAGGTGGTTTTGCGCCTAACCTGGGCTCTAACGAAGAAGCGCTGGTTGTGATCCGTGATGCGGTTGCCAATGCCGGTTATGAGCTGGGTAAAGACGTTACTCTGGCGCTGGACTGTGCAGCATCTGAATTCTACAAAGACGGTAAGTACGATCTGTCTGGCGAAGGCAAGGTATTTGATTCCGAAGGTTTCGGTGACTACCTGGCTAACCTGACTGAGAACTACCCGATTGTTTCTATCGAAGACGGTCTGGATGAGTCTGACTGGGATGGCTGGGCAAGCCTGACCCGTAAGATCGGTGAAAAAGTACAGCTGGTTGGCGATGACCTGTTTGTTACCAACACCAAGATCCTGTCCCGTGGTATTGAAGAGAACATCGGTAACTCTATCCTGATCAAGTTCAACCAGATCGGTTCACTGTCTGAAACGCTGGATGCCATTACAATGGCTAAAGATGCCGGTTTCACCGTGGTTATCTCTCACCGTTCCGGTGAAACTGAAGATACCACCATTGCGGACCTGGCGGTGGGTACTGCTGCAGGACAGATCAAGACCGGTTCTCTGTGCCGTTCTGACCGTGTTGCTAAGTACAACCGCTTACTGCGGATTGCTGATCAGTTAGGTGATAAAGCTGTTTATAATGGTCTGAAAGAGATCAAAGGCCAGGCCTAATTACTGGCTAAATACTGAATATAAGGGGGCGGAAGCCCCCTTTTTTAACTGGAGACCGGTGTCGGTATTCTATGTTTCGCTGGTTTGTTTGGATATTGATCATTGCTGTGGCAGCTCTGCAGTATCGTCTCTGGTTTGGCGAGGCGAACCTGCGTGAAGTGTGGGCGTTACAGGATAAAATCCAGAGCCAGCAGGCTGAGAATGATTTGCTTGTTGAACGCAATCATCGTTTGCAGGCAGAAGTTAAGGACCTGAAAAAGGGACTGGCGGCCCTTGAAGAACGTGCCCGTAATGACCTGGGTATGGTGCGCGAAGACGAGACCTTCTTTCAGTTAATTCCCGGAAAACCTCCCGTATCTGATGATACTCCCTGATTGCTCTATTAGCTGGATATTTTCATGACCACAGCATTTCCCACTGAACTTAATTATGTCTATGGCGAGCCCGGCGCGACTGCCATGATCCGCCAGCAACCGGATGATTTTCAGGTGACTGAAAATCTGGCATTTGAGCCGGAAGGCAGCGGTGATCATGTGTATCTGTATATCCGCAAAACCGGTGAAAACACCGACTGGGTTGCCCGGCAACTGGCACACTTTTGTCAGGTCAGTCCCCGGGAAGTCGGCTATGCCGGAAAAAAAGACCGTCATGCGGTGACTGAACAGTGGTTCAGCGTACATCTGCCGGGTCGCGCCCCGCTGACATGGTCGTTATTTGAACGGGATACGATTCAGGTATTAAAGGCGACTAAACATGGGCGTAAATTGCGTCTGGGGAGTTTAACCGGAAACCGTTTTGCAATTCGTTTGCGTAATGTTACCGATGTGGCTGATGTTATGCGCCGTTGTGAGCTGGTCCGTCAGGGGGTTCCCAATTATTTTGGTGAGCAGCGGTTCGGCCATCATGGGGGGAATCTGGTGAAGGGCGCTGCGCTGATTAAAGGCGAATATAAAGAACGGCAGAAGCATAAAAAGGGCATGTATATTTCTGCGGTGCGTTCTTTTCTGTTTAATCAGGTAGTGTCAGCACGGTATGCCGGAGAAACCGGACCCATGGCCGGCGACGTACTGATGCACCAGGGCAGCCAAAGCTGTTTTGTGTATGACGCTGAAGATGAGACCATCGCAGAACGTTTAAATAATCTGGACATTCATCTGACCGCGCCAATGTGGGGGCGCGGGCGTTCTATCTGCACCGGTCAGGCCTTTGAATGGGAAACCGCACAGCTCGAAGGTTACGAAGAGCTGCAGACGGGCCTGGAAAAACTGGGACTGAATCAGGAGCGCCGTGCCCTGCGTTTATTGCCTCAGGGGCTCAGTGTGGTTCAGGAAGCCGATGACCAGTTGCTACTGAGTTTTGATCTGACTGTCGGTTCTTTTGCCACCAGTGTCCTGCGGGAAATCTGTCAGGTAGAAAACGCTCAGCGTGGAGAATTTTAATGCGAATCTTGTTATCAAATGATGACGGTGTGTACGCACCGGGGTTAGAAACGCTGGCGACAACGCTGTCCGAAAACTTCAGTGTTGATGTTGTTGCCCCGGACCGCAACCGCAGCGGTGCCAGTAATGCGCTGACGCTGGATCGCCCTTTGGAAGCGCATCAGCATCATAACGGCTTTTACAGCCTGAATGGCACGCCAACTGACTGTGTCCATCTGGGCATTTCCGGAGTGCTGTGTGAAAAGCCTGATATTGTGATTTCAGGCATCAATGCGGGGGCTAATCTGGGAGATGATGTTATCTACTCAGGCACCGTTGCAGCAGCCATCGAAGGCCGGTATCTGAAGCTACCGCCAATCGCTGTCTCTATGCTGGGCAGTCATCCTGATAACTATCAGACAGCAGCGGTTATTATTCAGCAGCTGCTGGTGGATGTCCGGCGCTTGAATCTGGCCCCCCGTACAGTATTAAATATTAATGTACCGGACCGTCCTTTAGCGGACATTAAAGGTATGCAGCTGGTCAGACTGGGCCACCGGGTACTGGCAGATACACCGGTTGAATCAATTGATCCCCGTGGTGCTAAACGTTACTGGATTGCAGGTGCGGGCGCTGCAGCTGACTGCGGCCCCGGAACCGATTTTTATGCTGTTCAGGAAGGTTATGTGGCAATTACTCCGCTCAATGTGGATATGACACAATACTCAGGGATGGATAATTTAAGCCAGTGGCTGGAAAACCTGAGTGACTGATTGCTGTCAGAGAATTAAGTGTTTAAGGAGTTGTTGTGAATAAATTACAGTTGCAGGGGATTGGTATGACCTCGCAACGCACCCGCAGCCGTTTAGTGCAGCGGTTGCAGGATCAGGGTATTACTGATCCGCAGGTGCTGGATGTGATGGCGAGCACTCCGCGACATATTTTTATCGATGAGGCGTTGTCACACCGGGCTTATGAAGACACTGCCCTGCCGATCGGGTTTAACCAGACAATTTCGCAGCCTTACATCGTCGCTAAAATGACAGAACTCCTGTTAGCTGAAGGCCCGATGAAGAAAGTACTTGAGGTCGGAACAGGGTCGGGTTATCAGACCACCGTGCTGGCGCAGTTAACCGATCAGGTATACAGCGTTGAACGGATCCGTCCGTTACAGGAAAAAGCCCGCAAACGTTTACAGCTGTTGTCTTTACGTAATGTCCATTTACGGCACACAGATGGCGGAATGGGCTGGGCTGACCGGGGGCCTTTTGAAGGTATTCTGGTTACCGCGGCACCTGAGCAGGTACCGCCTGAATTACTTCAGCAGCTGGCAATTGGCGGTCGTCTGGTGATTCCGGTTGGTGGACGACAGCAGGAACTGAAGCTGGTTGTGCGCCAGTCTGAAACGGAATTTACCACTGAAGTACTTGAAGCGGTTAAATTTGTTCCTTTGTTAAGTGGTACAGTACGATAGAGTATAAAGTTCATACGCTTAGCGTGTATTAGCAGTAGTGGGAAACGAATGGGATCAGCACGGATTAAGTTGTTCTTAAAAGGTATGCTTATGGGAGCCGCAGATGCTGTTCCCGGCGTATCCGGAGGTACAATTGCATTTATTACCGGGATTTATGAAGAACTGATTAACAGTATTAAATCGGTGGATACTGCCGCGCTTGGTTTGCTGTTTTCCGGGCAGTTCCGAAAAGCATGGGCCCATATAAATGGCAGCTTTTTGCTAGTGCTTGTTCTGGGGATTGTGACGAGCATTGCGACAGTCGCCAGCAGTGTATTGTTCTTACTTGATACCTATCCGGTGATGTTATGGGCGTTTTTCTTTGGCCTGATACTGGCTTCCTGCTGGCTGGTAATGAGCCAGATCGATCACTGGAATACCACGCTGACATTAACCTTTGTGGTCGGTGCAATGCTCGCCTATCTGGTTACATCAATAACACCCACTGAAATAGAACCGACAGCTCTTGCGGTGTTTCTGTCAGGAATGGTGGCTATCTGTGCCATGATCCTGCCGGGAATATCCGGCAGTTTTATCCTGTTGATTATTGGTATGTATACCCCGGTCCTGGGGGCTGTGAAGGCGTTTGATATTCAGTTGCTGGGCCTGTTTCTTGCGGGGTGTGTAGTGGGGATCAGTGGCTTTTCCCGGGTGCTTAGCTGGATGTTTACCCATTATAAAATGGCGACGCTGGCGATGTTGGCAGGCTTTATGCTGGGCTCGCTGAATAAAATCTGGCCCTGGAAATATACCACTGCCTATACGATTAACCGACACGGTGAACAAATCCCTCTGGCTCAGGATAATGTCTTACCACTGAGTTATCAGGCGCTGACCGGTGAACCATCATACTTATATGCGAGTCTTGCCCTGATGGTACTGGGTGGGGCAATTGTATTGTTAATGGAGCGTGGTTTGTCCTCAGACAGGTAACGCTTGGGAGTAATGTGTATGGCTGGAATGCTCAACCGACTGTTATTGGTACTGATGCTTGCATCTTTGCTGGTAATGACAGGTTGTGCGAGCAACAGTGCCTACGCACCTATCAGCGACCTTTCAGGCAGTGATCAGCGCCGGGTCAATACCAGTGCTGTGCGCAGTGGCAGTCTGACAGAATATACCGTTCGCCGGGGTGATACCCTGTATGGCATCGCCTTCAAATATGGACTGGATTACCGGCAGCTTGCCCGGGCAAATAAGATCAACCGTTCTTATGCGATTTATCCGGGGCAGAAATTATCCCTTAATACTTCAGCCGTTGCCCGTGATTCAGATGCTGCCCCTCTGGCTGACCGGACCGAACCTAAATCTCAAAGCACAGCCAAACCTGCTAAAGCAAAGCCCCGGACGACACAAAAAACAGTTAAAAAACCCAAAAATACCCAAAATGAGACTAAAGTTAAAAAAACGCCAGCAAAGCCTGCTACTGCGGGCAAGAGCGTTGCTTTAGCAGCAAATCGCAAGCTGCAATGGCGCTGGCCAGCCAAGGGTCGGATTGTACAGGGCTATAGCAGCAGTGGTAAGGTAAATAAAGGTATCAACTTTTTGGGTGAGCGGGGTGAGTCCGTTTATGCGGCTGAATCCGGCAAAGTTGTATATGTCGGTAGTGGGCTGCTGGGTTATGGAAACCTGGTGATCATTAACCACAATCAAACCTATTTGAGCGCTTACGGGCACAATAGCAAAATTCTTGTAAAGGAAAATGATGTTGTAAAGATCGGTGATAAGATTGCCGAAATTGGCAGTAGTGGTGCCACCCGTAACATGCTGCATTTTGAGATACGCCGGAATGGGAGTCCGGTTGATCCTAAGAAGTACTTGCCCAAGAGAAGATAGCCTGGACACACAGTTAATGGAACTATTTGAGGTGGGTCGATGGAAAATATTGAAAATAGCGAGCAAGATACAGCCACAGTAACCCCTAAACGTGATGAGGCCGCGAAGCCTAAATTCATGAATAGCGGGCGTGGTAAAGGCAGTATGGCGCATAATGATTTATTAAACGCCAAAACCCTGGATGCAACGCAGCTTTATCTCAATGAGATTGGCTTTTCGCCGTTGCTTTCTGCTGAAGAAGAAGTCTATTTCTCCCGGCGTTCTCTGAAGGGCGACGAGGCCGCGCGCAAGCGTATGATCGAAAGCAACCTGAGACTGGTTGTGAAGATTGCCAGACGTTATATCAACCGGGGGCTGACCCTGCTGGATCTGATCGAAGAGGGTAACCTCGGGCTGATCCGTGCGGTTGAAAAGTTTGACCCTGAGCGGGGGTTCCGTTTTTCAACTTATGCCACCTGGTGGATTCGGCAGACCATTGAGCGGGCGATTATGAATCAGACCCGCACCATCCGGTTGCCTATTCATGTGGTTAAAGAGCTGAATGTGTATTTGCGGGCCGCCCGTGAACTGGCACAAAAGCTGGATCACGAGCCTTCTGTGGAAGAGATCGCCCAGGCGGTAGATAAGCCGGTGGAAAACGTGGAGCGAATGTTCGGGCTTAATGAGCGGGTAACATCCGTCGATACGCCGGTCGGCAAAGATTCAGACAAGATGTTGCTGGAGACGATCCCGGATGAAGAAAGTTCTGATCCGGAAACCTTGCTGCAGAACTCTAATATCAGCGGAAACCTCAATCAGTGGCTGGATATGTTGCCTGAGAAACACTCTGAAGTACTGTCCCGCCGTTTTGGCCTGCGTGGCTTTGAGATGAGCACGCTGGAAGAAGTTGGCCGGGAAATCGGCCTCACCCGGGAACGGGTAAGGCAGATCCAGGTAGAAGCCCTGCGTAAGTTACGTGAGATCGTTGAGCGTAACGGGCTCAGTGGGGAAGATCTGCTGCGTTAACCATTAATCCGTCGCCCGAAGTGCAGGTGAGTCTCGCTATCTTAGCTGTACTTTAGTTCCCCGGTGAACGGATTAGTGTATATAAAAAAACGGGACATCAGTCCCGTTTTCAGTGTCTGGGAGAACGGCTTAGTCCCGTTCAACCGCCAGTGCAGTACCCATACCGCCGCCGATACACAGAGTAGCAAGGCCTTTCTTCGCATCGCGGCGCTGCATTTCATGGAGCAGGCTGACAAACACCCGGCAGCCAGATGCGCCGATCGGATGGCCCAGCGCGATTGCGCCGCCGTTTACGTTCACGATATCGGTATTCCATCCAAGGTCTTTGTTAACCGACATAGCCTGAGCAGCAAAGGCTTCATTGGCTTCAACCAGTTCCAGATCATCAATGGCCCAGCCTGCTTTCTCCAGCGCTTTCTGAGTAGCGCAAATCGGGCCGGTACCCATGACGGAGGGATCAACACCTGCGCTTGCATATGCCTTGATACGGGCCAGTACAGGAAGGCCCAGTTCGGTGGCTTTTTCTGCGGAACACAGCATTACAGCGGCAGCGCCGTCGTTAATGGTGGAAGAGTTGCCGGCAGTCACGGAACCGTCTTTCTTAAACGCCGGGCGCAGCTTGCCCAGCGCTTCAGCGGTTACACCTGCACGGGGTTGCTCATCGGTATCAAATACGATGTCATCGCCACGGCGCTGAGGGATAACCACAGGCACGATTTCATCAGTAAACTTACCGGCTGCCTGAGCGGCTTCAGCTTTATTCTGGGAAAGGGCAGCAAAAGCATCCTGCTCTTCACGTGTGAAACCGTATTTTTCAACGATATTCTCGGTGGTGATACCCATGTGGTAATCATTGAATGCGTCCCACAGACCGTCTTTGATCATAGTGTCGACCATTTTCCAGTCACCCATACGGGCACCGTTGCGGGAATTTGGCAGTACGTGGGCAGAGGCGCTCATATTTTCCTGGCCGCCGGCAATGATGATCTCAGCATCGCCACAGCGAATCGCCTGAGTCGCCAGTTGGACTGCTTTCAGGCCGGAACCGCATACTTTGTTGATGGTCATTGCAGACACTTCAACCGGCAGGCCTGCATTGACGCTGGCCTGGCGAGCGGTGTTTTGTCCACAGCCAGCGGTCAGTACCTGACCCATGATGACTTCTTCTACCTGGCTGCCATCAACCCCTGACTTTTCCAGCAGGTTTTTGATAACAGTTGCACCAAGGTCGCTGGCTGCAACCGAGGCAAGGGTTCCGTTAAAACTACCGATTGCCGTACGGCTTGCAGCTACAACTACTACGTCACGCATAATATTCCCTCTTGCTGATCAAAACTTGGCTGTAGGATAAGGGATTCTGATGACTGTTTTATTGCGTTCAGGGCAGAAAACGACGTTGATTCAGAGGTTATCCGGCAGCAAGTATTTTGTTTTTGTGCACTGCAGTAAAACATAGTCAGTTTTTATCTGCAACGCAGTAATCCGAAGGGCTTTTAGCTTTTAAGGATTATCAAGGGCTTAGTGGGTGATGAATCTGCGGGAGAGAGGGCGGCAACCCAGAGGAGATGGGAGGCGGGAGTGGCTCCCGCCGGTGTATGTCTTACAGGTCAATCACCATGTTATCGATCAGCCGTGCCTTACCAAGATACGCCGCTGCAACCAGTACCAGTTCTTTATCTGCTGGCTGGGCAGGTTGCAGGTCATGCCGGCGGCAAATATTGAAATAATCACGCTTAAAGCCGGCGTCTTCCAGTCGTTGCTGGGCGGTTTCTTCCAGCTGGCTGTAATCATGATTACCGGAGACCACCTGAGCAACCGTTTCACGGATGGTACGGTTCAGGGTGGGAGCAATCTCCATTTCCTGTGCGCTGAGGTAGCCGTTACGGGAGCTGAGGGCCAGACCGTTTTCGGCGCGGGCAATTGGGGCACCCTGAATCTCGACAGGCAGAAACAGATCTTCAGTCATGCGGCGAATAACCATCAGCTGCTGAAAGTCTTTTTCGCCAAAAATGGCCACATCCGGGCGGACGATACCAAACAGTTTGCAGACGACGGTCGCGACACCGCGGAAGTGAATTGGCCGTGAAATACCGCAGTGCAGCTGAGAAATACCGGGTACTTCCACCAGGGTCTGGATTACCTGGCCATTGGGATACATGTCTTCCATCTTTGGTGCGAACAGGTAGTCACAGTCGGCAGCGCTGAGTTTCTCCTGATCGCTCTGCAGGGTGCGGGGGTATGCATCCAGATCTTCGTTTTCACCAAATTGCAGCGGGTTTACAAAGATGCTCGCAACGGTAATGTCTGCATTACGGTTTGCCTGATGAATCAGTTGAATATGACCTTCATGGAGGTTGCCCATGGTCGGTACAAAAGCAATGCGCTTGTTAGCAGCACGTTCATTACCCAGAACTGCCTGCAGCTCGGTAATGCTGTGTATTGTTTGCATAATCTGAAATCCGAAGTATGAGCCGGAATATCGCCGGCTCTGGCATCAGTGCCGTTATTCGAAGCCGTGTTCCGGCCCCGGGAAGCTACCCTGTTTAACTGCATCAGCATAGGCTTTAAATGCCTCAGAGATGCTGTCGGCTTCCTGCATGAAGTTCTTAACGAAACGGGCTTTTTTGCCCGGTGTGATGCCCAGCATGTCGTGCATGACCAGCACCTGAGCATCGGTATCGGCACCTGCGCCGATGCCAATAACCGGGATGCTGACGGCCTGGGTTACCGCCCGTGCCAGATCGCTTGGTACGCATTCCAGTAACAGCAGGCTGGCACCGGCCTGTTCCAGGCGGCGTGCGTCGCTGAGGATTTGTTGCGCTGCATCATCGTTGCGGCCCTGGACTTTATAGCCACCCAGTACATTAACCGTCTGGGGGGTTAAGCCGAGGTGTGCGCAAACAGGAACGCCACGCTGTACCAGCAGTTCAATGGTTTCATCCAGCCAGGCTGCGCCTTCAAGCTTGATGATATGTGCGCCGGCCTGCATCAGTGCCGCTGCGCTTTCCATTGCCTGTGCGGGGGTGCCGTAGCTCATGAATGGCATATCAGCCATGATCATTGCATTCTGGCTGCCGGCGCGAACTGCGGCGGTATGGTATGCCACCTGTTCGACACTGACCGGCAGTGTGCTGTCGTTGCCCTGGAGGACCATTCCTAAGGAATCACCTACCAGTAACACTTCAACACCCGCATCGCTGATCTGCTTGGCGAAGCAGGCATCGTAGGCTGTCAGAACAGCGAACTTTTCTCCGGCCTGCTTTCGGGTAAATAGTGTGTGTAGGGTAACCTTGCTCATAAGTCTAACCTGATTTATATGGCTCTCAGGCGGGGATTATACCTATGCACCGGGGGATTAACTATTCCTTATGTTGCAACTGCGGAATAAAAACCTAGCAAATAAGTATAAGCCAGAAGCTTACCGGTTTATCGGTTCCAGCGTGCCTTGCGGGCAATTTGCCAGCAGTTCTGCGAGTCCGGTGCCGTCCGGTAGTCGTGTATCAGGCGCCAGGTCTGCAAGTGGATACAGCACAAAGCTGCGCTCCTTCATGAAGGCATGAGGCACCGTCAGGCGTTCATTCTCTATTACCTGATTGCCGTACAGCAGCAGGTCCAGATCCAGTGTGCGTGGTCCCCAGTGCTGGATTCTGACCCGCTGATGCGCCTGTTCAATGGCTTGCAGGGCATCCAGTAACGCCAGAGGTTCCAGTGTGGTTTCAAAGCAGGCGACAGCATTCACGTAGTCCGGCTGACCCGGTGGTCCTACCGGGTCACTGCGGTACAGGCGTGAATGGGCGTGTGCTCTGCAGTCCGGCAGGGCGGTCAGTTCTTCAAGTGCGCTGCTGACTTGCCGGTAGGGATCTTCCAGATTACTCCCCAGACCGATGTAGCACAGTTGCCAGTTAATCATATCAGTCATTCTGTGGTTGCTGCTGCTTTGGCTTCGAAGGACGGCGACGGCGACGACGGCGCTTTGGCGCATCATCGCTACCGGCTTCTTTATTCATTTCCATACGGTTGCCCGGATTGCTGTCCTGATAGCGGGTCCACCATTCACCCAGCCCATCGAGGCTTTCACCGCTGTTTTCACGTAACACCAGAAGATCATAAGCAGCCCGGAAACGCGGGTGCTCCATCAGGCGGTCAGCGCGTTTGCCCTGTCGGCGGGAAAGGCGTAACTGCAGTTCCCAGATTTCCCGGATCGGGGTTGAAAAACGCCGTGGAATAGCAGTCTGCCGAACCTGTGCAGCGATCACCTGATTGGCGGCTTCGTGCAGGGCCGGTAACGGATGCATACCGTCTTCGTCCTGCAGCTTCTGCATCCGCTGTGTCATCGGGTACCAGAGAAAGGCTGCAAACAGAAATGCAGGGGTAACACTTTTACCTTGCTGTAAGCGGCGGTCCGTATTACTCAGGGCATTCTGAATCAGGGTTTCAACCGGCATTCCCTGTGGGTTATTCAGTGACGCATCTGTCTGCCGGAAAAGCTGTTCAAACAATCCATAATGACGGGTCTGCTCAAATGACGCAGCGCCGTGTCCGGACTGAAAGATTTTCAGAGCTTCATCAAACATCCGGGCAGGAGCAATGTCTTTCAGTAACGGGGCCAGGCGTTTAATCGGCTCTGCAGTAGCCGGTTCAATGCTGAAATCCAGCTTAGCGGCAAAACGGGCTGCGCGCAGCATACGTACCGGGTCTTCACGGTATCGGTCATCCGGTTCGCCGATCATCCGCAGGACTTTGTTTTTAAGGTCTGTGTAACCGCCGGCAAAATCATGGATGCTGTGATCACGGGGGCAGTAATACAGGGCGTTAACGGTAAAGTCCCGGCGCAGGGCGTCGTCTTCGATTGTGCCGTAAACGTTGTCCCGGACAATCATGCCGCTGTCGTTCTGGCGGCCATGTTCACCGTCGTTGTTATCCTGCTTGCTGTCGTGGCTGGCGCGGAACGTAGCCACTTCAATCAGGTCACGGCCAAAGCGGACATGCAGCAGTTTGAAGCGACGTCCGATCAGGCGTGAGCGGCGGAACAGCTCATGGGCTTTTTCAGGATGGGCGTTGGTTGCGACGTCAAAATCTTTCGGACGTTTATTCAGCAGCAGGTCACGAATACAGCCACCAACCAGATAGCCTTCATAGCCTTCATCCTGAAGGTGATAGACGACCTTCATGGCGGCATCATTCAGATGGCGGCGGGGAATATTGTGTTCATCCTGATGAATAATAAGTTGCTCATGATCGGATGAGTGAGCAGGAGTATATTGGTTATTCACAGCGTCAGTCGTTGAGGCAGATTGGGAGGCCGCAGCTGGCTGATCATTGTGCTGACGTTTACCGACAGCATTGCGCAATAAAAAGAAAATTGCAGCGATGCTGATGACAAGTAGAACGAGTACGCTTATTTCCATGCTGTAGTGTTACTTATGCAGGCCTGATTAAAACGCGCATCTTATCATGAAATTGTCACTAAGCACTAAGCGTGCTTTTGAAAGCGGCCGATGCGGAATATTTAAGAGCTCAGCGAGGGGTATTGCTGCATGACAAAGGGGGCTTTGCAACGTATTTAATCGTGGTATCAGAAGGAAAAAATAATCTTTGCGAAGAGGAGGAGATGGGTAAAGCTGACCGCTTAGTTAGACAACAACGCTAGTGTTAGCTTGTTGTTTTTATTTCTAAGCACTGATTTCGGGACCGTTGTAAAAGGCGTCAATTTCAGCGATCAGCTTTAAGCCTCATTATTATTTTTATTCGAGGCGGTTACTTAGTCACTCACAATCTGGGTTTTATTTTTATTGTGATTATGTGTGTTAAGTGTTCTTTTTCTTGTTGATCTAATTATTGCAGATGGCGTGCCACTTTTATTAACTTGTTGTTCTTAAAGGAAAATATATTTTTAGAACACTTGTTTGTTACTGTTTTGTAACATTGTTACCTGAAAAAGTGTTACCTCTCTACACACTTTGTAACCGCGCCGCGGGGCGAAAGGTAACACTTTTGTAACCGTGCCAGGTAACAGCTTTGTTACCCGGGCCTAGGCTTTTTTGGGTTTACGGGGAATGCCGAGCTTCTGACGGCGTTCCCATAAGCATTTACGGCTGATTCCCAGTTTTTTTGCCAGCGCGGTTTCGCTCATACCGTCCTGATTGTCGAGGACAAAGCGATGAAAATAATCATCAAGCGACAAGTTTGGCTGATCCTGGCGGCCGCTGTCATTGGCGGCAGAGTTGGCTGCTGCCGGCACACTGTTTTTATGGGTGGCAACAAAGTTGGTTTCCAGAGACGCCAGTGAATCCACTTCAAGGTCCAGACCGAGAAGGTCAGTATCAATAAAGTCGCCGTCTGCCAGAATGACTGCCCGTTCAACGGCATTCTGAAGCTCTCGTACGTTACCCGGCCAGCGATACTGCAGCATGGTTTGGCTGGCGTGGTGGGAAAACTGCAGATTCGTTTTACCGTTTTTGCTGCCGCTGTTACGTAAAAACTGCTGGGCAATATCGAGAATGTCCTGGCCGCGTTCCCGCAGGGGAGGCATCTGCAATTCCATGACATAAAGGCGATAATATAAGTCTTCCCGGAACTGGCCTTGCTTTGCCATTGCTTTAAGGTTTCGGTGGGTAGCCGCAACCAGACGTACATCGACCTGCTTGGAATTAACCGAGCCGACAGGGCGGATTTCACCCTCCTGCAGGAAACGCAGTAAGCGTGCCTGAGCTTCAAGGGGCAGTTCACCAATTTCATCCAGAAACAGGGTGCCGCCATCGGCTGCTTCAATTAAACCGCTGCGGCGGGAGTCTGCGCCGGTAAAGGCGCCTTTTTCATGGCCGAACAGCTCAGACTCAATAAGAGTGTCAGGAATAGAGGCGCAGTTTACCGAGATCATCGGGGCGTTTGCCCGTGGGCTTTGCTGATGGATTTCCCGGGCGGTCAGTTCTTTACCGGTACCGGATTCGCCCTGTATCAGTACGGTTGCCTGAGTTTTGGCAACTTTACTTAAGCGTTTGAAAAGTTCCAGCATCGGTGTGCTGTTACCGGTAATGGTGTTCTGCGAGGGCTGCGAATCAGGTTCAGTGCTTTCATCAGTGCTCAGGGCTTTACCCGAGCGTTGCAGAATACTTGCCACCGTTGCCAGCATTTCTTCGTGATCGAAGGGTTTGGCGATGTAATCGACAGCGCCCAGCTTCATGGCATCCACTGCGGAGCGTAAGCTGGCATAGCTGGTCATGATCAGTACCGGCACATTGGCGGCAAGTGTAATCAGGTCGGTGCCCGGTGCGCCCGGTAAGCGCAGGTCACTGATGATCAGATCAAATGATTCAAGGTTATTATCGCGGGTTGCCTGATCAACTGATGCCGCGTCGGCGACATCGTAGTCATTTTTTTCGAGCAGTCGTCGTAATGCAGAGCGGATAATGCTCTCATCTTCAACTATCAGAATGCGGCTCATCTGGTTTACCTTTTTGCCTGTCTCTTGAGTTCCTGCATGACGCTATGTACTGCTGTCTGTGGCAGGAATAGGTAAGGTGATAACCACCTGTGTGCCTTTATTCTGCTTGTTGTTGGCGGGGCTAACGATATTAATACTACCATAATGCTCAATGATGATGTTATAGACCAAAGATAGTCCAAGACCGGTGCCTTTATCAGGATCTTTGGTGGTAAAAAACGGTTCAAATATTTTTGCCTGATGCTCAGCGGAGATGCCGCTGCCCTGATCAGTCACCCGGATAACAATCGAACCTTCCTCGTACGCCGCCTCGATACAGATCTCATCCTGTTCCTCTGAAGCGTCGCTGGCATTGTTCAGAAGATTGACGAAGACCTGAAGTAATCGCTGCGGATCACCGCTGATCTGCATGCCTGCAGGTGTTTCATTGATGAAACTGATTTGTTTGCTGCGGGTATCCAGCGAGACCAGATGAATGGCTTCGCTGATCAGTTCATGCAGGTTAAGAGGCAGATGATCTTCCTGCTCTTCACCCTGCCCGGTGTGGGCAAAGCGGACCAGTGACTGAACGATACGGGTAATTCGCTTGGTCTGGGTCAGGATCTGTTCGCCGGTTTCCAGTACCGGTTCACTGTCGGTTTCCAGCTTCAGATTCTGTGCCAGACAGGCTATTCCGGTAACGGGGTTACCCACTTCATGGGCTACTCCGGCAGCAAACCTGCCGATGGATGCCAGACGCTCACTGTGGGACAGCTTGTTCACCAGCGTCTGATGTTCGGTCTCATCTTCCACCAGAATAACGGCGGCGTCGGTATCGTGGGCCAGGCTGGCTTTGTGCAGGCTGAACCAGTGCTCATGGTTATCAAACTTTATGCGCTGGGATAGCAGGTGTGCGCCTTCTTCCAGTGCGAAGTTATGCAGCAGGTCTGCCCAGGGGGCCGGCAGTTCATCCAGCGTTTTACCTAATACCTGTGCGTGAGGCAGTTCGGTCAGCAACTCCATCTCTGCGTTCCACAAAATGATCTTGCCCTGATCATCCAGTGAGCAGGCACCGATAGGTAACTTTTGCAGGGTGCTGCGATGGTGACGGCGGAGATTATCCAGTTCTGCTGCCAGGCCAGTGAGCTTAGCGTGGTAAGTTTCCAGCTGGTTTTCCAGCAGGTTTACGTCCCGGGTTTTGAAGGCGTCCGGCATCTGGCTGCTGGCAGGTCTCAGCAGGGAAGCAGCCTCTATCGGGCCAAGCAGACCGCTGAGGTTGTTTTCAATCTGAACGTGTAAGCGCAGCAGGTTGACAGGGGAGAGCCGACTGTTTGCCAGGTCCAGTTCATGCAGTGCTGCATTGACTTCCCGGTACGCTGCGGAACGGCCGAGCCGGGGGGTCAGCAGGCTGATGTACTGGTTGCTGTCTTTAATGGTCAGTTGCGGTGCGGACAGTTGCTGAGGTGCCGATACCAGACAGGCACTGGCTGCCTGAAATTCTTCCGGTGAGTTATCCAGCAGTACGGAAAGAAGCACAAAAACGAATATATTTGCTACCAGTGAATACATGGCTGCCTGGTGCCACTCACGGATTTCCGGATAAGACAGCAGGAAGCTGCTGCTGTCAAAGCCGTTAAACAGAGGGGCCAGCATGGTCACCAGCCAGATGCTCATACCGGCAATGACGCCACAGATAAAGCCGATCCGGTTGGCGGATGCCCAGAACAGAGTAGCAATAACACCGGGCAGGAACTGCAGGAAGGCAATAAACGCGATGGTGCCCAGTAAGTGCAGGTCGTGCTGTTTACCGATGTTGATATAGAAAAAGTAGCTGCCGAGCATCAGGGCAATGATCAGGCTGCGGCGTAACCACAGTAACCATGAATAAAAACGCTGGGTTTTCGGCGCCGGTAACAGGGGTAGAATCAGGTGGTTCTGCAGCATGGAAGCCATGGAAACCGTCGCCACAATGATGATCCCGCTGGAGGCGGCCAGTCCACCGATAAATGCCAGCATGGTGAGAAATTCAGACTGAATACCAATGCCCAGATGGAGGATTAAAAACTCCGGGTCATTGGCAAGCTGCAGTTTCATACCAGCCCAGAGAATCGGCGGAATCGCCAGTGCCATCAGTAGCAGATATAAAGGCACTCCCCAACTGGCTTTATAGAGACTTTCCGAGGAGGTGTTTTCGGTAAAGATCATGTGGAACATGTGGGGCATGACGATTGCCGCGGCAAAAAAGCTCACCAGCATGGTGCGCCAGGTATCACTGTCCAGCGGGGTATAAAAGGTTTCCAGTACAATCGGTTGCTGTTCGAACCACTGGTTCAGACCTGAAGGCCCGCCGAGAATGTCAAAAAAGGCATAAAGGCCAATGCCGCCCAGTGCAATCAGCTTAAACAGTGAGCTGGTCGCCATAGCGACCACCAATCCTGCATGGCGGTGCTTGAGTGACGGATAACGGGCGCCGAAGAGGATCGAGAAAAGGGCGATAATACTGCAGAAGCCCAGCGCGATGCGGTTGGATGAAAAGTTACTGCTGAGGATATGCAGCGAATCGGCAACCGCCTGAATCTGAATGGAGATTAATGGCAGGGTGGCGACCACTGTCATCAGGGCCGTCATGGTACCTGCGCCGGCTGAGCGGAACCGGAAGGCAAATAAATCCGCCAGTGAGCTGAGCTGGTTTTTCCGGGTGATACGCAGAATCGGAATCAGTACCAGCGGCGCCAGGAAGAAGGCGGCGCTGGCCCCCAGATAAGAAGCCAGGAAACTGTAGCCAGACTGTTGTGCCAGACCAAAGGTGCCGTAGAAGGTCCAGGCGCTGGCATATATGCCCAATGATAAAACATAGATCAGCGGGTGACGGATAATGTGCCGTGGAATCCAGCCCCGTTCGGTTATATAGGCAGCCCCGAAGAGCAGGGTCAGAAACGTTATGCCCGCCAGTAACAGGTCGTTAAAGTTAAAACTCATTGCGGCGGTAGCTCCTTTCCAGCAGGACGGCAATGATGATTAACCCGCCCCAAAGGAGAAAAGGCCGGTACCAGGGGGTGTCGTGTTCATGCCACCACTCCATCAGGGCAGGAGAAAGTAAGTACACGCCAACGACGAATACCAGCATTAATCGGTATAGCTGCATATCAATCTCTCTTTGCCGGCCGGATTATCCGGTCTGGCGGGCTAGGGGGCCGGGTGCCAGATAATACTGGCCTGCGCGGGCACCCTGTTAATCTGCCAGTGTTGAATGGCCCAGGCAAGAATATCTTCTTTGCAACAGCCGGCCAGTGTCGCAGGGGGCTGCTGGCCAAGGAATTCCAGTGCTGTCAGTAATTGTGGTACGGGCTCATCATCCAGGGCCCGGGCAAAGGTTTGTTTGCTGAGCTTTTGCCCCTGGTCGTTAGCTGCAACCGGTATGTGTGCATAGGCCGGAGCCGGCAGATTCAGGCGTTGCTGCAGCTGTAACTGTTTAGGGGTCGAGTCCAGCAAATCGGAACCGCGTACCACGTGGGTGATCTCCTGCACGGCGTCATCCAGCACCACCGCCAGTTGATAAGCAAAAAAACCATCCCGGCGAAACAGGACAAAATCTTCGCTGCAGTATGCCGGTTGCCGGCCCTGAACCCGGTCTGAAAACGTGGCGCTTTGCGGATTAGCAATCGCAGGAACCCGACAGCGAATCGCGCAGCCGTGGGAATCTTCCGGGGGATGAGTCAGGCAGTGGCCATCATACAGATGGCTGCCGCTGCGCTGGCGCAGTTGTTGTCGTGAGCAGTCACAGTAGTAAGCGTTGCGGTTGGCTATCAGCTGTTGTAAATGTTCCCGGTAAAATGCATGCCGCTGGCTCTGGTAAATGATGTCGCCGTCCCACTGAAAACCAAAATTTTCCAGACAGCGCAGAATGGCATCACTGGCACCGGCCACTTCACGGGGAGGATCAAGGTCTTCAATACGGACTAGCCACTGACCGTTATGGTGTCGGGCATCAAGGTAACTGGCCAGTGCCGCAAGCAGAGAGCCGAAGTGCAGCGGGCCGGTGGGTGAGGGCGCAAAACGTCCGGTATAGGTCATAAACGCGTGTGGCCGGCGGGAGCCGGCCACAGAGGGAATCAGATGCCCAGCTGTTTTTCTTTGATCTCTGCAAGGGTTTTGCAGTCGATGCAAAGGGTCGCTGTTGGACGGGCTTCCAGACGGCGGATGCCAATCTCAACACCGCAGGCATTGCAGTAGCCGTAGTCATCTTCATCGATGGTATCCATGGCCTTACCGATCTTGTTGATCAGCTTGCGCTCACGGTCACGGGTACGTAATTCCAGACTGAATTCTTCTTCCTGGCTGGCGCGGTCACTCGGGTCGGCGAAGTTGGTTGCATCTTCCTGCAGATGGTTAACCGTACGGTCTACCTCTTCCATAAGCTCTTGCTTCCAGGCAAGAAGGATCTTCCTGAAGTGATCCTTTTGAGCGTCATTCATGTATTCTTCGCCTTCCACAATCGGGTAAGGCTCGAAGTGTGTAAATTGTGTGTCTTGATTGGGCATATCTCTGCCTCGCTTCTCGCTACCTACGCCGGCGGTAATTATCCTGATCTCTTACCGGCACTTATTAATGCGCTTACTAAATGTAAACACAAGAATCAGAAGGGAGCTGACGTTACCAGAACCTTTCGGCTTAGGCCAGCCCTTACGACGAAAAATCATCTTAACGACATATAATTGTAGTTTCATATTGATATCAACGCCTTGCTGATTTCCCAGACTGGGCACTCTGTAGCCCACGATAGCTGTGGGTTACGTGAAAAAGCTTGACGCAGGCCGCGAGAATTCCCCTGCTTTCTGATCCCACTAAGGTATACTGCGCAGCAATATTTTCAGCCTGTTTTTAAATCGGGAAATTTCTGATGAACGAGTGGTCGGACCGGGTCCGCGATATTGAGTCTTTTAAAGTAATGGAACTGCTGAAGCGTGCCAAACAGCTGGATGCGCTGGGGCATAATGTAGTCCACATGGAAGCGGGGGAGCCGGACTTCGCAACGGCAGGGCCGATCGCCGAGGCCGGCATTGCCGCGATTCAGAACGGTCATACTCAGTATACGCCGTCCGGAGGCATTCCTGAGCTGCGCCAGTTGATCGCAGAACACTACGCTAATATGTACGGGCTAGACATCTCACCTGAACGGGTGCTGGTGACCGCCGGTGCATCCGGTGCACTGCTGATGGTGTTTTCACTGCTGGCTAACCCCGGTCAGACCTTTATGATGGCTGATCCAGGGTATCCCTGTAACCGACAGTTTCTGCGTTTGGTGGAAGCCCGCGGGCAACTGGTACCGGTGACTGCAGCAGACAACTTTCAGCTGACACCGGAACTGATTGAGCAGCACTGGCAAGCGAATACAGCGGGTATCTTGCTGGCCTCTCCGGCGAACCCTACCGGCAGTGTAGTTCACCGCGATGATATGGAGCTGATCTCCCAGACGGTGAAAACTCTGGGCGGTCACCGGGTGGTTGACGAGTTGTACCATGGACTGACTTATGGCTGTAACGCGCCTTCCGTGCTGGAAGTGGATGCAGACGCCTTTGTGCTGAACAGCTTTTCCAAGTATTTCGGTATGACCGGCTGGCGTTTGGGCTGGACGGTGGTGCCGGAGAATGCCGTGGCGGATATGGAAAAACTGGCGCAGAACCTGTTTATCTCGCCGTCGACCATCGCGCAGCACGCTGCACTGGCCGCGTTTAAGCCGGAAACCCTGAGCATTCTTGAACAGCGCCGGCATGCCTTTAAAGAACGCCGGGATGTGCTGGTGGACGGGTTGCGTAATCTGGGCTTTGTCATTCCGCTGATGCCGGAAGGGGCTTTCTATGTATATGCAGATGCATCACGGTTTACCGATGATACCTTCTCATTCTGCTGGGATTTACTGGAAGAGGAACATGTTGCCGTTACCCCGGGGGTGGATTTTGGTTCCCACCGGGCGAATGAGTTTATCCGCTTCTCTTATACCACCAGTGTTGAGCAGATCGAAACAGCGCTGGAGCGACTGGCAAGGCGGTTACAGGTATGAAACTGGAAAACATGCTCGAAGGGCGGTTAATCAAACGTTATAAGCGTTTTCTGGCAGACATTGAACTGGACAATAGCCGTGAGCTGACCGTGCACTGCCCGAATACCGGTTCTATGAAAAACTGTGCGGACCCCGGCAGCCGGGCCTGGATTCAGGATTCCGGCAACCTGAAACGTAAATATGTGTATGGCTGGGAGCTGGTTGAAGTTGAAGGCCGTTATCTGGCCTGTATCAACACGGGCCGGGCAAATCATCTGGTACGTGAAGCAATTGAAACCGGCGTGGCTGATCAGTTGCAGGGGTATGAAACCTTGCGTACCGAAGTGAAATACGGCGCGGAAAACAGCCGGATTGATCTGTTGCTTCAGCAGGAAGGCCAGGCTGATTGCTATGTGGAAGTAAAAAACGTCACCCTGTTCGAGGGAGAGGGTTTAGGGACATTCCCGGATGCCGTCACCACCCGCGGTGCCAAGCATTTACGGGAATTAATGGCCATGGTGGCTGAAGGTCACCGGGCGGTATTGTTTTTCTGTGTCCCCCATACCGGTATTGAACGGGTAATGCCGGCGGATCATATCGACCCTGAATACGGCCAGTTATTGCGTGAAGCGGTGAATGCCGGTGTAGAGGTTATTGCCTATGGTGCGCGCATCACGCCGGAGGAGGTAACACTGGTGCGGCAGTTACCGGTGATGCTCTGACTTGTATTAGCCTTGATTAAATTAGTAATTGCTAATATTGTTGCGTCTTTATATGTATATGATGGCAAAGGGGCAATAAATGACCAGTATGGCGATACCGGCGCTGGCCGGTGGGTTACTGATAGGTTTATGCGCGGTACTTATGATGGCCTGGCTGGGCCGCGTTGCAGGTATCAGCGGTATCTTCTGGCAGGCTGTTAGCCGGCCTGCTCTTTTTTCCGGAGGCGCGTGGCGCCTTTTCTTTCTGATCGGTTTGCTAACTGGCGCCTGGGCTGTGCACCGGGTAAGCGGGCTGGCACTGCCGGTACTGCCTGAGGTGGTTGGCTGGCAGATTATTCTGGCGGGGTTGCTGGTGGGCTTCGGTGCCCGTTTAGGATCAGGCTGTACCAGCGGGCACGGTGTCTGCGGGATTGGTCGCTTGTCACTGCGCTCACTGGTGGCCACCTGTGTATTTGTTCTGGTGGCGATGCTGACCGTCTTTGTCATGAAGCAGGGAGGCTGACATGAGCAGGTTAACGGAATGTTCGCTGGCACTGTTTTGTGGCGGATTGTTCGGTATGGGGCTGGCGCTGTCAGGTATGACTGACCCGGCAAACATTATCGGCTTTCTGGATGTGACCGGCGCCTGGAACCCCCAGCTTGTGTTTGTGCTGGCAGCAGCCGTTGGCACTTCTGTTGCGGGTTTTTTCTGGTTGGGAAAGCGCTCCCGACCGGTGTTTGCTTTGCGTTTCCGCTGGCCGGAAGCGTCCGGAATTGATATTCGGTTGTTAAGCGGCGCAGTGCTCTTTGGTGTTGGCTGGGGGCTGTATGGGTACTGTCCGGGACCAGCGCTGGCAGCGCTGGTATACGGACAAAGTCAGACAGTTATCTTTGTGGTGTCTATGCTGGCAGGTATGGCGATTTGTCAGCTGTTCACCGGCCAGAAAAGCGCCGCCGGCGTCAGTTCGGAGCAATGCACAGCTGACCGTCGATAACTTTGAAGTTTACCGGCTCAAGGGACGTCCCGTTACAGGGGCCGGCAATGCACAGACCCGCATCTATGGTAAATAATGCACCATGGGTGGCGCACTGAATAAACTGTTTTTCAGGGTCCAGAAAGGTATCGGGCATCCATTCCAGCGGGACACCCCGGTGGGGGCAACGGTTCTCATAAACGTAGAGCTGATCGTTTTTACGGACTGCGAAAATGCCCCTGCCATCAATTTCAAAGCCTTTGCTTTGCTGTTCGGTTATCTCACTGGCGGGACAGAGGGGCAGCATAGGGAATTCTCCGTTAAAAATTGTGTCTATCTTATCCGTCAGTGACGTGCTGAACAAAAGTTATTATTTGCTCAGAACATATTCAGGCAACAATTTACACAATACCGGGGTCTGATAAACTCGCGTTTCATTCTTAACCTGCAGTGTTTTTCACGTGTTTACCGTTGCAGGCTCTTTGTTCTTATTTCAGGATTCTTAAGTATCTATGGCCAAAAAAGCAGCGACTAAGCGTAAGTCGCGAAACTCAAAGTCTAAAGCGGCTAAACCTTCGTGGTTACGGCGGCTTTTTTGGCTGTTCTTTAAACTGGGATTGTTATTCAGTGTATTTGCTGCAATCGGTCTGGTGTATCTGGATATTCAGATTCGGGCTAAGTTTGAGGGCAAACGCTGGGCGCTGCCGGCCAAGGTGTATGCCCGCCCGCTGGAGCTGTATCCGGGGCAGGTACTGAGCCGTGAAAGCCTTAAGCTGGAACTTAAGGGGCTGGGTTATAAGTTTCAGGCCCGGGCCAGTCAGCCTGGCACGGTAGAGTGGGCCAGCCGTCGGGCACGGATTTATTCCCGGGGCTTTGATTTCGTTGACGGTCTGGAGCCAAGCCGGCGTTTGCTGGTGGATTTTTCCGGTGATACGGTCAGCCGGATTCGGGACGATGCCGGGCGGAATATTAATCTGGCACGTCTGGAGCCAATTCAGATTGGCGGTATTTATCCGAAGTCTAATGAAGACCGGGATCTGTTGCAGATCGAGCAGGCACCGCCTTATCTGATAGACGCGCTGGTGGCCATCGAAGACCGGGATTATTACTCCCACTACGGGGTTTCGCCGAAGGGGATCGCCCGGGCCATGTGGGTGAATGTTAAAGCCGGTCGGATTGTTCAGGGGGGCAGTACGCTCACCCAGCAGCTGATTAAAAACTTTTATCTGACATCCGACCGTTCCTTTGTCCGGAAACTGTTGGAAATTCCGATGGCATTTTTGCTGGACCGCCACTACAGCAAAGATGAAATTCTGGAAGCATATCTGAATGAAGTGTATCTGGGACAGAAGGGGAACCGTGCGATTCACGGGTTCGGACTGGCCAGTCAGTATTTCTTTGCGCAGCCGATTCAGGAACTGAAGTTACATCAGGTTGCATTGCTGGCCGCGATGGTGAAAGGGCCATCTTATTATGATCCGCGGCGCAATCCTGCCCGGGCGAAAAAGCGCCGGGATCTGGTGTTAAAGGTGCTGCAGGATCAGGGCACCATTACCGCCAAGCAACGTCATCAGGCGCAGCAGCAGCCGCTGACTGTGGTGAAGCAGAAAAGCCTGCACCGCGGGGCTTATCCGGCGTATCTGGATCTGGTGAAACGCCAGTTACGGGAAGAATATCCAGATGAAGTGCTCAGCAGTGACGGGCTGCGGATTTTTACCGCGCTGGACCCTGTGGTTCAGGCCAATGCTGAGCAAAGTCTGGTATCCAGTGTGAAGGGGCTGACCAAGCGTTACGGAAAAAAAGTGGCCAAGCTGCAGGGCGGTATGGTGGTCAGTAATCCTTACAGCGGTGAGGTGCTGGCGGTGGTCGGCGGTAAGAATACCCGCTATCAGGGATTTAACCGTGCCATCGATGCGATCCGCCCGGTGGGGTCTCTGATCAAGCCGGCGGTGTATCTGACAGCGCTGGAAAAAGGCTACACCCTGGCGTCCCTGCTGGAAGACGAGCCGTTGACGATTGAATTACCCGATGGCCCCTGGTCGCCGAAAAACTATGACCGTAAGAGCCACGGGCCGGTGCCACTGTATTATTCACTGGCTAAATCCTATAACCAGTCCACGGTGCGGCTGGGGATGGATGTTGGCGTGGATGAGGTGCTGGATACTCTGCGCCGCTTAGGGTTTAACCGGGATATACCCGCCTATCCGTCATTGTTCCTGGGGGCCGTGGCGATGTCACCTATTGAAGTGGCGCAGATCTATCAGACCATTGCCGGTAATGGTTTCCAGCTGCCGCTGCGGGCGATCCGTATGGTGGCTGATGCGGAAAATCAGGAGCTGTCCCGTTATCCGCTGGTGGTACAGCAAACGGTGAATGCCGGGCCGATGTATCAGTTGCAGTTTGCCCTGCAGCAGGTAGGGCATATCGGCACTGCCCGTTCAGCCTATGCCAGCCTGCCTCAAAGTCTGAATCTGGCCGGCAAAACAGGCACCACCAACGATCAGCGTGACAGCTGGTTTGCAGGCTTTACCGGTGACCGGCTGGCGGTTGTCTGGCTGGGAGCTGACGATAACAGCACCTTGCCGTTAACCGGCAGCAGCGGTGCGCTGAAAACCTGGATTGAACTGATGAAGCGGGAACGCCCGCAGCCTCTGATTCTGGATCAGCCCGCAGAAGTTGAGTACTTGTGGGTAGATGAGCTGACCGGCCTGGGGTCAGCCGAAGAGTGTGGCGGGGTACAGTTGCCTTTCCTGCTGGAAAACGAACCTCAGGAGTATATTCCATGTGCTGCAGCGTACGCGCCGGGCTATGTGGAAGATGAACCGCTGGACTGGCTGAAAAAGTGGTTCCGCTAATCCTGTCAGTTTAACGGCTTCAGTGGCCGGGCCGGACGCAATGTCCGCCCGGCCTTTATCCGTGTTTCCCCACGTATTTCCCGCTCATGGCTCTGGCCAGACAAAATATCCCCCACAGAACACAAAACGTATGGCTGGTGATGGCATAGAGCAGCACCATGCTGATCCCCGTTGCGCTGTGAGAAAACAGCAGCCAGAGTGCAGCGCTGCCGCCGGCGATGACCAGAATCGCAATCAGACTGGCGTTAATGGCCAGACGCAGGTGATAGACCGCCAGTGGCGGACTGCTCGCGGCATAGCGGCTGCGCATCCAGATAAGTGCTCCCAGCGCGATGCCCGGCAGTAACAGCAGGTTCACCAGATACATCATTGCGGCAATGCTGGCCAACTGATGTCCGTTATTTTGAGCTTTTTGCATCGGTCTCCCTCCCCTTTTCAGTATACCTATTAGCCGTTAGTACTGTTTGTAACGCATAAGTTTTTTTCAACACTTGATAAAGGTCAAGGTGGCCGAAGTGGTGCAATAGGAGAATGCGGACTCGTAGTGGTTACTGGGGCTAATTCACTGTTTTCAGTGCGTTAGTTAAAGGTGCAAAGGGTGGAGATACCTTTATGAATGAAACATTTACAAAATCAATGGCGAGGAACATCTTCTTTGGCGGAAGTATGTTCTTCTTTTTGCTGTTGGTCGGTTTATCTGCGGATACCGTGCAACGGCTACCCGAAAGGGATAACCGCGAAAACCTGACGGCGCAGGTGGCACTGGGCAAAAAAGTCTGGGAAGACAATAACTGCCTGGGCTGTCATACCCTGTTAGGCGAGGGCGCTTATTTTGCACCAGAGCTGGGCAACGTGTATGTCCGCTACGGTAACAGCAAAGAAGCGATCAAGGGCTTTATTACAAGCCGTCCTGTCGATGGTATTCCTGGGCGTCGCAGTATGCCTCAGTTCAACATGTCCGAAGAAGAACTCGACGCAATTGCTGAGTTCCTCAAGTACATGTCTGAGATAGACACCAATGACTGGCCACCTAATGTTCAAGGGTAAGGGACGATTATGAAGTATCAATCTCAAAGTGTAGCCAAACCGTATTTTATTGCGGCAATTGGCCTGTTCGTCGGACAGATCCTGTTCGGCCTGATTATGGGGCTTCAGTATGTGATCGGTGATTTCCTGTTCCCGGAAATTCCGTTCAACGTGGCCCGTATGGTACACACCAACTTACTGATCGTTTGGTTGCTGTTCGGCTTTATGGGGTCCACCTATTACATGGTGCCTGAAGAGTCTAAAACCGAACTGTATTCGCCGAAGCTGGCAATGCTCCTGTTCTGGGTCTTCCTGGTGGCCGGTGCGCTGACCATTGTAGGTTATCTGGCGGTGCCTTATGCACGTCTGGCAGAGCTGACCGGCAATGATCTGTTGCCAACCATGGGGCGGGAGTTCCTTGAACAGCCAACCATTACCAAAATCGGTATTGTGATTGTGGCGCTGGGCTTCCTGTTCAACGTGGGTATGACACTGTTACGTGGCCGTAAGACTGTTATCACCATGGTGCTGTTCCTGGGTCTGGTAGGACTGGCGGTATTCTTCCTGTTCTCTTTCTATAACCCGCATAACCCTGTGCTGGATAAGATGTTCTGGTGGTGGGTTGTTCACCTGTGGGTTGAAGGTGTATGGGAACTGATCCTGGGTGCAATCCTGGCCTTCACACTTATCAAGGTAACCGGTGTTGACCGTGAAGTGATCGAGAAGTGGCTGTACGTGATCATCGCAATGGCTCTGATTACAGGTCTGCTGGGTACCGGTCACCACTACTTCTTCATCGGTACACCTGAGTACTGGTTGTGGGTAGGCTCAGTGTTCTCTGCACTGGAACCGATTCCGTTCTTCATGATGACTCTGTTTGCTTTCAACATGGTGAACAAGCGTCGTCGTCAGCACCCGAACCGTGTGGCGGTTCTGTGGGCGCTGGGTACCGGTGTAATGGCCTTCCTGGGTGCCGGTGTATGGGGCTTCCTGCACACGCTGGCGCCGGTTAACTACTACACCCACGGTTCGCAGATTACTGCTGCACACGGTCACATGGCCTTCTACGGTGCATACGTAATGATCGTACTGACTATGATCTCTTATGCGATGCCAATGCTGAACGGACGTGAAGCGGCGAACAGCAACAAGTCTCAGGTCACAGAAATGTGGGGCTTCTGGCTGATGACTGTTTCCATGGTCTTCATCACTCTGTTCCTGACCGGCGCAGGTATCCTGCAGGTTTACCTGCAACGCTTCAGCGATACACCGCTGCCGTTCATGATAGTGCAGGATAAGATCGAGCTGTTCTACTGGCTGCGTGAGGTTGCCGGTGTGATCTTCCTGCTTGGCCTGATCGTCTACATCGTAAGCTTCTTTGTGAAGGGTGAAGAAGCCCGTCTGAAGCCTGCCGAGCAGACATTAGTAGAGTAAGCAGAGCAAGTTAAGTAAGTTAAGTAAGCAGTATCCCTCCCCTTCGCGGGGAGGGTTTGTTTGTCGGAGTGTCGTCATGAAGCAGCCAAACCAACGCTTAAGAACTCTGACCCGCAGCGCATTCTTTGCGCTGTTTCTCGTTGCGCCGGTTCTGGATATTTTCCGTTACGATCTGACCGCCGGCCATTTCGTAATTTTTACCTATCCGCTGAGTCTGGGGCTGGAATCGATTCAGGGGAATGACGCCGCACTGCAGATTTTGCTGCGGGTGCTGTTACCTGCGGTAATACTGATTGCAGCGGGTATCTGGATTGCTTACCGCTTCGGGCGGCTCTATTGCGGTTGGCTGTGTCCGCATTTCTCAGTGGTTGAACTGATTAACGGCCGGATGGAAAAGCTGCTGGGACGGCCGACTATCTGGGAAGCCGGTTCAAAGCCTCACAGTGTGTCTTCCTGGCTGATTCTTGTCATCGTCGCGGTGCTTATCGCCTTTACCTGGGCGGTCGGTTTGCTGGGGTATCTGTTGCCGCCGCTGGAGCTTTATCAGGATTTATTAACCGGTGAGCTGGGGTTTACCAGCTGGCTGTTTTTAGGTGTGGCCACCGCCCTGTTTACCATTGATTTTCTGTTTGCCCGTCATCTGTTCTGTAAATTTGGCTGTGCACTGGGTGTGTTTCAGAGCCTGGTCTGGATGATGAATCCTAAAGCGCTGATGGTGAGCTTCGATGCCGGCCGTGCCGCGCTGTGTAAAGACTGCGATAAAGCCTGTGATAAAGCCTGTCCGATGCGTTTGCCTGCCCGCAGTATCAAGCGGAAGAAGTTTACCTGCACCCAGTGCAGCGAATGTATTCAGGCCTGTAACCAGGTGCAGAAAGATAACCCTGACGGCAGCCTGCTGCACTGGGGTAACGGCGATCCGCGACGCAGTTCTGATGCGGATAAAATTATTCCCAGTGTTGATATAGGAGCCCAGAAATGACCGCGCAGGCCGACATTAATATCAGACAGTTGCCCGGGGACTTCGCCGTCTGGCTGTTTATCCTTGCTGAACTGAGTGTTTTTGCACTGTTCTTTATTCTCTATGCCATTACCCGGCTGCGCTTTCCGGATATGTTTGCTGAAGGGCAGGCACAATTGAGTGTGCTGGCCGGCGTGGGCAATACGCTGGCATTACTGACAAGTAGCTGGTTTGTGGCCCGTGCCCAGCTGAAGGTACACCGGGGGCAGGCCGGTGGTAATGTTTTTCTGTTGCTGGCACTGGTCTCTGCCTGCGTGTATCTGTGGATAAAAGGCTCAGAATATCAGCATTCGGCAGCGCTGGGGTTTGATCTGGGAACCAACGACTTTTACTTCTTTTATTACGGCCTGACAGCCTTTCATATGTTTCACGTCATTCTGGGCATGCTGGTGCTGGTATGGCTGATGGTGCAGAACGGGCGCGGAAGGTACCGCGACGGCTGTATGAATGAATTTGAAAGCGGAGCCAGTTACTGGCACATGGTAGACCTTCTCTGGTTAGTACTCTTTCCTTTGGTATATCTCTTATGAGCGAAGCACGTTTAACAGACAGTATCTGGATATTATTGATATTGGTCACGGTCGCCATGGCATATTTCGGCGAGAATGGTGCCATTACCTTCGCAGCAGTTGTGCTTATTCTGTCTGCCAGTGCAGTGAAAGCATTCTGTGTTGTGGATTATTTTATGGGGCTCAGAAAAGCTCCGCGGGTATGGCGTTTTATGTTACTGGCATACGCTCCGGTGATCGGGGTGATTGTGAGTGTGACTTATCTGTTTTGAGCAACCGCTCAGATCGCTTCGCGGCGAACAGCGGCGTTTGCCGTATGGAGAAATATGTGATGAATAATCTGACAACCATCGATACTTCCGCGGCAGGCTCTGCTGCTTTTTATCAGCCACAGGGCAATGAAGAAGCGCTGTTTATGCACGCTTATGAACACCAGTTGCCGGTATTGCTGAAAGGGCCGACCGGTTGCGGTAAAACCCGTTTTATCAGTTATATGGCTGAAAAGCTTGGCCTGCCGCTGCACACGGTCGCCTGTCATGATGACCTCAGTGCCTCGGATCTGGTTGGCCGCCATCTGATCGGCGATGGCTGCACCGTCTGGAGCGACGGTCCCCTGACCCGCGCGGTACGTGAAGGGGGCATCTGTTATCTGGATGAAGTCGTGGAAGCCCGTAAAGATACCACCGTGGTTATTCACCCGCTGACAGATGACCGGCGTATTCTGCCGATCGACCGGACCGGTGAGGTGCTGGAAGCCCCGGATAATTTTATGCTGATCGTGTCTTATAACCCGGGCTATCAGAATGTACTCAAGGGGATGAAGCCGAGTACCCGGCAGCGTTTTCTGTCGATGAGCTTTGATTACCTGCCAGCGGCTGAAGAAACGGCCGTCATCGTGCATGAAACCGGTGTTGATGAGGCCATCGCGACCCGTTTAGTAGCGCTGGCGAACAGCCTCCGGGAACTGAAAGATCAGGATCTGGAAGAAGGCGCCAGTACCCGCTTGCTGGTCTACACAGCCACGCTGATTGCAGCAGGCTTTGATCCGTTACAGGCGTGCCGGGCAGGTATGATCGAACCGCTGACCGACGATGCCCAGACCGTTGTCGGCTTAATGGAGCTGGCGCAGGCAACCTTTGGCGCAGCGTAATATTCAAATCAGGCGGTTAGCGAAGAGGCAGTAATGGAAGAGCGGGTCGGTCAGATATGGGATAAGTGGATCACTAAACTGGCGTATCAGGGATATCCTGAGGCGGCGGTTCAGCTGGATGATGTCAAAGCTGCTCTGGGGGTTTTCTACCGCGGGCTGGGCGGAGACAGTGGCCTGACGATCAGTGCCACCACACCGACTCTGCACCGTGCCCGCCGTAACTGGCTGCACCGGGTGGCCGGTACCGGCAGTAAGGTTGAGCTGGCCTGGTATGACGAACGTTGTCTTTATTTGCCACAGCGTCTGGATGTTTTTCCACAGGCAGAACTGAACCGCGAACTGTATTTCTGGCTGGCAGCACTGGCGGGTACGCCGGCAACGGCTGAAGTGCATCTGGGGATGAACTGGCTGGTGGATAACCAGCAGCGCTGCCTGCAAACCCTGTCATTGTATCCCGGGCTGAAGCCCCGTTATCAGCGGCTGGTGGATGCGTTTCTCCGGCTGCGTGATCCTGCTGAACTGAAGCACAGCGGTCAGGCAGCGGTGTTGTCGGCGGTGTATCAGGCGTTACGTGAGCCGGGCTCGGTAACAGAATTGCCGGCGGATGATTTTGCACCGGATCCGGTACCTTTGTGGTTGCACCCGAATCCGCCCCGGGCGGAAGGGTTGCACAGTGAAGATAACGGCAAAGACCGGGATTCTTCGCAGGGGCAGAGTAAACAGGGTGAACAGCGCCGCCGTCAGGCGGAGCGGGTGGAAAAGCCCGAGGAGAACGGTACCACACTGGGGGTACGGCACGAGGCTGATCTGTTTTCCTATGCTGAGTTTTGTCAGATGGACCGGGGCTCTGAAGACGAGGATGACCTGGATCAGGCCGAATCCATTGCCAATGATATCGACAAAATGTCCGTCACCCAGGACAGTACACCGGTGGCAAGCCGGATTAAGTTTGATCTGGATCTGCCATCCGCTCAGGAAGACGATATTCCCCTCGGCGAAGGTATCCGCTATCCGGAGTGGGACTATAAACGGCAGGTATTGCTGCCGGATTACAGCTGTATCATTCCGATGCAAAGCCGAAATGCGCAGGCCAGTGATTTACCGGCTCACTTACAGACAACAGCCCGGCGTCTGCGCCGTCAGTTTGAAATGCTGACTAACCGTTCCGTGCGGTTACGCAGTCAGTATGACGGCGATGAACTGGACATTGATGCCTACCTTCAGCACCGCACTGCACTGGCGACCGGAAAGGGCGATGATGGCCGCTTATACAGCCAGAAACGGCGGTTACAGCGGGACATGTCCTGCCTGTTGCTGGCGGATCTGTCGTTATCCACAGATGCCTGGGTGGGCACTCAGAATGCGGAAGATGACTGTCAGGTGATAGATGTGATCCGTGACAGCCTCTATCTGTTTTCAGAAAGCCTGCATGCCAGCGAGGATCAGTTCGCCATTCACGGTTTTTCCTCCCGTCGGCGGGAGCATGTCCGCTTTAACTGTCTGAAGGATTTCGGCGAAACTTATAACGACACGGTACGTGGCCGTATCGCTGATATTTCACCGGGCTTTTATACCCGCATGGGGGCCGCTATCCGTCATGCGTCGGCACTGTTGGCGAAGCAGCCGGCGGAGAAAAAACTGCTCTTGCTGGTGACTGATGGTAAGCCTAACGACCTTGACCGCTATGAAGGCCGGCACGGTATTGAAGATACCCGTAAGGCGATTCAGGAAGCCCGCAGCATGGGGCTGGTACCATTCTGTATCACCATTGATGAGCAGGCTAATCAGTATCTGCCATATCTGTTTGGCCGTCAGGGATACACCTTTATTCACCGGGCAACCCAGTTACCGAAAAAGCTGCCGCAACTGTATCTGAAACTTACTGGCAAGCTGCTGGAACACTGAGTCAGCTGCCAACTGCTGATTGATATGCATCAAGGCGCAAATCCCCCTGTCTGTTTAGGCTGATGTGCAAACAGTGCCTTTAAATTGCTGCCGTTTACGGACATCGGTTTACGGGCATTTCTTACGAGCTTTGCATGTCTGATCTTTGCCAGGGGGCCGGTCAATGGATTTTCTGCCAATTTTTTATAATCTTCAGCAACAACGCTGCCTGTTGGTTGGCGGTGGGGATGTCGCACTGCGTAAAGCCAGTTTACTGGTCAGCGCGGGCGCTAAACTCTGTGTCGTTGCACCGCAACTGTGTCCGGATCTTGAAACCCTGATTCATGAACACGGCGGCGAGTATTACCCGACCGACTACACGGCCGCCCATCTGGAAGGGGTGGTGCTGGTTATCTCGGCCATCGAGGATCAGGCTGTGGATGAACAGGTTTCTGCTGATGCCAAACAGCAGGGGCTGCCGGTGAATGTTGTGGATAAGCCAGCCCTGAGTAACTTTATCATTCCTGCGGTCATTGACCGTTCACCCATTGTTATGGCGGTGTCCAGTGGTGGACAGTCACCGGTTCTGGCCCGTCTGCTGCGGGGCAAGCTGGAGTCCATGATTCCAGCCAGTTACGGGCGGTTGGGGCAGCTGGCCGGGCGTTTCCGTGAGCAGGTGAAAGCCCGTTTTGAAACCCTGAATCAGCGCCGGGTATTCTGGGAGTCTGTCCTGCAGGGGCCGGTGGCTGAAATGATATTTGCCGGCAAGGACCGTCAGGCTGAGCGTTTGCTGGAGCAAGCTCTGGAAGAGGGCAGTACGGGCCATTCTGACGGCGAGGTTTATCTGGTCGGCGGCGGGCCGGGTGACCCTGATTTGCTGACGTTTAAAGCCCTGCGGCTGATGCAGCAGGCAGATGTGGTTGTGTATGACCGTCTGGTATCCCACCGGGTGCTGGACCTGTGTCGCCGGGACGCTGACCGGGTGTTCGTCGGGAAAAACTGCAACCAGCACGTGATTTCTCAGGAAGACATTAATGCCTTGTTGGTTAAGCTGGCGAAAGAGGGCAAGCGGGTATTGCGGCTGAAGGGCGGTGATCCGTTTATTTTTGGCCGGGGTGGCGAAGAAATCGGTGAGCTGATGGCGGAAGATATTCCCTTTCAGGTGGTGCCGGGCATTACCTCGGCGTCCGGCTGTGCGGCATACGCCGGCATCCCGCTGACCCATCAGAACTATGCCCAGTCTGTCCGTTTCGTGACCGGGCATTTGAAGGATGGTCACTGCGATTTACCCTGGCCGGAGCTGGTGCGTGAACACCAGACGCTGGTGATCTATATGGGGCTGCTGAGCCTGACACAGATCTGTGAACAGCTGATGCGTCATGGTATGTCTCCGCGAATGCCAATTGCGCTGGTGGAAAACGGTACCTTGCCCGAGCAGCGTATTCTGACCGGTACCCTTGCGGATATTGCTGATCAGGCAGCGGTGACTGATTTTCAGCCGCCGGCGCTGATTATCATCGGTAAGGTAGTTGCCCTGCGTGACCGGCTGGACTGGTACAGCCAGAGCTGATACGCATTTCTTTTGTTGTTTCCTTAAATCGCTGTCCGGCTTGTTACTTGTTGTTTTGCAAGTATTTATTTGGCGGGTCGGACACGCTTTCAGCTAATTTATAATCTTTTGATTTTTGTCAATGTGGCTGACAGGGCTGCTGCGTACACTGGATTTGTCTTCCAATCACAGTCAGAAGGAATGTGATATGAGCTTGCCTGAAACTGATAATTCTCCGTCTGCTAAGGAGAATAAAACACGCAGCCTTAAGAGCAATGCCTGTGTATATCTGGTGGGTGCCGGTCCCGGCGATCCTGAGTTACTGACTGTGAAAGCACAGCGCCTGATCCGCGAGGCTGATGCGGTGGTGTATGACCGCCTGGTGTCTGAAGAAATCATTGCCCAGATTCCGGCAGGTGTCGCCCGTATTTATGTGGGTAAGGCCACTGGCCGTCATTCCCTGCCGCAGGATGAAATCAATCAGCTGCTGGTCAAACTGGCAAAAGGCTACCGCCATATTGTGCGTCTGAAGGGCGGCGATCCGTTTATTTTTGGCCGTGGCAGCGAAGAGGCGGCGGTGCTGACTCAGAACAATGTCCGTTTTGAAATTGTGCCCGGCATTACATCAGCAATGGCCTGTGCGGCTTATGCCGGTATTCCGCTGACTCACCGTGGTGTGGCCGACGGCGTGCACATTGTGACCGGCCATCGCCAGAATGACGAAGGACTTGAACTGGATCTTGGCGCATTCAGCGACAGCCGCTGCACCCTGGCGGTGTATATGGGGCTGGCGAATCTGACGCCGATTGTGAATGCAGTTCTGGCGGCAGGCCGTCCCGCATCCACACCGGTGGCGGTCATCGAAAAAGGCACTACGCCACAACAGCGCAGGGTTGTAACTGATCTTGCCCATCTGGTGGTAGATACGGCTGCAGCCGGCATTGCACCCCCGGCCATGGTCGTGATTGGGGATGTGGTGAATCTGGCGGCAACACTGGACTGGTTTGAGCCGGCTGCTGAGCCGATAGAGCAACAGTCCCTGAGTCAGATGTAATTTATCCGCTGTAAAAGGGAGATGTGAAGAATATGAAGTATTTAGCTGTTCTGACTATCTGCTTTTCCACTCTGAGCCTGGCGCAGGCCGGCTCGTCCGCTGACGGTGTACAGCCAGCAGCCCTAAGCGCAGAGCGGCAGGCAGAGCTGTCCCACTTACTCAGACATGACTGTGGCTCCTGCCACGGGATGACCCTCAAAGGAGGGCTGGGGCCGGCATTAACCCCGGATGTTCTGAGTAACAAACCGGAAGAATATCTTTTTCATGTCATCAGCTATGGCCGTCAGGGAACGCCAATGCCTCCCTGGCAGGGCATTCTCAGTGATGATGATATCCGCTGGCTGGTAGACGCACTTAAGGAAGGTGTTGATTCATGAATATTAAGAACTGGCGCCGGCATGCGCTTAGCTGCTGTGTGGTACCGCTGTTAATCAGCTTTGCTTCTGTCAGCCATGCTGCCGAAGCCCGTGGTACCGGGGATCTGGGTGTCATTATTGAACGTGCTACCGGCAGTGTGCAGGTGGTGGAACATACCGGTGGCTCGCAGCTTTATCAGGTTGAAGGGCTGGGGGATTTATCCCATGCCTCTATCGTGTTTTCCCGTGATGAACGTTTCGCCTATGTGTTCGGCAGGGACGGTGGATTAACCAAGGTGGATATCCTCAGCGGCAAAATTGATAAGCGGGTGTTACAGGGCGGTAACAGCATTGGTGGGGCAATCTCTGAAGACGGCACGCTGGTCGCGGTTTCAAACTATGAGCCCGGCGGCGTGAAAATCTTCAATGCCCGGACACTGGCGCTGGTGGCTGATATCCCGGCGGTCGGGGCGAACGGTGTGCAATCTAAAGTGGTCGGGCTGGTGGATGCGCCGGATAACCGCTTTGTGTTCAGCCTCTATGAATCCGATGAGATCTGGATTGCTGATGTTTCTGAGCCGGCAACCCCTCAAATTACCAAATTTACAGACATCGGCCGTCAGCCTTACGACGCGCTGATTACCCCGGACGGTCGCTATTACATCGCCGGTCTGTTTGGCGAAGATGGCATGGCGCTGGTGGATCTGTGGTATCCGGAAAAAGGTGCCCGCCGGATTCTGGATGGCTATGGCCGCGGCGAAGAGAAACTGCCGGTGTATAAGATGCCCCATCTGGAAGGCTGGGCGATTGCAGGGGATTACGCCTTTGTACCTGCAGTGGGCCATAACCAGGTGATCGTGGTGGACCGTAAAAGCTGGCAGCAGGTCGGCAAGATCCCGGTCCATGGCCAGCCAATTTTTGTCATGGCCCGGCCGGGCGGACGGCATATGTGGGTGAATTTTGCTTACCCCAATAACGATACCCTGCAGGTAATTGATACCGAAAGTCAGGAAATCATCCAAACACTGAAGCCGGGTAAAGCCGTATTGCATATGGAATTTACGCCGAAGGGAGACAAAGTCTGGGCGTCTGTCCGGGATGATGATCAGGTACAGATTTACGACACCAAAAGTTTTGAAAAACTTGATCAGTTACCGGTGGAAAAACCGTCCGGCATCTTCTTTACCAACCGTGCTCACACCATAGGGTTATGATCATGAGTAGCCTGGAACAACGATTACTGAATAACTATCAGCGTAACTTTCCGCTGGTGCCTGAACCTTATGACCAGTTGGCCAGCGAGCTGGGGTCTGACAGCCAGACTGTCCGGGACCTGCTCGCTGAATTACTGATGCGGGGTAAGGTCAGCCGGGTCGGTCCGGTTTTCAAGCCCCGTATGCTCGGCAGCAGTACTCTGGCTGCGATGAGCGTGCCGCAGGAGATGCTGACCGAGGTGGCCACGCTGGTGAATGGCTACCCGGAAGTGAACCATAACTATGAGCGTGAGCACCGGCTGAATCTGTGGTTTGTCGCTGTCGCAGCGGATCAGGAAAAGCTGCAGCAGGTGCTTGGCGGTATTGAATCCCGCAGCGGCTATGAGGTGATGAGCCTGCCTCTGCTGAAGGAATATCACATTGATCTGGGCTTCCGGATGGATGCCGGCGACAAACAAAAAGTTGCCACCAGTCCGGCGCAGAAAAATACCGACTGCAGCTTTGATCCTGCCTTACACGGTTCACTGATTGCAGCAATTCAGACCGGGCTGCCACTCACAGAACGGCCTTACCTGACGGTCGGCGAACAGCTCGGACTCTCGGAAGACACCGTCATTGAGACACTTTCAGAAATGCAGTCTGCGGGCATTATTCGCCGTTTTGGCGTGATTGTCCGCCATCATGAGCTGGGCTACCGGGCCAATGCGATGTTGGTGTGGGACGTGCCGGATGATCAGGTAGATGAACTGGGACAGCAACTGAGTGCCGAGCAGAAGGTAACCCTTTGTTATCAGCGCCCCAGAATCAAGCCGCGCTGGCCGTATAACCTGTTCAGCATGATTCATGGCAAAAGCCGTGATGAAGTGATGGCTTACGTGGATGATCTGGTGGATAAACTGGCGCTGAAAGATACCCCTTACGAAGTGTTGTTTTCACTGCAACGGTTTAAGCAGTGCGGTGCGAAATACATCGTTCAGGAAGATACACATCAACAGGCGGTGTTGCGATGAACGACCTGAATACCGTCGCTCCGGCTGACGCGCTGGATGCGCTGGATAAGCGCATTATCAATACGCTGCAACGCAGTTTTCCGGTGTGTGATCATCCCTTTGCGGTGGTGGCTGAACAGCTCGGTACGACAGAAGGTGAGCTGATCAGCCGGTTACAGCGGTTACGCGAAGATAAAATCCTCAGCCGTTTTGGCCCTCTGTATAACGCTGACCGCTTTGACGGTGCTGTCAGCCTGTGTGCTATCGCGGTGCCTCAGGCGCGGTTCGATGAAGTGGCTGAGCAGGTGAATGCCTTTCCCCAGGTGGCACACAATTATGAGCGGGATCATGAACTGAATATGTGGTTTGTGGCCGCCACTGAGAGCTGGCAGGAACTGGAAGACACTCTGGCGGCTATAGAAGCTGAAACCGGCCTGATAGTCCGGAATATGCCTAAATTACACGAGTTTTATGTGGGGCTGTATTTTGAAATCTGACGCAGAATTACAGGTGCTGGACCGGGACATTATTCTTAAAACCCAGGCCGGATTGCCCCTGATAGCCGAGCCGTATAAGCAGATCGCTGCTGAACTGGATATTGATGCCGAACTGCTGATGCAGCGGATCAGAATTATGCAGGATGACGGCCGCATCCGACGTATCGGCGCGGTGCCGAATCATTACCGGCTGGGCTATACCGGCAATGGTATGTCCGTCTGGGATGTACCCGATGAGAAGGTGCATGAACTGGGGGAAATGATCGGGGCGCTGGATTATGTCAGCCACTGTTATCACCGCCCGCGGTTTTTGCCTGACTGGCCGTACAACCTGTTTGCCATGGTGCACGGTCGCAGCCGCGAAGAAGTCATTGAAAAAGCACAAAAAATAGCGGATTTACTGGGAGAGCACTGCCGTCGCAGAGATGTTCTGTTCAGTAGCCGAATCTTAAAGAAAACCGGAATCCGCATTGGAGGCTGAACCATGTTTCGTATCTCTCAGTATATGCAGGAGCTTGTCAATCCAACTCCGATAGGCCCTAAGCGTAACCCGCCGGGCCCGGTGGTTATCTGGAATCTGGTGCGCCGCTGCAACCTTGCCTGTAAACACTGTTATTCAATTTCTGCCGACGTAGATTTTCCCGGCGAACTTACGACCACTCAGGTTGTGGATGTCATGAAAGATCTGCGCAGCTTTAAAGTGCCGGTGCTGATTTTATCCGGCGGTGAACCGTTATTGCGTCCGGATATTCTGGATATCTCTCATCAGGCTAAAGCCATGGGCTTCTATGTGGCGCTGTCTACCAACGGCACCCTGATCGATGAATCCAACATCGAAGCGCTGGCCGCAGTGGGATACGACTACCTGGGGATAAGCATTGACGGTGTGCGGGAAACCCATGATGAGTTTCGCCAGAAACAGGGGGCGTTTGACGCGTCTTTCAAAGGGTTGCAACTGTGCCGGGAAGCGGGTATTAAAGTCGGTATGCGCTTCTCCATCACTCAGGATAACTCCCATGAATTACCCTACCTGCTGGATGTGATGGATGAGGAAAAGGTCGACAAGTTCTACTTGTCTCACCTCAATTACGGCGGCCGGGGTAACCGTCACCGGGGGCATGATGCGGTTCATCAGATTACCCGCGAAGCGCTGGATCTGCTGTTCGAACGCTGCTGGGAAGATGTTCAGGCAGGCCGTCACCGGGAGTTTGTGACCGGCAATAACGATGCTGACGGTGTGTATTTCCTGCACTGGGTGCAGCGCCATTTTCCGGACCGCTACGAACATATGCGGGCCAAACTGTCCCAGTGGGGCGGTAACTCTTCCGGTGTCAATGTGGCCAATATCGATAATCTGGGCAATGTACATCCGGATACCTTCTGGTGGAATTACAACCTGGGCAATGTGCTGGAACGGCCGTTTTCAGAAATCTGGCAGGATACCAGTGATCCGCTGATGGCCGGTTTTAAAGCTGAAGAACGTTGCCTGGGCGGCCGCTGCGGCGTGTGTACTTATAAGGATGTCTGTGGCGGAAATACCCGTGTCCGGGCGTTCCAGACAACCGGTGATCCATGGTGGGAAGATCCTGCCTGCTATCTGGATGATCAGGAGCTGGGGGTTAATCTGGCGGACTATGAAGCAGAAAAACCCGTAAAAATGGATCTGAATGTGCGGAGGATTCGCTTTGCCAGCTAAACATCTTTCTGTCTTGCTGCCGTTATTGCTCAGCGGGGCGGTTGCCGCAGCTGAACCGGATCCGGCACAGCTGTATCAGCAAAACTGTGCCGCCTGTCATGGCGCAGACCGGCTTGGTCTGATTGGCCCGGCACTGTTGCCGGAAAACTTAAAGCGGGTGAGAAAAAAGGCGGCGGTGAACTCGGTCACCAACGGCTTGCCCGCCACACAAATGCCGGCGTTTGGCAATGTGCTCAGTGAAGCGGAAATTGCCAGTCTGGCGGACTATATCTATACCCCACTGGCAGAAGTGCCGCAGTGGAGTGAACAGGCGATTAAAGATAGCCATGTGATCTATAAGCCGGATCTGGTAACCGGTGATGCCAGCACTGCAACGCCGGTGTATACCGCAGATCCGCTGAACGTGTTTCTGGTGGTGGAAGCAGGCGATCACCATGTCTCGGTACTGGACGGTGATACCTTTGAACCCATTCACCGCTTTAAGTCCCGCTACGCTTTACACGGCGGGCCGAAGTATACGTCGGATGGCCGTTTTGTCTATTTTGCATCCCGGGATGGCTGGGTGACGAAATATGATATGTATAACCTGGAAGTGGTGGCGGAAGTCCGTGCAGGTATCAATGCCCGTAATGTGGCCGTGTCCGGGGATGACCGCTATGTGCTGGTAGGGAATTATCTGCCCCATACGCTGGTGGTGCTGGATGCCACTGACCTGAGCTTTGTAAAGACTATTCCGGTGGCGGATGAACAGGGAGAAAGTTCCCGGGTCAGTGCGGTATATGCTGCTGCTCCCCGGCAGAGTTTTATCGCTGCCCTGAAAGACTTTAAAGAAGTCTGGGAAATCAGTTATGCCCCGGAAACACCGTTACAGGTGACCCGCATTAAAATGGATGACTATCTGGACGACTTCTTCTTCGATCAGGCATATAACCACATCATGGGGGCTGCCCGAAACGCGAAGAATGGTCAGGTGATTGATCTGAACAGCCAGCAAAAAGCGGCGGATCTTGATCTGACCGGCATGCCTCATCTGGGATCCGGGATTACCTGGCCATATCAGGATACGACTGTACTGGCCACGCCCAATCTGAAGGAACACACGGTTACCTTTATTGATACGCAAAACTGGAAGACGATTAAGAAGATCGATACCAAAGGGCCGGGATTCTTTATGCGCAGCCATGAAAATTCCCGTTACGCCTGGGTGGATGTTTTTGTCGGGCCGGATAAAGACGTCATGCACGTGATCGATAAGGAAACTCTGGAGATCGTTAAAACCCTGAAGCCTGAGCCGGGCAAAACCTCCGGACATATAGAATTCACCAAAGACGGCCGCTTTGCGCTGCTCAGTATCTGGGAAATGGACGGTGCAATTATTGTCTACGATGCCGAGACACTGGAGGAAGTAAAACGTTTACCGATGAAAAAGCCGGTCGGTAAATATAATGTGCACAATAAAATAACCCGTTCTGCGGGTACCAGTCATTAGAAAAATTTGCGAATAAATCCAGTGCACTTATTGTAATACTGGCATGAATGGACTGTTTTTATTCGCATGCATCGCTTTAGAATACTCTGTTTAATTACACAGAGTTTCCCCTGCCTGAGTAAGCTCTGGCGTCTTTCGTGATCTATCTAACTTGTTGATATTAATGATTAATGCCGGTTTTTGATAACCGTTTTATAGCAGGTTTGGTATTTTGGAATAATAAAAACTAATAGCAGAGTTCTTATTAAATAAAAAGACAGAGTTCCGTTTAAATAGCAAAAAAATGATAAAAAGTTTTTAAACTTGACCATAGTCAGTTTTTTTGTTGCCAGTTTGATTAATAGTGCATCCAGTAGAAGTTATTTAGCCAAACGAAAAACGTAAATAACCGCTGGAGAGCTGTTCGATGAAAACACTCAAGTATGGATTATCCACCATTGGCCTGGCTATCGGTATGGCATCAGGAGCACTGAGCATGTCTGCTGTTGCTGCTGAGCCTACCTTATCTGAAGCAGATTTTGCTAAAGCACAGTTGCAGTACTTCCAGCGTTGCGCTGGTTGTCACGGTGTTTTGCGTAAAGGCGCTACCGGTAAGAACCTTGAGCCAAAAGAAACCCTGAAGAAAGGTCAGGAACGTCTGGAGAAGATTATTGCCTACGGTACAGAAGGCGGTATGAACAACTTCGATGACATCTTCTCTAAAGAAGAGATTGCTAACCTGGCAACCTTCATTCAGATGGAGCCACCGGTGCCACCTGAAATGTCACTGGAGCAAATGCGTTCTCATACCAAAGAGTACGTTGCGCCAAAAGATTACCCAACTAAACCGCTGCACGGCCGTAACTGGAAGAACTTCTTCGTGGTTATCGAACGTGATGCCGGTAAAGCGGCAATCATTGATGGTGATACCAAAGAAATTATTACCCACATCAACACCGGTTACGCAGTACACGTAATCAAGGGTACTGAGCATCACAAGATTGATCACGCGGAAGACATCGGCCGTTTCTGGTACACCATTGGCCGTGACGGTAAGGTGAACAAGATCGACCTGTGGCAGACCCCTGACAAGATGCTGGTTGCTGAAACCAAGATGGCTTATGACGCCCGTGACATCGCTGTTTCAGGCGATGGCAAATACGTTGTTGCCGGTGGTTACTGGCCTGCGCATTTCGTCATCATGGATGCGGTGACACTGAATCCGCTGAAAGTGATCACAACCCGTGGCTATAACACTAAGGGTGAGTTTGTTAACGAAGCGCGTGTCGCGGCTGTTTACACTTCTCCTAACAAGTCTGAGTTCACCGTTGCTGTTAAAGAAACCGGCCAGATGTTGCAGGTTGATTACAGCGATCTGGATAACTTAACCATTACTTCAATTGCATCTTCTGAATTCCTGCATGACGGTTTCTACGATCCAACCGGTCGTTACTTCCAGATTGCGGCTAACGCTTCAAACAAGATGGTCATCGTTGATACTGAAACCGGTAAGTTAGAAGCTCAGATTGATGTTGATTCACTGCCACACCCTGGTCCTGGTGCTAACTGGAACGACAAAGAGTGTGGCCCTGTTGGCGGCACCACTCACTTAGGTACCGGTCTGGTATCTGTTTGGGGTAACGATCCTGCCAGCAACGCTGATAAAGCCTGGAAGCTGTGCTACGAAGTTGAGACTGATGGTGCCGGTGCATTCATCCGTACCCATCCGACATCACAGTACGTTTGGGCTGACCAGATCAAGCACCCTGAGCCGGAAATTCAGCAGTCAGTACAGGTATTTGATAAAGATACCCGTGAGATCGTTAAGACAATCCGTGTAACTGAAGAGCCGGGTAAAGCGGCACTGCACATGGAGTTTAACGAAGATGGTTCTGAAGTATGGGTATCTGTCTGGAACCGTACAGACAGCAAGAACCCTACCGGTGAAATCGTGGTTTATGATGCGAAGACTCTTGAAGAGAAGTCCCGTATTAAAGGCCTGACAACTCCTACCGGTAAGTTCAACGTTTACAACCGTATGAACCATAAAACCTAGTCACTCCCTGTAAACCCTGAATGCGGGCATGGCGTAAGTCATGCCCGCTCACCTCGCTTTGGTTAGAGTTGATTATGGATATAAATACATCAAGCAATTCTGGTTTCTGGTCCCGCCGCCGTGTGCTGGGCGTAACCGCTGCCGGTGCATTGGTATTTTTTGTTGTTGGTATTATTTTCTGGGGCGGTTTCAACACTGCTATGGAAGCAACCAATAGCACTGAGTTCTGCATTGGCTGTCATGAGATGGAAAATAATGTATTTCAGGAATACAAGCCAACCATCCATTATTCAAACCGTACCGGTGTAAGAGCCGGCTGTCCTGACTGTCACGTACCCCGTCCGTGGATTCACAAGGTGGTGCGTAAGATTAAAGCCTCCAGAGAGCTGTTCTACTGGGCGACAGGCAAAATTGATACTCCTGAAAAATTTGAAGAACACCGTCTGGACCTTGCGAAAAATGTCTGGTCGGCGATGAAAACTACCGATTCCAGAGAGTGCCGTAACTGTCACAACTTTGAATCGATGAATCCGGAATTCCAGAAACCCCGTGCCCGTAAGCAGCACATGAATTCCTTTGAAACAGGACAAACCTGTATCGACTGCCATAAAGGCATTGCGCACCATAACGTCAGAGACCAACTGACTGACGAAGAGCTGGAAGCCATTGAAGCGCCGAATCCGAAATACGTCCGTGAAATTCCAAAAGAATATCTGGAAGGTCTGGCACGTGTTGAAGCGAAGGAAGCGGCACTGGCGGCAGAAGCCAAAGCAGACAGCGAAGCGGCCATCAACCGTGCGGTTGCTGCCCTGAAAGCTGAGAATGAACGGCTGATTGCTGATGCGCAAAATAATGTAGCCTCTGTGGGCGCCGTACCGGCGGCAGCCAGTAATATTAATGTTGACTGGGGTAAAGCCAGCGCGTCCGATATTACTGTGTTCTATCCGGGTACCGCGTCAATGGAATGGATCCTGGGCCGTAAACACGGTGGTAAGCGTGCCTTTACCAAAGGTGACCGTTGTGTTGAATGTCACGGTGAAGAAACAGAGACCATTGGCCAGTTGATCGTCAGCGGTGAGAGTGAAAAAGAACTGGAGCCGAATCTGATCCCGGGTAAGCGGGGCAGCATTCCGGTCACAATCAATGCCACTCATGATGATGAATACCTGTACCTGCGCTTTAACTGGGCAGACGGGGATCACGCACCGGTGCCGTTCGTTGAAGGCGGTAAGATGGACCCTGCGAACCCAATGAAGCTGGCCTTCATGGTCGCCACCGATGAGGCTGAATACGCTGACCGTGCCGGTTGCTGGGGAACCTGTCACGCAGATGCTGACGAGATGCCTTTCGCCCCTGAAGATCAGGCGCTGAAAGACTCTGAGCTGGCAGCCCGTCTGGATCTGAATGCCGGTGTAACCAAGTATCTGACTGAGTCCCGTACCGAGATTGAGCTTAAAGGACGTCGCGGCAAAGCGCTGGGCGGCTGGGATAAGCTGAAATCAGAAGGGGATATCACCGCGGCAATGGCAGCCAACCAGTATATGGATTTGGTGCGCTACAAGTCCGGTGCAGATGAAGTGGAAGACGGCCAGATTCTGGCAGAGCGGACCATGCACGGTGGTCAGGGCGCTGAAGTGGAAGCGTCTCTGAAAGCGGGCACCTGGTCGGTTGTTGTGAAGCGTAAGCTGAAGTCTGATCAGCCGGGAGATGTCAGTATCGAACCGGGTAAACTGTATAACTTCGGTTTTGCCATCCACGATGACTTCACTAACGGCCGTTATCACCATGTATCTCTGGGCTACAAGTTAGCACTGGATGATGATCAGGCTGAGATAAACGCAGTTAAACAATAACACGCTGCAGTGTTAAAAAGGCTCTTCTCTGAAGGGCCTTTTTTCTGCCCGGGGCACTGAATATATGAATGAGGGCGAAAAAGTTCATTTTTGTGCCCGGTTTTTTACCATCAACTGAACAGGTTTTGACATGTGTCTAAATAAGCACTGCCTACTGCCTGCTATTATGAGGAGACTTTCGTTTAATAAATAATCAGTCCGAGAGCCCGTAAATCATGATTGAAGAAATTGCTGCAGAGGTGAGACAGCATCTGTTACTTTCATCGATGTCTGATCAGGCATTTGCTGAGTTAATCAGCCATTGCCGGATTGTGCACCTGGGGCACAACGAGAGTCTGTTTCATCAGGGAAGCGAAGCGCATAGTTTTTATATTGTCCTCAGTGGCAGGGTAAAGTTATTCCGGGTTTCCCCTGATGGCCAGACAAAGGTCATTGAAGTTGTCAGCCCAGGCCAGGCATTTGCCGAAGCGCTGATGTTTCTTGACCAGCATAAGTATCCGTTGAATGCCGAAGGGATGGAACCGGGAGATGTGTTGCTGATCCCCCGCCAGTACTATATGAAGCTGTTGATGGCCGAGCCGGAGTGTGCGGTACGTTTGCTGGGCAGCATGGCGTTGAAATTACACCGCCGTATTAATGAAATAGAAACTCTGACGCTGCAGAATACCCGTCACCGGCTGGGGCATTATCTGTCCAATCTGGCACCGGATCAGACCGCCCAGAGCTGCTGTTTTGATTTGCCAATGGCGAAGCAACTGATTGCTTCTCAATTGGGCATGCAGCCGGAAACCTTTTCCCGGCTGATCAAGGAAATGAAGAGTGCCGGCATTATTTCGGTGCACGGTGCTGAAATAAATGTACATGACTTATCCCGCCTGAGAGCTTTCGGGCACTAGCTGTATAAACTGCGGCCGGTATAATGGTCACATATACAGGGCTTTTAGCCCGGCTCAGTTTTTCGCAGCAGATAAGGATTTATCATGTCACTGATTCGACTCTCCGCTCTGGCATTCAGCGTATTGCTGACCGGTTGTGCCACTTCAAATTTCATTCCGGTTGTTGAAGAGCGTGGCCAGAGCACGGTTGGCGAAACCCGTCCGGCGGCAGATTCCCGTCAGGGGGTGATTGTGACACCGGTTCATCCGAGCCAGCCGATCGGTACTGTCACGCCGGTGGAAAACGGCGGGCAAATCCAGTCCCGTTCACTGGACAGTCAGCCGCTGAAGCCTGATGTGTTACCTACCCAGACCACTAAACCGATCAAAACGTCTGCATCGCTGACACCGGCACCGCCGCGTAATCCGGCGGTGATTGCGCTGCTGAATACGGCTGCACAGCAACAGCAGCAGGGATCTTTGAGTTCTGCTCAGTCCAGCCTTGAACGTGCCCAGCGGATCGCACCGCGGGACCCTCAGGTGTATTACCAACTGGCGGATGTTCGCTGGCGTCAGGGGCAGTTTCTGCAGGCGGAACAGTTGGCACTGAAAGGTGTGGCCGTGGCCGGTGGTCAGCCAAAGGTGGAGCGCCGCTTATGGTTACTGATTGCGGATATTCGCCGGGAAGGCGGTGACAGCAGCGGGGCTAAGCAGGCCCGGGAAAGGGCGGGACAGCTTTAACAGATCAGGTTTTCACAAAGAAAAGGCGCATATAGCGCCTTTTTTTATTCCGGATATTTGGTTAATTCGGATGAATCAGTGGCTTGCCGGCTGAATAATATCCAGATCGTTCGCAAAGAGGATGTCGCCATCATAGTGCTTACGAATCTCTGCCTCTGTTTCAGTTTCCTTACCCAGGCTGCGGTTCATACGGTGCGACAGCACCAGTTTTCCCGGATTGGCTTCTGCGGCAATGATACCGATATCACTGGGCTGCATATGTAAGCGGGCTGCAACCCCGCCTGCGCCCTGAGGAATCGCATTGTGGGCGACGATGATGTCGCTGTTTTCTGCCAGTGTGCTGAAAGTTTTGTACTGATTGCTCATGTCGCCAGTGAAACTGATGCTGCAGCCAGCAATGTTTACCCGCCAGGCAGTCGCGGCAATGGGTCCGTGATTGACAGGAATCGCCTGCAGGCTGATGTCATCATTCAGCGTGTAATCGCTGACTTCATGAGGCGTCAGGGGGACGTCCGTTGCCTGGATTTTATAGGCACTGCGCTGATCCGGTTCAACAAAGTTTTGCAGGTATGAATAGCTGCCTTCAGGGCCAAAGTTTTTACGGATGAATGCGGTAGTGGACGGCATCACCCGGTTGCCCGCCGGGCCGAATACCTGCAGATCACTGCGCCGCGGCGTAAAAAATGATGCCTTGATGAATGCTGGCAAATCCGCGCTGTGGTCAACATGCAGGTGGGTAAACAGAATCGCATCCAGATCCTGAATTTTAGCGCCGCTCTTTTCGAAGTTAATGCCACTGCCGGCACCGGCATCGATCAGAATTCGGGCGCGGTTATCCAGGCTGATCAGGTAACTGCTGGATGCGCGGTTATCAGTAAATTCCGGGCCACCGGAGCCCAGCACTTGTAAGCTGACGCGATCGGCGGCGCACTGATGACTGGCTTGCACAAGGCTGGCTGTTGTCAGAAGGGTTGAAGCAATAAACAGATGTTGTACTGAGGTAAACATGGTTGGCCCTCTTCCGTGAAAAAGGGCCAAGATGCCGTAAGCAGTTGCTTATTGCAAGCGGTCGAGCAGGGCAGGGATTTCGTTAATGTTATTCAGCACGTGGTCGGCGTGTTCGCCGAGCAGCTGAGCGGAGCTGGTTCCGGTCAGGACGCCAATGGCCATGCCTGCTTCGGCGTTTCGGGCCATTTCAATATCGTGCAGGTTATCACCCACAACAATCACTTCTTCGGGCTTCAGTCCGGTTTCTGCACAGAAGCCGTTCACCATGCCTGCGCCGGGTTTAATGCCGTGGCCGGTATCGTAGCCGCAGATGAAGTCCAGTTTATCCAGCACGTTAAACCGGCCCAGTGAGCTGTGAATCCCCTGTTCGCTGTCGCTGGTGGCAATGCCCAGTTTCAGGCCTCTGGCACGGAACAGGTCAAACAGTGCACCCAGGTCCGTCACCGGTACGCTGTGCTCGGTACTGCCTTGCTGGAAAATAGTGTTCAGTTCATCGACCAGTGCATCATCCAGCGGACGTTTGATGAACGGTGCCCAGTGTTCTGCTATTTCCCGGTTACTGGCGGCGGCCAGTACAGAGCCTCCCAGAATAATATCCTGTTCTGCGTCATAGCCGGTAGCTGCCAGCATTTCAGCAGCTGTCTGCTCATCGCCACCGGCCATTTTTTTAGATGCTTCATGAATCAGCGGTAACCATGAAGCCATGAAGTCGATGAGTGTGCCGTCTTTATCGAAAAGTAAGCCTTTGTACTGGGTCATAATTATTGTCTTATAGAACTGAGTGTGGATTTCGGATCACTGCGACGGTTTTGTGTCGGGCGTGGCAGTGGCTATTTTTTTTTCTTCCTGAACGCTGCTCTGTTCCGGTTCCGGCGTCTGCTGACGGCGTAACCGGCTGGCACGTAATTCTCCGGCCCGGTCAAGGATCGGATAAGCAACGGATGCCAGGTGTGAATTAATACGTTTGATGTCGCGGAGAATATCCAGAAACAGCGCGCTGTCTGTGGCTGGAGAATTCACCTGTTCCCGCAGCCGGCGCTGATGGGTGTTGATGGCCTTATTTTCCATCTCGCGAATGGCGGTTTTCTGTTCCAGCAGCTCCCGGGCGTTACTGACCCGACCATTCATTAACACCGTAAAGGCCAGCTTCATGTTGTTCTGAGTTGCTTTATGCAGGTCTTCAATGGCGCGCATATCGGCGCTGGCGAACTGAATATTCTGACTCAGACTGCGGGATATCAGATCCGCCAGGCTGCTTTCGACAATGTCGCCCAGGTGTTCAAGGTTGGTGGTAAATGACATGTACTGATTACAGCGGCGGCGATTCTTTTTACCCAGGTCCCGGCGGCTCAGCTCAGTCAGATAGAGCTTGATCTTTTCGTGATATTCGTCGACCAGATCGTCGGACTGGGTGATTTTCTTCAGGGCAGTGCTGTCCCGCTGTTGCAGGGCTTCAATGCTTTTATTCACCATGTTGTCCAGCAAGTCTCCCATACGCAGTACTTCACGCATGGCGTTAGACAGGGCAATGGCCGGATTGTTCAGTGCAGAGCGGTCCAGATAACGGGGTTTAATGCTGTTGGCGTCTTCTTCCCGTTCCGGCAGGATCCGGGTCACCAGCCTTGCCGCCGGATTCACCAGAGGCAGGAACAGCACCGCAAGGCCGACGTTAAACAGCATATGGAAGTTAACCAGTTGGCGGGCCGGAGACGCACCTAACTCCGGTAACCAGGCCGTCACAATGCTCAGCATGGGGAGCATCAGAAGGACGCCGACAGCACGGAATATAAGGTTGCCCAGTGGTGGCCGGCGAATGGCAGGTTCCGCACGCATAGTGGAAAGAATGGCCGGCAGTGCGCCGCCCAGGTTTGCCCCGAGTATCAGAACGAAACCTACGTGCAGCGGCAGTGAGCCGGATGCCCCCAGTGCCACAACCAGCAGCACCGTTGCCAGGCTTGAATGTGCCAGAAAGCTGATCAGTGCGCCGATCAGTACCGCCAGCACCGGTTCATCTGCCAGTGAAGACAACAGGAACTGAATGGTAGAAGAGTCCCGCATTGGGGAAGAGGCCGTGACAATCAGCTGCAGCGCCAGCAGCATCAGGCCAAGGCCAAGAATGATCTGGCCCAGGTGTTTTTGCCGCTCACTGCGGGCATTAAAGTACAGGCAGACGCCAGCAAAGATCAGTACCGGTTTGAGCAGGCTGAGGTCCATCGACAGGGCCTGTGCTACCAGAGTGGTACCGATGTCTGCGCCGAGCAGTAACGCCAGTGCCGGTGCCGCTGACAGCCCCTGAGCGGCAAATGAGCTTGCCAGCAGTGCGGTTGCTGTACTGCTTTGCAGCATACAGGTGACACCGATGCCAACGCCAAAGGCCTTAAAACGGTTATTCATGCTGCGGCCGAGGTGCCGTCGCAGCTTGCCACCGTAGGCGCTGATGATGCTGGTCTTGACCATGGTCAGGCCCCAGAGAAGCAGGGCGACGCCACCGAGAAGATTGATCAGAACTGTTGTGCCGACCGCTGAATGCATTATGCCTGTACCATGTTGAGTCGAGTGTCTCCTGCCGGTTTGCCGGTAGTCAGATAAATATGGATGGGCCCGGCCTCTCCGAGAGAAGCCGGGTCAGTAGCCTGATAATTCCCGCTGGGAAGATCAGTTTCCTGCCGATTCCATCCGGCGTGTACTGAGGACTTTTTCCAGCCAGCCCAGCTCCATTTCCGGTACGGAAGAGAGCAGCAGGTCGGTGTAGTCATCAAAAGGTGGTGACAGCACGCTGTCTTTGTCGCCGAACCGCATCAGCTTGCCCTGATACATCACAGCGATGGCGTCAGAGATTGCCCGGACAGTGGCGATATCGTGCGTGATGAACAGATAGGCAATATTGTGCTTCTTCTGTAAGCGTAGCAGCAGACGGAGGATGTCATCGGCGACCAGAGGGTCGAGTGCCGAGGTTACTTCGTCACAGATGATCATTTTTGGCCGGGCTGCCAGTGCCCGGGCAATACACACCCGCTGCTTCTGACCGCCGGAAAGTTCGGCCGGATAACGGTCGATAAATTCTTCACCAAGCTCAATCTGCTCAAGTAATTCGATAGTCTGCTTACGCTGTTCTGCGCCACTGACACCGAAGTAGAAGCCCAGTGGACGGCCTATAATCTGACCGATGGTGTGCCGCGGGTTCATTGCCACGTCAGCCATCTGGTAGATCATTTGCAGTTCACGCAGCTGTTCTTTATTCCGGGCTTTAAGTGCGGCTGGTAAGGTTTCTCCGGCAAACTCAATGCTGCCGGACATCGGTGGTAACAGGCCGGTAATCACTCGCGCCAGTGTCGATTTACCGGAGCCGGATTCACCAACAATAGAGAGGGTCTGACCCGGCTTCAGGAACATGCTGACGTCGTGCAGAATTTTATTCTTGCCGTCGTATGCCGCATCGATCTGATTAATTTTCAGAATCGGTTCCTGGTCACAGGGGGCGGCCTGTTCTTTTTCAATACCCCGGACGGTTACCAGATCACGGGTATAGGTTTCCTGCGGGTTATTAATGATCTGATCAGCGCTGCCGTACTCAACGGTTTTACCGTGTCGCAGTACCATGATGTCATCAGAGATCTGAGCAACAACGGCAAGGTCGTGAGTAATATACAGGGCTGCCGTACCGGTATCCGCAATCGCATGTTTGATGGTCGCCAGCACGTCAATCTGGGTGGTTACATCCAGTGCGGTGGTTGGTTCATCAAATACGATCAGGTCCGGTTTGGAACACAGCGCCATTACTGTCATGGCGCGCTGAAGCTGGCCGCCGGATACCTGGTGAGGATAGCGGTCACCAAAGTTGTCAGGGTTAGGCAGGCCTAACTTGTGATACAGCGTGTTGGCATAGCTTTCCGCTTCACTGCGGCTCATCAGCTTATGTTCCATCGCTGATTCGATGATCTGATCGCCCAGACGGTGAGCCGGGTTGAAGGCTGCTGCGGCAGACTGGGCAACATAAGCGACCCGGGCACCGCGTACCTGACGGATCTGGCTGTGGTTGTGGGCGAGAATGTTCTCGCCGTTCAGCCAGACTTCGCCGCCGCTGATATGACAACCACCACGGCCATAGGCCATGCTGGACAGGCCGATGGTTGATTTACCGGCACCGGATTCACCGATCAGGCCCAGCACCTTACCTTTTTCAAGGGTGAATGAGACGCCCTCAACAATGGTAAATGTCTTGGCGGGTTTTCCCGGCACATGGCTGGTGACCGATATTTGCAGGTTTTTTACGTCGAGTAAGGTGCTCATTCCCGGCCTCCTTTCAGACTGCTGGTACGGCTGAGAATTGAATCCACAACAAGGTTAATACTGATCGTCAGGGTAGCGATGGCCGCGGCCGGAATCAGTGCCGCAGGAATGCCGAAGACAATACCGTCTTTGTTTTCCTTAACCATGCTGCCCCAGTCGGCTTCAGGTGGCTGAACGCCTAATCCCAGGAAGCTCAGGGTACTCAGGAAGAGTACCGCAAAGGCAAACCGCAGACCGAATTCAGCAAACAGCGGTGAAAGGGCGTTTGGCAGGATTTCGCGGAAAATAATCCACAGGGTACCTTCACCCCGCAGGCGGGCCGCTTCCACGTAATCCATTACCACGATATCGACGGCAACGGCACGGGACAGACGGAATACCCGGGTTGAATCCAGTACCCCCATGATGAGGATCAGGAACAGCATGTTTGCTGGCAGTACGGACAGTACCACTAAGGCAAAAATCAGTGTTGGGATCGACATCATCAGGTCATTCAGACGGCTCAGTACCTGATCGGTGTGGCCACCGGTAACCGCTGCCAGGAAACCCAGAAAGGTGCCCATGAAGAATGACAGCAGGGTGGCTGCACCGGCTATAAAGAAGGTGTTACGGGCGCCGTAGATCAGGCGGGACAGAATGTCCCGGCCGAGCTGGTCGGTACCCAGCAGGAATTCACCGGACATCGGTAACCATACGTCACCGACAATTTCTTCCTGTGTATAAGGGGCTACCCATGGCGCAAAGATTGCCGCCAGCGCAAATATAACGAGGCACAGCAGGCCAATACGGGCCCCCCACGACAGGTGGCTGAGGAATTGCGCCAGCCAGTTTGGCTTGTGTGGTGCAGCTTTAGCTGCGCCGGTGCCGGTTAAGTCAGAAGCAGTTGAGTTCATTATTTTTCTTCCTGGCCTCTTATTTCGGGTGACGCAGACGCGGGTTTGCAACGATCGACATAATGTCGGCAAACATATTCAGCAGGATATAGATCGCTGCGAATATCAGACCGGTGGCTTGTACCACAGGTACATCCCGTTTGGTCACGTGGTCAACCAGCAGTTGTCCCATGCCCGGGTATACGAAGATAATTTCAACCACCACTACACCGACAACCAGATACGCCAGGTTCAGTACCACAACGGTAATGATCGGCGAAATGGCATTCGGAAATGCATGGCGGAAAATAATCTTGAAGGGGCTAAGGCCTTTCAGTTCAGCTGTTTCAATGTACGCGCTGGACATAACATTAAGAATCGCTGCACGGGTCATCCGCATCATGTGGGCCAGTACAACCAGAGTCAGGGTTGCGCAGGGCAGAGCGATGGCGGTCAGTTTTTCACCCCACGACATGCCGTCGTAGATGATTGAGCTGGACGGTAGCCAGCCAAGATTAACTGCAAATACCAGGATCAGCAGGTAACCGATAAAGAATTCAGGCAGTGAAATAGCGGTGATCGTCGTAATGGAGATCAGCTTATCAACCATACCGTTGCGGAAGTGAACCGCAATCATACCAAGAATGACGGCCAGCGGGACGGCAATAATTGCTGTGCACATCGCCAGGAACAGTGTGTTGCCAAGACGTCCGCCGATCATATCGCCGATGTCGCGACCACTGCTCAGGGAATTACCCAGGTCACCCTGTAAAATACCACCCAGCCAGGACAGATAGCGTTCCAGTGCCGGTTTATTAAGGCCCATGTCGGCCCGCAGGTTTGCCAGGGCTTCAGGGGTGGCGCTCTGGCCAAGAATACTCTGCGCAACGTCGCCAGGCAGCATTTCTGTGCCGGCAAAGATCAGTGCGGAGATCGCCAGTAAGAGCCCGAGGCCAAGCGCAATGCGCTTGGCCACAAGGGCGGTCAGTGAGTTAGACGCAAGAACCATGGTTTATGCCAACCAGCAGCGGATCAGTGCGTAACCGTTAGACATTTCTGCAGAAGGGTCTTTCACGTAACCGTGAACCTTCTTGGAAACGCCGTCGATGAAGTCGTTGAAGAACGGAATCATCGCACCACCGTCGTCACGTACCATACGGCCCATGTCGCTGTAGATCTGCTTACGGGTGTCACGGTTCACTTCTACACGTGCCTGAGACAACAGTTTGTCGAACTCAGGACGGCGCCAGTTAGTGTCGTTCCAGTCAGCGTCAGACTTGTAGGCAACGGAGTACATTTCGTCCTGGGTGTTACGGCCACTCCAGTAAGACAGGCAGAATGGCTGTGCATTCCAGACGTTCGACCAGTAACCGTCAGCCGGTTCACGCTTAACTTCAACCTTGATGCCGGCTTTGGCAGCTTGCTGGCTGAACAGGATTGCCGCATCAACCGCGCCGGAGAAGGCCGCGTCCGAAGTACGCAGAACAACCGGGCCGCTGTGGCCGGACTTCTTGTAGTGGTAGGCCGCTTTATCCAGATCCTGAGTACGCTGTTCAATAGATTCATCAAACAGGTCGTAAGCTGAGTTGATCGGGAAGTCGTTACCGACAGTACCGTAACCCTGCAGAATACGGGAAACCATATCTTCACGGTTAATGGCATATTTCAGTGCCAGACGCAGGTCCAGGTTGTCGAAAGGTGCAGTATCAGCGTGCATCAGGAATGGGTAGTGACCCTTACCCTGAGTGTTCTCAATGGTGATGTTCGGCAGGCGGGTCATCAGCTTGGCGGTCTTCGCGGCAACCTGGTTAGCCATATGAACGCTGCCGGACTGCAGGGCAGACATACGGGCGGTCTGGTCATTCATGACACGGATTTCAACGGTGTCAGCGTGACCCACGTTGTCGTTCCAGTAGTCTTTGAACTTTTCGCCAACGTGACGGATTCCCGGCTCGTTAACAGTCACAACGTAAGGGCCGGTACCGATACCTGCGTTAGGATCGTCAAAACCACCGCCTGGCTGAATGGTCAGGTGGTAATCAGACATCAGGTATGGCAGGTCAGCGTTACCTTCTTTCAGTTCCAGAACAACCTGGTACTTGCCATTGGCTTTGATGTCTACGATGTCACGCATGATGCCCAGCGCGCCGGACTTGGTGTCTTCACCGGAGTGACGTTGCAGGGTTTTAACCACATCGTCGGAGTCCATTTCTTTGCCGTTGTGGAACAGCACACCTTTGCGCAGGTTGAAGGTCCAGGTTTTGGCACCGTTGGATGGCTCCCAGGAGGTGGCCAGGTAAGGAACCGGCTCACCGGTAGGGGTAATGTCTACCAGGGTTTCACCCCAGGTACGCAGGAAGCTGTATGGCACTTTTGAAGCGTTCAGTGCAGGGTCAAGTACGTCAGTTGAACTGCCGCCTTTCAGGCCGGCAATCAGGTGGCCGCCTTTCTTCGGTGTTTCTGCTGCCAGAACACCCTGGCTCAGCAGTGTGGAAGCCAATGGAGCGGCAACACCTACGGCTGCTGCATGGCGCATGAACTCGCGGCGGCTCAGACGGCCTTTCGCCGCTTCAATTGCCAACTTATTTAAATCGTGTGACATGTCTACCTCTTTTTTTATTCAGTTAAGTAGCCGGTGGTCACCGGTATGCATAATCAGGCCCGGCCCCCTGTCTTTTCCTGTTCCGAATCACCGGATGTTGCTGGCGTTTACGGAAGGGGCGGACGGTTGCTGAACCTGTTTAGCTAAAGTAATTATTCTTATCCTGAACAGCGACGTACTTGCTGTCATTTCAGGTGTCCTCAATAGTGGCAAATTAACGATAGCCTAAAAAGCGAGAATTTCGGAACAAAAACTTTAGTTTTACTAAAGAAAGCTGTCATTTTAATGTAATAATACGGTGTTAAACGAAAGTGATTTTTTAGCTTAAAATACTTTACTATCAATATGTTAGTATTATTAATGAAATATTACAAAAATATGAGTATTTGATTTCTGTCAAATTAATAAAAAATAATTTTCCAGAAAATCTAATAAAATTGTTGTGCTTTCATTGTCGCGAAGAGACGCCTGAGTTACATTCTAGGCAAATAAGGGTTTGTCTGTTTCCGTCACATATACGGTTTTTTCCGTCCGGATAGCTTCTGGTGATGTAAACCGGATGCCCGTTTTACAGATTCATACATGGGAGATTACTTCGCATGCAGCGACCGAAAAAACCGATGCCACCTCTGAATGCTTTGCGGGCCTTTGAAGCCGCAGCGCGGTTGCAGAGTCTGACAAAGGCTTCTGAGGAGTTGTTTGTGACCCAGGGAGCGGTGAGCCAGCAGGTAAAGCTGCTGGAAGAATATCTCGGTGCGCCCCTGTTCACCCGTAAATCACGGAAACTGCAGCTGACGGATCTGGGGCGTTCCTATCTTCCGGTACTGACGCAGGCGTTCAGTAATATGCGGGCCAGTACCCAGGAGTTGTTCGATACCTCGCATCAGCCGGTGTTGCAGATTAAGTCCGGTACAACCTTTGCGCAGCGCTGGCTGGTTGAACGTTTACCCAAATTTATGGCGAAGTATCCGGAATACCGGGTGCGGTTAAAGACATCAGTCTGGCCTAACGGTGAGAGCGTTGATGGTGTTGACCTTGAAATCTGTCATGGCTACGGGGATTTCTCCGGTTCGCTGGTGCAGCGGATTATCAAAGAACACTGGCAAGTGGTGGCCAGCCCGGAGTTTATGGAAAAGTATCCGGGGAGCCATCAGTTAGACCGGCTGATCGAAATGCCACTGATCAGCATTATGGGCTATCGGGAGGGGTGGCATAGCTGGTTTGGTGAGCAGGGGTTGGTAGAGCTTCAGCCGATGACCAGTTTTGAGAGTGATAATACCACGATGGCGATTGATATGGCCGAAGCCGGTGTGGGGGCGTTATTGGGGCTGAGTGGTCATTTATATGAACCGTTACAAAATGGCCGCCTGATCAAGGCGCATGAATATGAAATGGAAGCGGAGTGTGGCCATTATCTGGTGCTGCCAAACCGGCCGATGACAGCTAAGGTGGATAACTTCTGCCGTTGGATGCTGGAAGAGTTAGAGCAGCATCCGTGTAAAGATAATCTGGACTGGAATCTGAGTCTTTAAATGACTGAAGGTTACTCATAAAAATCCCGGCCTGTGCCGGGATTTTTTGTCTGTTATCGCGCAGTATGCCGTGATCAGACTGCCTTGAGAATGGGCTCAACCGTCCAGTCAGTTTCCACACCCATAATCGCAGCCATGGTCGGTGCGACCTGAACAGCCGTTGCAAAATCAACTTCCATTTGCGGTACATTCGGGCCGGCAAAAATACAGAAGCGGTTGTCTTCAGGTGTGCCCGGGCGCATACCGTGATTGGATTTGTACTTGGATGCCCCGCGAATGGTGCCTGTGCCCATGACGTCGGCTTCGAAGCTGACATATTCTCCGGCCGGGCAGGTAAAGGCGATCAGCGTGTCATGCAGGTCTGCCGGGATAAAATCTTTCGGCATAATTTCCATGCCCTGTGCCAGCAGCTGTTCGGTGACGGTTGTTGCTTCTTCGTCAGAGCGCGGTGCAACCATCAGTACGCTGCCTTCGCTGGACCAGCGGCAGCCTTCCGGCAACAGCAGGTCGCAGCGTACTGCGTCAGGCATAGCCGCGTGGCCGTGGTCACTCATGATGGCGAAGTTGTATGTGTCCAGCGTGCCATTGCTGCGTAACTGGGTCATCAGCGCACCTACCTGGGCATCAGCGGTGCGCAGGGAGAGTTCCGTTTGCGGATGTTCAGTGCCGTACTGGTGCAGGTAATAGTCAGTGATACCCACTTCCAGCATGATCAGGTCCGGCGCATCGGCGCCAGCCAGCGTGGCGGCTACCTGCATCAGTTGGTAATCCGCCAGCATACCCAGGCTCAGCGTCTGTTCCCGGTCTGCAATAGGATCAACCATCTCGTCAATGTTCAGGCCCAGTTGTGACAGCCGGTTATCCGGATCGAGGTTTTTTCCGGTGAGACGCCACTGTTCATTGGCCGGATGCGGCTCGTTATCACGGCCCCGGCTCATGACATCATTAACCCACCAGGGTTTGATGAACAGGTTGCAGTCTTCCGGGCGAACCATGCCGTAGCCGACATTCACAACGTCACCACCGGCTTTACGGGCGAAGCCTGCCAGGGTTTCGCCGCGCACATCATAGGGATTCGACCAGCGGAAAACATCACCGTCCCAGATTTTATTGCCGTACACGCCATGTTCTGCCGGCGGGCGGCCGATGATCATTGACGTCCGGCCCGGGAAAGACGTCCCGCAGATTTCCGGTGTCAGTTCTTTTACCTGACAGCCCTGTCTGGCCAGCGCATCCAGATGGGGAAGCTGATCACGCATCTGTTCAAATTTACCGGCACTGATGCCATCGATCATGATGAGAATGAGTTTGTTCATAATTGTGCTTCTGGGGTCTCAAGGGTTGCACTTGTCTTATTTTCGCTAAGCATCCAGCAAAACGGTTTGGGAATAAAGTCAGAAAAGTGAATCTTTATCATTAGAGATAATAATGTTACCGGATGCGCAGTATGGGCAGTCTAGCCGTAAAAGTATTCAGTTTTGTTTCAGACTGCATATTTAGCATGGTTAGCAGTAAAAAATGTGCTGCATGAAAGCATCTCTGCTTTTGTGCTGAGGACGCAGTTGCAGTGCAGAGGAGTTTTTATGCAGGTGAATGAAACAGCTTCAGTAGGCCTTGGGTTACGGCAGGCTCATTATCAGGCTGTTATTGACCGGGCGCCCTCCGTCGGATGGTTTGAAGTTCACAGTGAAAATTATTTTAACCCCGGTGGCCCGAATCATTATTTTTTGCAGCGTGTCCGTGACCATTACCCGTTGTCGCTGCACGGTGTGGGTCTGTCGGTGGGCTCAACGGACCCGCTGGATATGGAATATCTGGCATCCCTGAAACAGCTGATCGAACAGTATGAGCCTTTCCTTGTATCGGATCATGTGTCCTGGAGCCGGCATAACGGCGAGTATTTTCCGGATCTTTACCCGTTACCTTTCACGGCCGGGGTGATTGAGCATCTGGTTTCCCGTATTCAGCAGGTACAGGAGTATCTGGGCCGGGCACTGATACTGGAAAATGTTTCCAGCTATGTCACGTTTACCGGGTCAGAAATGACCGAGTGGGATTTCCTGAATGAAGTGACTGCGAGAAGCGGTTGTCAGTTGTTACTGGATGTGAATAACGTTGCGGTGAACAGTTGTAATCATGGTTTCGGGGCGGAAGATTTTATTGCCGGGATCCGGGCAGGCAGTGTGGCGGAAATTCATTTGTCAGGTGCCACCCATAAAATGATCAATCAGCAGCCTTTTATTATCGACAGTCATGATGCCGAAGTGGCAGACGGCGTATGGGCACTGTATCGCCAGGCAACCGAGCGTTTTGGTGTGCTTCCCAGTCTGATTGAGTGGGACAGTCAGATGCCTGACCTTCAGGTGCTGCTGGATCAGGCAGCAATTGCCGCGCAGATTCAGGGAGGCTGTGTTCATGCTGGCTGAATTACAAAACAGTTTTATAGCTACCCTCAAGCAGCGGCAGTTAACGGACTTTGCTCCGTCGCTGGTGTCCTCTGAAGTGTCGGCCACCGACCGTATGAATATCTATGCCAATCATCTGGGGCTGACGCTGAGAGAGTTGCTGACGGCTGCTTATCCGATACTGGCAGCGCAACTGGAGGAAGATGAATTTACCCGGGTGTGTGTCAGTTATTGCCAGCAGCGGCCCATGGCGAAGCCGGAGGCCTGGACATTTGGTGAAGGTTTTGCCGAGGTGATGGCGCAGGATGAGGCCCTTGCTGATCAGCAGCCATTAATTGATCTGGCGCGGATTGAGCGGGCTGCGCAGCAGTGTTTTTATGCCGCTGATCAGACGCCGCTGGCCGCCGATGCGCTGGCGGGGATGGATGCAGAAGCATTGTGTAAGGTGCGGTTTTATCTGCTGCCCGGTGTGCAGTTGCTGGCAGTGGATGCCCAGGCGCTGGGGTACTGGCAGTTAGCACAGAATGGAGGATTAACGAAACAGCATGTGTTACCGGGCCGGCAGGCTCAGTTGCTGATTCAGCGTTTGCCCAGTGGTGAAATAGGCGTGACCGGGCTTGATCCGGCTCTCTTTCTGTTTATACAGCTGCTGGCGGCGGGTAATGATTTTATGAGTACGTATGAAGAGGTGTTACAGCACTTCGCCGATTTCTCCGTACAGGAGGCTTATCAGTACTGCATCACTGCAGATGTGTTTTCTAATCAGTCGGGCTGAAATGATTAAGTCAGGACTGGATATTCAACAGGAGTCAGGAAAATGAAAGATAAAAATAAACTTGCCTTGGCATTACTCTCTGCCGTTGCTTTGCAGGGCTGTGCAACGGTAGAAGCGCAGTCGGGTAGCCAGGCCGCTGCCGCCCAGCCTGCGTCTTCGGCCAGCAAAGAGACCCAGAAAGCGGTGAGTAGCAGTGGGAAAACGAAGTATGAGAAATGTTACGGCATTGCCAAGGCCGGTGAAAACGGTTGCCGTTCAAATGGTCTGAGCTGTTCCGGCCATTCAACCAGTGATCGTCAGGCGAATGCCTGGATTCTGGTGCCTAAGGGGTTATGCGATAAGATTGCCGGTGGCCGTTCATAAGGGCCGGGCAAATAAAAAAGGGGATCAGTGATCCCCTTTTTTAACAGGTGTTGTCAGCGGCGCCGGTTGCCCATAAACAGCATCGGAATACCCATCGCCAAACAGGCGCTGAACAGTGCCGGGTCCTGCCAGTGTGTCAGCAGCGCACCCTGACTGAAAGCCGTTAAGCCTGCTGCAACCAGTGCGCTTCCTGCCAGCAGTAGCTGCCGGTTGTGAGCCTGTGGTTGCCGGACTGCTGCGTATAGCAATGCAGCGGAAGCGGCCAGAGCGATCAGTTGTGCGTACTGTGTACCGTACTGCATTTGCCGGAGCAGTTCGAAGAAGGCAAACAGGCCGATCAGCCAGCGTCCCCAGGCAGGCTTTGTCCAGACTTTCTCCAGGCTCAGGGCCACCGCGGCGGTGGCGATGAGCGGAATACCGGCAAAGTAGGCCAGATTTTCCAGCATTTGCCGCAGTGTGAAGAGGTCTTCGCTTTGCGTGCCAATTAACAGCTGAGCCGCTGCAGACAGGGCAATAAACAGGCTGCTGAGCGCCAGCACCTGCTGATTAATGCCTGCAGTCGGGTCAGCGGTCTGGCGATGTTGCCAGACTGCGGAGTAACCACTGCTGAGGGTCAGCAGTAACAGTGTCACAGAGGTCATTGTTACAGCTTGGCAAATACGCGGCCGGCCGCTTCAATTGTCGCTTCAATATCGGCTTCGCTGTGCGCCGCAGACAGGAAGCCTGCTTCGAACGCAGACGGTGCAAGATAAATACCTTCCTCCAGCATGCCGTGGAAGAAACGGTTGAACTTATCGGTGTCGCACTTCATCACATCGGCAAAGCAGGTAACGCTCTCCTGATCGGTGAAGAACAGGCCGAACATGCCGCCCACGTAGTTAGTGGTGAAAGGTACGTTGTGGCGCAGTGCCATGCTTTCCAGGCCTTCAGCCAGCAATTCTGTTTTGGCGCTCAGGCGTTCGTGGAAGCCTTCTTCTTCAAGGGCGTTCAGCATGGTCAGGCCGGCAGCCATGGCGATCGGGTTACCGGACAGAGTGCCTGCCTGGTATACCGGGCCCAGTGGCGCAATGTGTTCCATAATCTCCCGCTTACCGCCGAATGCACCGACTGGCAGGCCGCCGCCGATGACCTTGCCCATGGTGGTCAGGTCAGGGATGACACCGTAGTAACCCTGAGCACCGGTCAGGGAAACCCGGAAGCCGGTCATCACTTCATCCAGAATCAGGACGGTGCCGTATTCGTCACAGATGTCGCGAAGCCCTTGCAGGAAACCTTCAACAGGCGGGATGCAGTTCATGTTACCGGCAACCGGTTCTACGATGATGCAGGCGATCTGATCGCCGGCAGCGGCGAACGCTTCACGCACGTTATCCAGATCGTTGTACGTCAGGGTGATGGTGTGTTCAGCCAGTGCGGCCGGTACACCCGGAGAGTTAGGCTCCCCCAGTGTCAGGGCGCCGGAACCGGCTTTAACCAGCAGCGAGTCAGAGTGGCCATGGTAGCAGCCTTCGAATTTAACGATTTTATCCCGGCCGGTGTAACCCCGTGCCAGTCGGATTGCGCTCATAGTGGCTTCTGTGCCGGAGTTCACCATCCGAACCAGATCCATGCCTGGCATCATTTCGCAGACTTTATCGGCCATGTCAATTTCGATGGCGGTAGGTGCACCGAAGCCCAGCCCGCTGTCGATCATGCCGCGCACGGCATTCAGCACGTCCGGGTTGGCGTGGCCGAGGATCATTGGTCCCCAGGAGCCTACGTAGTCGATATATTGTTTATCGTCTTCATCAAACAGGTAAGCGCCTTCACCGCGTTTGAAGAAAATCGGTGTGCCACCGACGCCTTTAAAGGCGCGTACCGGCGAGTTTACACCGCCGGGGATGTGGGTCTGGGCAGCCTGAAACAGCGATTCTGAACGTGACATGTCGGTTTCTCTATGCAGATGCCTTAAGGTAAGGCCTGTTAAAATTGAAATCTTATTTTGCGCTGTGACATGGTCACAGAGCAGATCCGGTATATTTCGTGACGGAAAAGCCGGCAGCTGTGTTATTCGCGAAACAGCTGCTGAAAGCTTTCTGCCCGGGCGGTGATGTCTTCTGCGCTGAATAAACTGTTTACCACAGCCAGCATATCCGCTCCGGCGTCAATAATCTGATGTGCATTATCCACAGTAATACCGCCTATCGCTACTACCGGAACAGGCAGGTTTTGCTTTGCGTCATGAAGCAGGTGCATTGGGGCCGGTTTGGCGTCCGGTTTTGTCTGGGAAGCAAAGAATGCACCGAAGGCAACGTAATCCGCATCGCAGGCACAGGCCTGTTCGGCCAGTTCCAGACTGTCATGGCAGGTAATGCCGATAATCGCGTCAGGCCCCAGTTCATGACGGGCACTTTGGTGATTGCCGTCTCCCTGGCCAAGATGCACGCCATCCGCTGAAACAGCTTTAGCCAGCGCGATATCATCGTTGATCAGTAACAGGCCGTTGTACCTGTGACACAGCGCCAGAAGCGCAGCTGCCTGCCGGTGTCGCAATTCAGTATCGGCGGATTTATCCCGGTACTGAATAATGCCGCAGCCCCCCTGTAATGCGGCTTCAACCTGCGAAAGCATACTTTCCAGATCAGGCATCAGTTTGCTGTCGGTGATGCCATAAAGTCCGTGCAGGCGGGAATCTGGGGAGCGGGTATTCATATCGTGTCCTGTCAGTGGGTGATGCTTGGGAGGAACGGGGGTAAATCATACTTCAGTTCAGCACGGATGTTCAGCCGCCGACGCGGCTAAATATCACTATAAGGGCTGATGGCCATCGTTACCGGGGGGTCAGTTGTGCAGCTTTTGAGTGTACATATGTTCGATCTGATCACGGGTAATGATACCGGCGATCTGCTGATTCAGGTGGCAGACGTAAAGGGCATCCAACTGATCGTGATTCATTTTGTCCAGCGCATCTTTCAGGCTTGCCTTGATACTCAGTGGTGCAACATCCCTGCGAAGCGCCGGGATTTCCATCAGATCGATATCCTGGTCTGCGTCCTCCGGGTGTTCGCTGATATAGGCTTCAAGGTCGGCGGGCAGGAGAATGCTGTCCGGTTCTTTATTGCTGAGCAGCAGCCATTGTGATTCTTGCTGTAATGCATGCTTAGCTGCCGTGAGGTTGCAGTTGAATGATAACTGGACCGTGCTTTGCAACATACTGGCTACACCTATGCGGGAGAGTGCCTGGCTCAGAGGTTCGTGCCGGTAATCCAGCCCCTGATTTTGCAGCGTGGCGAGAAAAATAGATGGCAGTTTGAACACATAGCGGACAGTGGTGCTGGCCACGACAATGGCCAGCATGCCGGGGAATATGATATTCGGGTTGGCGGTCAGTTCCAGTAATGCAATCAGGGCGGCGAGCGGGGCGTTCAGTACGGCCCCCATCATGGCCCCCATCCCCAGCATTGCATAGAGCCCTACCTCTGAATGTTCCGGTCCGGCCATGCCGGCGGTGAGCAACGCGAAAGCTGCGCCGGTTAGCGCGCCAATGTAAAAGGTCGGACCGATCAGGCCGCCGGGGATGCCCAGCCCCAGTACAACCGGGGTCAGTAAACATTTGGCAATCAGCATGCCTATCAGGAGTGATAAGGTGAAGTTACCCTGTAATGCTTCGCTGATGGTGTCATAGCCGATGCCCATCACCTGTGGATAAAACAGTGCTGCAATGCCTGTGAGCAGACCGGCCAGCAGTAACCGGTAAGTCATCGGCCATGCTGCGCTCTTCTGGCTGTATAGCATCAGCCGCATAAAGCCTGCAGCAATAAGTGCAATGACGAAGCCCAGCAAAATCACCAGCGGTATTTCATTCAGCGACTGGATTTGCAGGGCCGGAATGTCGAAGTCAGCATCGTGGCCGTAAACCGACTTTACCAGCAGGGCCGCCGTGACTGATGCCACCAGTACCGGCGTGAAACCGATGACGGTGTATTCAAGCAGGATCACTTCCATCGCAAAAATAACCCCGGCCAGAGGGGTATTAAATGCGGCGGAAATAGCTGCGGCCACACCGCAGCCAACCAGTAAGCGTAATGAATTATTCGGCAGATGTAGTACCTGACCCAGCAGACTGCTGCAGGCGGCACCCAGATGTGCCGCCGGCCCTTCACGGCCAACGGAGTGTCCGCTGAGAATGGCAACCGCTGCTGAAACAAACTGTAACCACATATTCCTGGCTGGCAGATGCCCCTGATGATAGGTCAGACGTTCCATTACATGGACGATGCCGACCTTGCGGGTCGCCGGAGCCAGTCTGTAAAAAATAGCGGCGAGTACGATGGCGCCAAAAATGGGCAGCGCGAAGTGCAGCCAGCGGGGCAGGTCTTCAAAGTTTTCAGTGTCGCCCCCCGGCAGCCATTCAGACAGGGGGAGTTCTATAACCAGTCGAAAGGCCAGAATCAGCATGCCGGTGACCAGCCCGGAGAAGATCCCCAGAAGCACAAGTTGAGGGAGGGCTTCAGCATGAGCCAGACGGTGACGAAAATGTTCGAAGGAAAAAATGTTTTTCAGCATTCTGCGATAGTAAAGGTCAGCGAGGATTTGTATCATGTACCACTGTATCAAACCGTGACGTGTATTGTGAGGCTAAAGTGGTAAAAGTAGGTATTGTCGGCGGCACCGGTTACACCGGTGTGGAGTTACTCAGGTTATTGGCGAATCATTCTCAGGCGAAGGTTGAGGTAATTACCTCCCGATCTGAAGAAGGCGTGCGCGTTGACGATATGTACCCAAACCTGCGCGGACACTACGATTTGCGTTTCACCGTGCCTGATGTATCGACACTGAGTCAGTGCGATGTGGTATTTTTTGCCACCCCTCATGGTGTGGCAATGAAAATGGCACCGGAGCTGGTGGCAAACGGCGTTAAGGTGATTGATCTGGGGGCAGATTTCCGGATTAAGGATCTGGAGTTGTGGTCACAGTGGTACGGTATGGAACATACCTCCCCTGAGGCGGCGGCGATGGCTGTTTACGGCCTGCCGGAAGTGAACCGTGAAGCGATTAAATCCGCACAGCTGATCGCCTGCCCGGGGTGTTACCCGACAGCCGCTCAGCTGGGTTTCCTGCCGCTGATCGAGAATAATCTGATTGATCACCGTCGTTTGATTGCTGACTGCAAGTCAGGTGTCAGTGGTGCTGGCCGTGGTGCAAATGTCGGTGCGCTGTTATGTGAAACCAGTGAAAGTATGAAAGCCTACGGGGTTTCCGGACACCGTCACCTGCCGGAAATCAAGCAGGGGCTGAGTGAAGCCGCCGGCCGGCCCGTTGGTCTGACGTTTGTGCCGCACCTGACGCCAATGATTCGCGGTATCCACGCAACCCTGTATGCTACGCTGAAAGATCCGGTGGATGGTTTGCAGGAACTGTTTGAAGCGCGGTATGCCAATGAGCCGTTTGTGGATGTGATGCCTGCAGGAAGCCACCCGGAAACCCGCAGTGTGAAAGGTGCCAATATCTGCCGGATCAGTGTTTTCCGTCCGCAAAACGATGACACTGTGGTGGTTCTGTCTGCTATCGACAACCTGGTAAAAGGTGCGGCGGGTCAGGCCATCCAGAATATGAACATTATGTGCGGTATCGCGGAAAATGAAGGTCTGCGTGCTGTCGGTATGATGCCATAATAAAAGACAGAACTGTGCCAGCGGTGACGGGGTCGGGAAAATACTTGACCTCTTTACTGGGTTAAGCGGATAATGCCGTCCAGATTAACAGGGCCTTGAGCCAGGCCTGTGAAAGAATGTGAGTGAGGTAGCTATGTCAGAATCAACGTATCAGGAGCCAACGATGGCTTTCACTGATTCGGCTGCAGCTAAGGTGAAGAGCCTTATTCAGGAAGAGCAGAACGACGACCTGAAACTGCGTGTGTATATTACCGGTGGCGGCTGTGCCGGGTTCTCTTATGGTTTTACCTTTGATGATGCAATGGCTGAAGATGACACTGCGATCGAAAACGATGGTGTAACCATGGTTGTGGATCCGATGAGCTTTCAGTATCTGGCGGGCGCAGAAGTGGATTATAAAGAAGGGTTGGCCGGATCTCAGTTTGTGATTAACAATCCAAACGCAACGACTACCTGCGGCTGTGGATCATCTTTCTCTATCTGATCCGCAATTTACCGTAAAAAAAACCGCGACTTGGTCGCGGTTTTTTTATGTCTGAATAAAAGCACGGATTAAGCAGGATAAATTGCCCCGAGTATCCGGTAGCCGGATGCGCCGGTCACGGTTGGCATGTTCCCCGGCAGATTCTCCAGAGTCTGTTTGGCAAGCCAGGCGAATGCCACGGCTTCAACCCAGTCAGGGTGCAGATTCAGTGCGGCAGTCGTTGCCACCGTGTAACCGGGCAGGAGGGCCTGAATCCGTTGCTGTAAATGCCGGTTATGACTCCCCCCGCCACACAGATAGACCTCTGCTGTTTCAAGCCCGTGGGAACGGATTGCCATCGCAATGCTGGTGGCGGTCAGTTCGGCGAGGGTTGCCTGTACATCGGTGTTGTTGGGTGCCTGATCAAGCAGTGTCAGCATTCGCTGGATCCAGATCAGGTTAAATTGCTCGCGGCCGGTACTCTTGGGGGCGGGCTCATGGAAAAACGGCAGTGACAGCATCTGTTCAAGTAACTGCGGAATAACATTTCCCTGAGCGGCCCAGTTTCCGTTCCTGTCGTAACTCAGTTGCTGATGTTCATGAATCCAGCTGTCCATTAACACGTTGCCCGGACCTGTGTCGTAGCCAAGAACCTCAGCATCAGGGCAGGCAGGTAATACCGTCAGGTTGGCCATACCGCCAATATTGACAATGACCCGGTTGGTCTCAGGACTGTGAAACAGGGCATTATGAAAAGCCGGTACCAGTGGTGCGCCCTGACCGCCTGCGGCCATATCCCGGCGGCGGAAATCGGCAATTGTCATAATGCCTGTGTGTTCGGCAATCGTATTCGGGTCGCCGCTTTGCAGGGTGAAGTGGTGTTCAGGGCGGTGGCGGATTGTCTGGCCGTGGCTGCCAATCGCGCGAATGTCAGCATGGGCTAATTTGTGTTTGGCCAACAGGTTATTGCTGGCACCGGCGAAGGCTTTACCCAGATCAAGATCAAGCATACCAAGGCGATCAATTTCATTGTCCCCCGGCGCCAGCAAACTGCGAATGTTCTGGTTGAGGGATTCGGGGAGGGTTTCGCTGTGGGTGCCCAGAAGTCTGAAGTGAGGTTCGAAGCTCACTGCAACAGCATCAATTCCATCCAGGCTGGTGCCGGACATTAAACCAATATAAACGGATGCCGGCATCTTTAGTCCCTGAAAGTGTGTGTCTGCGTTTAGTTGGCAGTCGAGGCTAACTGAGTCGCTTTGTAAGTCTCAAGTTTAGCAATTACGTCCGAAGCAACTTCGTCAAACAGCTTACGCTCAGATTTCGGTACCGGGTTAGCCTGCGGTAACTTCACCGTCTGAGAGTTTTTGTGAACGCCATTAACGCGGAACTCATAATGCAGGTGCGGACCGGAAGACAGGCCGGTTGAGCCTACGTAGCCAATAACCTGTCCCTGCTTAACCCGGCTGCCCACTTTCTGGCCTTTTTTGAATTTAGACATGTGTGCATACAGCGTTGTGATATTGCCGCCGTGCTGAACGATAACCGCATTACCGTAACCGCCTTTTTTACCGCGCCAGATGATTTTGCCGTCACCGGATGTTTTGATCGGTGTGCCGGTACGGGCTGCGTAATCGGTGCCTCTGTGTGGGCGGGTAGTTTTCAGGACCGGGTGCTTACGCTTCAGGTTAAAGCGGGAGCTGATGCGGGCAAAATCGATAGGCGTACGTAAAAAGGCTTTGCGCATGCTCTTGCCGTCCGGCGTGTAATAGCTGCTTTTGCCCTTACTGTCGGTAAAGCGTAATGCGGTAAACATATCGCCACGGTTAGTGAACTGGGCGGAAAGAATATTGCCTTCACCGATCATTTTGCCGTCGAGAAACTTTTCTTCATATACAAGGCTGAATGAATCACCTTTGCGGATATCCAGCGCAAAGTCGATATCCCAACCGAAAATGGCGGCCAGTTCCATGATCATGCGGCTAGATAAACCGGCCTGTTGTGCATCCAGGAACAGTGAATTGTTAATCGTGCCGGTAACAAAGCGTTGCAGGGTTTCAGGCTTGCGGGTTACTTCTTCAAGAATATAGCTGTCTTTGGTCTTAGTAATAACCGCTGTATCCAGCTGGCTTTTAACATGGCGTAACTGTACAAGCTGATCATCTTTAATCAGAAAGCTCAGGGTCTGGCCCGGGTAAATTCGTGAAAGCGCCTTGCTCTCTTTGACTGCGTTGGTAACACGGTAAACATCCGTGGCGGTCAGGCCGGCTTTAATGAATATTCCGGAAAGGCTGTCACCGTTGCTGACCTTGAAGTCCTGCCATTCGTCTTCAAGGGGGACGGCTTCCACGACCATGCGTTCTGGCTGAGGCGCATCGGTTTCTGTTGCCGGTGTGGCTGAGCCTGCTGCGGGCGGCTTGGCTGCGGTCTCGGCAAGGGCCAGTTGTAACTCAGTCTGTGCAGCAGTGACGGCAATATCATTCTCTTCGAGAATGCCGGTCACCGCGCTGGCAGTATCTTCGTTGATGGTAACTGGCAGAGTCTGTGTCTGTTGAGCATTGCTTTCTGGCAGAAAGACCAGAGTGGTGCCGATAACCAGAGTACAAATGGCAACAGCAGCCAGATGTGTCGTAGGAAAAAACTTAGCAATGTGCCGAACTGTACCCAAAGTCCTGTGCTCCCCTTGTATAACGCAGTCTGCCGGTAGTATATCCAATGAAATGCCCGTTGGCTAAACCTGGGATTCCATATTGGTGAAAAAGTTCTTTATTTGAGAGATTTATGGCCTGTTTGGCGAATAAATAGCCGGATTTAAGTTGTCTGCAACAAAAGCTGAGGTAAAATAGCCGGCCTAATTTTATCTAATGCAACCGGAAGAAAGCGGCAATGACAGAAAAAACGTTGTTACAGGACCTGAATGCGCGTGGCTTAATCGCGCAGATGACCAGCGAAGAAGAGCTGGAAAAACACCTGGCAGAAGGTTCTGTTACGCTTTATTGTGGCTTTGATCCGACCGCAGACAGCCTGCATATCGGCAGCCTGGTACCGTTATTAGCGCTGAAGCGTTTTCAGCAGGCAGGTCATAAACCGTTAGCGCTGGTAGGCGGAGCGACCGGTCTTATCGGTGATCCGAGCTTTAAAGCTCAGGAGCGTAAACTTAATGATGACCAGACCGTCGGTAACTGGGTTGAAAAACTGAAGGCTCAGGTCAGTCAGTTTATTGATTTTGATGCTGCAGAAAACCCGGCAGAAGTTGTCAATAACCTGGACTGGACCAAAGATATGGACATCCTGACATTCCTGCGGGATGTCGGTAAGCATTTCTCCGTAAACCAGATGATTGCCAAAGAATCAGTTAAGCAGCGGATTGACCGTGAAGGTGAAGGTATCTCCTTTACTGAATTCACCTACATGATTCTGCAATCTTATGACTTCCAGCAGTTAAATAAGTCGCATGACTGTACGCTGCAGATTGGCGGTTCAGACCAGTGGGGTAATATCACCGGGGGTACTGAACTGACACGCCGGATGAACGGTAATAAAGCATACGGTCTGACCCTGCCGCTGATCACCAAGTCTGACGGAACCAAGTTCGGTAAAACTGAAAGTGGCACGATCTGGTTATCGGCCAACAAAACATCGCCGTATGCTTTCTACCAGTTCTGGCTGCAAACTGCTGATGCAGATGTGTACCGCTTCCTGAAATACTTCACTTTCCTCTCTATTGAAGACATTGAGCGTATCGAAGCGGAAGACGCTGCGGCTCAGGGGCGTCCTCAGGCGCAGGGCATTCTGGCGGAAGAAGTTACCCGTCTGGTACACGGCGAAGCCGGTTTAACAGCTGCCAAGCGTATTACCGGTGCGCTGTTCAGTGGTGACCTGTCTGACCTGAGTGCTGATGATTTAAGTCAGTTGGCGCAGGACGGGATGCCATCCAGTTCATTTGAAGAAATGATGGCTGCGGACAGTGCTGTATTTGAGCAGCCGCTGACTCAGTTATTATCGCAGGCTGATATGGGGAACGGTAAGCAAATTAAAGATGCTCTGCAGCGTAATGCTGTACTGGTAAATGGTGAAAGCCTGGGAATGGATGCGAATATGAATGCAGCAGGCATTTTCAGTCAGGCCAATGCGATGCACGGTAAGTTCTTCATGGTGAAGGTAGGTAAGAAGAAGCATCACCTGTTTTACTACTGATACAGTTACAGTGATTAACTGATCTACAGAAAACGCAGCCGAAGGCTGCGTTTTTTTATGCCTGCTGTTTAGCTATATAAGTTGTGCCGGAACAGGTACTTGTTGCAGCGCAAAAACTAATTTCAGCTTTCTGCAAGAAGCCTGTTGACACTTTTGGCTGCGTCCCTATAATACGCCCCCACATTGAGACGCAGGGCAGCGGCAACGCAGCTAAGCAAACTTAATGAGAGTCAGAATAAGCCACTGAAAAACAAATTGTTTTGAAGTGTGAGTTAGCTGATTCGACCGGAACGAAAAAGGTGTTTTCCGGTTTTGATAAGTTCTTCGGAATTAATCAAAATCTTCTGAAAATAACCGTTGACTTCCACCGGGTGTTGAGTAGAATACGCACCTCGCTTGAGACGACAGCAACGACGGTTACACCGGTTGCGAAAGTGGTTTTAAGCAACGCTCTTTAACAATTTGATCAGATAATTCGTGTGGGCGCTTGTTGAGATGAAGCACAAAAGCTTTATCAAAGTAAGCAACTTTTGTCTTCGGACAAACACGTGAATTCATTTAAGATGTTTTTATGAAAGTTAGTGTAACTTTGAGCTAGATTTAAGACACCAAATTCCGGTGTCGAAAAAATTAAACTGAAGAGTTTGATCATGGCTCAGATTGAACGCTGGCGGCAGGCTTAACACATGCAAGTCGAGCGGTAACAGAGAGTAGCTTGCTACTTTGCTGACGAGCGGCGGACGGGTGAGTAACGCGTAGAAATCTGCCTGGTAGTGGGGGATAGCCCAGAGAAATTTGGATTAATACCGCATACGCCCTACGGGGGAAAGCAGGGGACCTTCGGGCCTTGCGCTATCAGATGAGTCTGCGTCGGATTAGCTAGTTGGTGGGGTAATGGCCTACCAAGGCGACGATCCGTAGCTGGTCTGAGAGGATGATCAGCCACACTGGGACTGAGACACGGCCCAGACTCCTACGGGAGGCAGCAGTGGGGAATATTGCACAATGGGCGCAAGCCTGATGCAGCCATGCCGCGTGTGTGAAGAAGGCCTTAGGGTTGTAAAGCACTTTCAGCAGTGAGGAAAGGTGTGTACTTAATACGTGCATACTGTGACGTTAACTGCAGAAGAAGGACCGGCTAACTCCGTGCCAGCAGCCGCGGTAATACGGAGGGTCCGAGCGTTAATCGGAATTACTGGGCGTAAAGCGCGCGTAGGCGGTTATTTAAGTCAGATGTGAAAGCCCCGGGCTCAACCTGGGAACTGCACCTGATACTGGATAACTAGAGTACAGAAGAGGGTGGTGGAATTTCCTGTGTAGCGGTGAAATGCGTAGATATAGGAAGGAACACCAGTGGCGAAGGCGACCACCTGGTCTGATACTGACGCTGAGGTGCGAAAGCGTGGGGAGCAAACAGGATTAGATACCCTGGTAGTCCACGCCGTAAACGATGTCTACTAGCCGTTGGGACACTTGATGTCTTAGTGGCGCAGCTAACGCACTAAGTAGACCGCCTGGGGAGTACGGCCGCAAGGTTAAAACTCAAATGAATTGACGGGGGCCCGCACAAGCGGTGGAGCATGTGGTTTAATTCGACGCAACGCGAAGAACCTTACCTACTCTTGAAATCCTGCGAAGTCGGAAGAGATTCTGATGTGCCTTCGGGAACGCAGTGACAGGTGCTGCATGGCTGTCGTCAGCTCGTGTTGTGAAATGTTGGGTTAAGTCCCGTAACGAGCGCAACCCTTGTCCTTATTTGCCAGCACTTCGGGTGGGAACTCTAAGGAGACTGCCGGTGACAAACCGGAGGAAGGTGGGGACGACGTCAAGTCATCATGGCCCTTACGAGTAGGGCTACACACGTGCTACAATGGCCGGTACAGAGGGCTGCAATCCTGCGAGGGGGAGCTAATCTCACAAAACCGGTCGTAGTCCGGATTGGAGTCTGCAACTCGACTCCATGAAGTCGGAATCGCTAGTAATCGTGAATCAGAATGTCACGGTGAATACGTTCCCGGGCCTTGTACACACCGCCCGTCACACCATGGGAGTGGATTGCACCAGAAGTAGCTAGCTTAACCTTCGGGAGGGCGGTTACCACGGTGTGGTTCATGACTGGGGTGAAGTCGTAACAAGGTAGCCCTAGGGGAACCTGGGGCTGGATCACCTCCTTAAACGATAGCGGATTCTTAGCAAGCGTTCACACGAATTATCTGATCAGTTGTAGAGTAAGTACTGGGGCTATAGCTCAGCTGGGAGAGCGCCTGCTTTGCACGCAGGAGGTCTGCGGTTCGATCCCGCATAGCTCCACCATTCTTCACCCCGAAGAACGGTCAGTACTTAAATGCTTTGTTGAGAACACAAAAGCTAATGAATAACCCTTCGGGTTTGTTGATTACCTTTTGTCTTTTTAGACAAAACGCTCTTTAACAATTTAAATCCTGTAAAAACGAGAATTAAGTAAGACAAATGTACAAGCGCTAATCCGGCGTAAATGTATCGTTACTTCAGCGTTAACTGTTTAACAGTTGGCTATGAAGTTTTATCAGTTACTTTGAATCAGACCCTTTTGGGTTATATGGTCAAGTGACTAAGCGTGCACGGTGGATGCCTTGGCAGTCAGAGGCGATGAAGGACGTGGTAACCTGCGATAAGGTTTGGGGAGTCGGTAAACAGACTTTGATCCAAACATTTCCGAATGGGGAAACCCACCCAGTATAAGCTGGGTATCTCTTAAGTGAATACATAGCTTTAGAGAGGCGAACCCGGGGAACTGAAACATCTAAGTACCCGGAGGAAAAGAAATCAACCGAGATTCCCCTAGTAGCGGCGAGCGAACGGGGACCAGCCCTTAAGCTGTGTTGTAGTTAGTAGAACGCTCTGGAAAGTGCGGCCGTAGTGGGTGATAGCCCCGTATACGAAAACTTATACGCAGTGAAATCGAGTAAGACGGGACACGTGATATCCTGTTTGAATATGGGGGGACCATCCTCCAAGGCTAAATACTCCTGACTGACCGATAGTGAACCAGTACCGTGAGGGAAAGGCGAAAAGAACCCCTGTGAGGGGAGTGAAATAGAACCTGAAACCGTGTACGTACAAGCAGTGGGAGCAGACTTGTTCTGTGACTGCGTACCTTTTGTATAATGGGTCAGCGACTTAATTTCAGTAGCAAGGTTAACCGTTTAGGGGAGCCGTAGGGAAACCGAGTCTTAATAGGGCGTATAGTTGCTGGGATTAGACCCGAAACCGAGCGATCTATCCATGGGCAGGTTGAAGGTTGAGTAACATCAACTGGAGGACCGAACCGACTGTCGTTGAAAAGCCAGCGGATGACTTGTGGATCGGAGTGAAAGGCTAATCAAGCTCGGAGATAGCTGGTTCTCCTCGAAAGCTATTTAGGTAGCGCCTCATATCTCACCTACGGGGGTAGAGCACTGTTTCGGCTAGGGGGTCATCCCGACTTACCAACCCGATGCAAACTCCGAATACCGTAGAGTGCAATTATGGGAGACACACGGCGGGTGCTAACGTCCGTCGTGGAAAGGGAAACAACCCAGACCGTCAGCTAAGGTCCCAAAGTTATGGTTAAGTGGGAAACGATGTGGGAAGGCTTAGACAGCTAGGAGGTTGGCTTAGAAGCAGCCACCCTTTAAAGAAAGCGTAATAGCTCACTAGTCGAGTCGGCCTGCGCGGAAGATATAACGGGGCTCAAACCATACACCGAAGCTACGGACGCAGCTTGTCTGCGTGGTAGAGGAGCGTTCTGTAAGCCGTTGAAGGGAAAGCTGTAAGGCATCCTGGAGGTATCAGAAGTGCGAATGCTGACATGAGTAACGATAAGGGGGGTGAAAAACCTCCCCGCCGGAAGACCAAGGGTTCCTATCCAATGCTAATCAGGGTAGGGTGAGTCGACCCCTAAGGCGAGGCCGAAAGGCGTAGTCGATGGGAAACAGGTTAATATTCCTGTACTTCTTGTTATTGCGATGGAGTGACGGAGAAGGCTAGGCCATCACGGCGTTGGTTGTCCGTGTTTAAGGCTGTAGGCTGGGGGATTAGGAAAATCCGGTTCCCTAAGGCTGAGAGTTGATGACGAGTCCTCTTTTGGACGAAGTGGTTGATGCCATGCTTCCAGGAAAAACTTCTAAGCTTCAGATAACAAGAAATCGTACCCCAAACCGACACAGGTGGTCAGGTAGAGAATACCAAGGCGCTTGAGAGAACTCGGGTGAAGGAACTAGGCAAAATGGTACCGTAACTTCGGGAGAAGGTACGCCCCTGACGGTGATGAGACTTGCTCTCTAAGCTGTTGGGGGTCGAAGATACTAGGTGGCTGCGACTGTTTATTAAAAACACAGCACTCTGCAAACACGAAAGTGGACGTATAGGGTGTGACGCCTGCCCGGTGCTTGAAGGTTAATTGATGGGGTTAGCTTCGGCGAAGCTCTTGATCGAAGCCCAAGTAAACGGCGGCCGTAACTATAACGGTCCTAAGGTAGCGAAATTCCTTGTCGGGTAAGTTCCGACCTGCACGAATGGCGTAACGATGGCCACACTGTCTCCACCCGAGACTCAGTGAAATTGAAATTGCGGTTAAGATGCCGTATATCCGCGGCTAGACGGAAAGACCCCGTGAACCTTTACTATAGCTTCGCAGTGGACTTTGATATTACTTGTGTAGGATAGCTGGGAGGCTTTGAAACTTGGACGCCAGTTCGAGTGGAGCCAATCTTGAAATACCAGCCTGGTACTATTGAGGTTCTAACGCAGGTCCCTTATCGGGATCGCGGACATTGTGTGGTGGGTAGTTTGACTGGGGCGGTCTCCTCCCAAAGAGTAACGGAGGAGTACGAAGGTGCGCTCAGCATGGTCGGAAATCATGCATCGAGTATAAAGGCATAAGCGCGCTTGACTGCGAGACAGACACGTCGAGCAGGTACGAAAGTAGGTCTTAGTGATCCGGTGGTTCTGTATGGAAGGGCCATCGCTCAACGGATAAAAGGTACTCCGGGGATAACAGGCTGATACCGCCCAAGAGTTCACATCGACGGCGGTGTTTGGCACCTCGATGTCGGCTCATCACATCCTGGGGCTGAAGCCGGTCCCAAGGGTATGGCTGTTCGCCATTTAAAGTGGTACGCGAGCTGGGTTTAGAACGTCGTGAGACAGTTCGGTCCCTATCTGCCGTGGACGTTTGAGATTTGAGAAGAGTTGCTCCTAGTACGAGAGGACCGGAGTGAACGAACCTCTGGTGTTCGGGTTGTCATGCCAATGGCATTGCCCGGTAGCTATGTTCGGACAGGATAACCGCTGAAAGCATCTAAGCGGGAAGCCCCCTTCAAGATGAGATCTCACTGGGACCTTGAGTCCCCTGAAGAGCCGTTCAAGACCAGGACGTTGATAGGCTGGGTGTGTAAGCGTTGTGAGGCGTTGAGCTAACCAGTACTAATTGCTCGTGAGGCTTGACCATATAACGCCAAAAGCGTTTGGTTGCAGAGAAGACGCAACATGATCAAGAACTGAAGATACATTGAAGAGCTTGCTGAAAAGCGAGACGGATTAGAGTTTGTACATTGTTTTGAAACATAAGCTTAAGACTCGGCCTGAATAAGGCACACAGGATTTAGATTGTTACCTTTTTTTGCTTGGCGACCATAGCGAGATGGAACCACCCGATCCCTTACCGAACTCGGAAGTGAAACGTCTTAGCGCCGATGGTAGTGTGGGGCTTCCCCATGTGAGAGTAGGTCATCGCCAAGCACCTAATATGAGAAACCCCAGTCGCGAAGCGGCTGGGGTTTTTTCATGTTACGAGTTTGATAATCCAGTGCTCGCATGGGGAAGTAAATAAAGAGGCGCGCTTGCGCGTTCATGTCCCATGTAGAGTAGGGTAAAACCGGAATGAGACGACGCGCAGCGTTGGCCCGGTTTTACGATCAGAGCCTCCGGCTCTGGGACTTCCATCGCCAAGCATCTAATTAAGAAAACCCGCTACGCTGTAGCAGGTTTTTTTTCGTCTGCAGAAAGTGCTTTCATCGCCAGGCACCTGATTAAGCCCCTTCATAAAGCACAGGTTGCTACCTTGTAGCAGGGTTTTTTTCGTCTGCATCTGCAGGAAATGCTTCCACCGCCAGGCACCTGATTAAGGCTCTCTTTAAGATTCTTATTAATACACAGGCCGCTATGTTGTAGCGGTTTTTTGTTTGTAGCAAAAGGAGTTGGTTGGTTAGAAGTTGCTTAGACGGATGAGCGGAATGAAAAGATATCAGTCCCGGTAGATGGTTTTAATCAGGTGGTAGCCAAATTTCGTTTTAACCGGTCCGTGCACTTTCAGAACCGGTTTTTTAAATACCACGTCATCAAAGGCTTTTACCATTTTGCCTTTTCTGAATTCGCCCAGATCACCTCCGCGTTTTGCTGAAGGGCAGATCGAGTGTTTTTTTGCCAGTTTGGCAAAGTCTTCGCCTTTATCGAGTAGTTTCAGGATTTTTTCTGCTTCGGGTTTGGTTTTTACCAGGATATGTATTGCGGATGCTTTCATGTTTCTGTTTTATGGTTTAGGACAGTCAGCAGTTACTATAAGCGGAATATTGTATGCAGGTAAAGATTATGAATGCTTCTGAACTGGTTGTTGATCATGAGATCGTGCTGGTTTCATTGCATGAAAGTGATGCGCAAGTACTGTGGGATCTGATACGGGATAATCGTTCGTATCTGGGCAGGTATTTAGCCTGGGTAGAAGATGTTAACGATGTATCTTCGACTACGGTGTTTATTCGCCAGCGTGTGGCAGTGCCGGGGTTGTTGTCTGCCTGGTATAAAGTGTATGTCTCGGGGCAGTTGTGCGGTATTTTCGGGGCTAAGTCTATCATTCATGGCAGAGCCGAGTTGGGGTGTTTTATCGCGGAGAATAGCCAGGGGAAAGGCATTATTAACCGTTGTATCACGTATTTTTCGGATGTTCTGGTACGGGATTTTGGCGTCAGGGAAGCGGAGTGGCGGTGTCTTCCGGAAAATCTTTCGAGTATCCGTGTTGCAGAGCGTTTCGGGGCTAGCCTGCATGCAACAGAAATGTGTGAAATTGCCGGTAGCAATCAGGTACAGGCATTAAGTGTTTATCGTAAGATGCTTGTTTAGGGTTACTTTCGTGCGTCCAGATAGCCGTAATATCCCGGCATGCGGGCACGGTATATTCTGTCCCTGTTTGCGGCGACCAGATCCCAGATTGATTCGGTCAGTTGAGGGTTTTTCTCAGCGAACCGGTGACTGAAGATTAAGTAATAATGCTTTTCTGCCAGAGGAAGCGGTGCTTTTTCGAACTTTCTGGTCTGTTGCTTCTGGAGGTATGCATCGGCGATGGCTTCCTGATCGACGACGCCCTCAACCCGCCTGGCCGCCAGCATTGAAAAGAGCTGTGAAGTGCTTCGCCCTTCAACCACTTCGATACCTTTTTTCTTGATATCCGCAACGATTGAGTAATTGAGCTTTGCTGCGAGGCTGCCATTCAGGTGCTCAAAGTCTGATCCGTTCCAGTTAAGTTTGCTGTTTACAGGGCGATAGAGAACGTATGAAAGGGTATCCATGCGTCTGCTGGTATCAACCTTGCCATCCTTCATGGGGAATACGCCGAATTCCCGTCGTGCTTCTTTGTAGGAAAAGATAAAAGCGGCGTCCAGGTCGCCTCTTTTCAGGCTCTGTAATACACGTTGCCCGGGCATGCGCTGATAGTCGATATTCAGTTCAAGCTGTTCGGAGACATAATTTATCAGATCGACAGATATACCCGGAGGGGAAGCCAGTGCCTCACCTTTACCCAGAAAATAGGGGAAGGAGTCGACATTATTAAAGCCGATTCGCAGGTTTTCCTGTGCCGGGACAAGTACCGGACACAGTAAGCAGATCAGAAAGATGACTGTCTGTTTAAGCATTACAACCTCTTAATGTTGAGAGGACTTACTTAAACTCTATCCCTGAGGTGTGAGATTTATGTTACGTTTGCTGCTGTCAGTGCCAGAGCTATCCTATAACAGATTTTTTAATATGCCTAATTGTCGATATTTCCTTTTGACTCTGAAGCCACTAGAGGCTTTAAAATCGCCCCGTTTATATCTGGCCGCTATGTGTTTAAAGCGGATATCTGCGTTTGTTGAACGGGGAATTTAATGTCTCAAAAATCTGTTGAAATGCCCGGGTGGTGGTGTCTGCTGCTGGCCTGGTTTATTGCGCTGATTGCAACGCTCAGTGCCGTATTTATTGGTGAAGTGATGGGGCAGATGCCATGTACGCTTTGCTGGTATCAGCGTATAGCCATGTTTCCGCTGGTCCTGATTCTGGGGCTGGGCAGCTTCAGGTCGGACGTTAATGCAGTGGTGTATGCACTGCCTTTGGTGGTGCTGGGGGCTGTTTTTGCGTTTTACCACTCTCTTACGTATGCCGGTGTTATTGTTGGGGAGATTGTACCCTGCGGGTCGGGAACGTCCTGCAGTGGCACTTCTATGACAATATTTGGCTGGCTGCCGTTACCCTATCTGGCGCTGATCAGCTTTGTGGTCATTGCCTGTTTGCTTTGTCTGGTTATCAGGAAGAATAAATAATGAGTCGTTCCAAGATCGTCATACTTGTTTCAGCACTGGCCTTATTGGCGTTTGTCGTTGCTGGGTATATGTGGCAGCAAAATCAAATTAATTCCGCACAACCGGTTGCAGACACCGCCGCGTTAGAGCGACCGTATTCGCCGTCGTTCGGGCCTGCTAGTGCGAAAGTGACAATCGTAGAGTTTTTTGATCCGGCCTGTGAGGCCTGCCGGGCTTTTTATCCCTTTGTGAAGCAGATAATGGCTGAATATCCTCAGGATGTTCGTCTGGTACTTCGGTATACAACATTTCATCAGGGCTCCGATGAGGTTGTCCGTATTCTGGAAGCTGCCCGTAAACAGAATCTGTTTAAGCCGGTCCTGGAGGAAATCCTTAAACGTCAGCCTGAATGGGCAGTACACGGCAGGCCTGATATCAGTAAGGCATGGGCGGCAGCTGGATTTACCGGTCTGAACCTTGCTCAGGCAGAAAAAGATGCCAATGCAATTACTGTAACGTCCTTACTGAAGCAGGAAGCAGCGGATGTGAAAACCATGAAAGTCGAAAAAACACCGACCTTCTTTGTTAATGGTAAAGCCCTGCCCAGCTTTGGTGCACAGCAGCTCTATGATTTAGTAACTGCTGAAGTAAACCGTTAAGTGTTTACGGCACTGCCTGCCGAAGCCGCCGGCAGCGCCAGTCATTATTACGACCGTACCGAAAGAATGTGGTTATTTTATAGCGAGTTTTGGTATCATAGCGGCCTCTGATCGGAACGGCAGCTAGCCGTCATATCCAGAGCATATTCTTCAGTACCGGATACCGGATGCGAATGAATTTTAAATGCTGCTCCGGCCTTTGTATGCCTGCCTTCCCCGTCGCCAATCAGAATTTTTATTACGCTTTTGAATGCCGCCTGTGTTCAGTGAACATGGGCCGTAGCCTGTTTTCAGGCAGTAATACGTAAACTTACAGCTTAAGCCAAATACAACGCAGGTATTTATTGATGAGCAATGTGACAGTAAGCATCATTATGGGATCACAGTCCGACTGGCCGACCATGGAGCTGGCTACTATACCCCTGAAAGAACTGGGGGTGGAATTTGAAACTCAGGTGGTTTCTGCTCACCGTACACCGGATCGTCTGCATCAGTTTGCCAGCGAAGCACACACCCGTGGTATTCAGGTAATCATTGCCGGTGCAGGCGGTGCTGCTCACCTTGCGGGTATGGCTGCTGCAATGACGCATTTGCCGGTTATTGCCGTACCGGTCGCAAGTAAATACATGAAAGGTATGGATAGCCTGATGTCTATGGTTCAGATGCCTAAAGGTGTTGCTGTTGCCTGTCAGGCAATCGGTGAAGCTGGCGGCTATAATGCCGGTCTGATGGCGGCGCAGATGCTTGCTCTGCAGGACGAGGCTCTCAGTACCCGACTGCAGGCCTGGCGTAAGAATCAGACTGACAGTGTGCCACTGGAGGTGTGTTAATGCATATTGCAATTGTAGGCTGTGGGCAGCTGGCGCGAATGATGGCGCTGGCAGGCTGGCCAATGGGTTACCGTTTTACATTTCTGGCCGGTGCCGGTGAAAATACCACCTGTGTAAAGGGATTGGGTGACATCGTTGACCTGACCGATGATATGACAGGTGATGCATTGTTTACTGCCCTGGGTGAGCCTGACGTGGTCACGGTGGAGCGTGAGCATGTTGATACAGCATTGCTGAAGACGCTGGTGCCGCACTGTGCCGTGTATCCGCAGCCAGAAGCGATTGAAGTATGTCAGCACCGTGGTCGTGAGAAAACCTTTCTGAATAGTCTGGGTATCCCAACAGCGAACTTCCGCGTGGCGAACAGCAACGATGCGTTGCAGGCTGCGATTGATGAGATGGGCACTCCGGTACTGATTAAATCATGTGAAGAAGGCTATGATGGCCGGGGGCAGTGGCTGATCGAAACTTCACAGCAACTGACCGACCTGCTGAATAGCGATACGGTTTTACCGGAAGTGGTTGTTGAAGGATTTGTGAAGTTTGAGCGGGAAGTATCTCTGGTGGCCGCGCGTTCACCGAACGGCGATATCAGCTGTTACCCGCTGGCAGAGAATCACCACAGCGGTGGTATTCTGCTGAGTTCAGTTGCGCCGGCGCCGGCGCTGACGGATGAGATGACTGCGCAGGCTAAAGAGATCGCAGATGCAATCTTTAATAAGCTGAATTATGTCGGTGTGCTGGCGATTGAGTTATTTGTCAGCGACGGCAAGCTGATTGTCAATGAGCTGGCGCCCCGGGTGCATAACAGCGGTCACTGGACTCAGATTGCAGGCATCTGTACACAGTTTGAAAACCACATGCGCGCAATTACGTCTGTTGGTCTGGGTACTACTGAGCCGACAGGTCATTCTGCCATGGTTAACCTGCTGGGCTGTGATCCGACCCCGGAAATGGTGGATATGAGCAACGTACAGCTGCATAAGTACAATAAGTCTCTGCGTCCGAACCGTAAGGTTGGTCATCTGAATCTGCGTCATAATAGTCTGGATGAGCTTCAGCAGCAGGTTGAGACGTTTAAGCAAGCACTCTACGGCTAAAAAGCCTCTCTGCTTTCTTATACCGAAGAGCCCGGTTACTGATATCAGTGATCGGGTTTTTTTTGCGCTGAGTATCAGGAATGTGACGGGAAGGCTTACAAAACGGATAGCTGTGCTATCACCGTGAATAGATGAAATGGAATGAAAGTGTTTTTAAAGGCAGGGTAATGCCAGCTTCAGGGAGGGATTGGCGAAGCTGGCGATACGATTGGTTTCGGCTCTGAGTGCCTTACTCAGAATCAGCCGTTTCAGTTTTATTACCCTCAGTTTCTTTTTCGGTTGGTTTTTCGTCATTTTGCCCATCGCAGGAACCACAGCAACCCATAATCTACCTCTGTTTTGTTAAGCAAATTCAGTGAATAAGAATGTATCCTGCTGCGGGTTAAGAGTATTTGATATCCATCAATTTATCAGTCAGTCATTTTACAGGCGCGATAACCCCTGTTTTGTTGCTGTGCTGGATGATGGTTCGTGAAGCTTATGGAGACCGGTTTGGAGTGTAATATCCAGATCAACCGGCAATAAACGATGGGGGCCTTAGAGTACTTAAAATCAGCGCCTGTGTGGTGATTGTAAAGAGTAAGTCGTGAGTCGGATGCTCAAAATCTAAGAGAGAAAAGTGATGGTGGGTCTTCCGGAACTCGATCCCAGGAGCTGTTTGCCAGCTTTTTATAAAGAGTAAAGAGTGAGTTGGATGCTCAAAATCTAAGAGAGAAAAGTGATGGTGGGCCTTCCGGGACTCGAACCCAGGACCTGTGAGATCTATAAAGAGTGAGTCGGATGCTCTAAAGAAAGATAAATAAGATGGTGGACCTTCCGGGACTCGAGCCCAGGAGCTGTGTGTCAGCTTTTTATAAAGAGTAAAGAGTGAGTTGGATGTTCTAAAGAAAGATAAATAAGATGGTGGGTCTTCCGGGACTCGAACCCAGGACCTGTGAGATCTATAAAGAGTGGGTCGGATGCTCTAAAGAAAGATAAATAAGATGGTGGGCCTTCCGAGACTCGAACCCAGGACCTGTGAGATCTATAAAGAGTGAGTCGGATGCTCTAAAGAAAGATAAATAAGATGGTGGGCCTTCCGGGACTCGAACCCAGGACCTGCCGATTATGAGTCGGATGCTCTAACCAACTGAGCTAAAGGCCCCCACAGGAGGGTGCCCATAATACCACAAGGTAAAATGGGCACAAGAGTTTGATTTAACTAGTTTTAATGATCGTCCAGGAAGCCGCGCAGGTGGTCTGAACGGCTTGGGTGGCGAAGCTTGCGAAGGGCTTTCGCTTCGATCTGACGGATACGTTCACGGGTTACATCAAACTGCTTACCAACCTCTTCAAGGGTGTGGTCAGTGTTCATATTGATACCGAAACGCATACGTAACACTTTGGCTTCACGGGCTGTCAGGCCAGCCAGAACTTCCTTGGTTGCTTCGCGCAGGCCTTCGCCGGTTGCAGAGTCAACAGGTGAGTCAATGGTTACGTCTTCAATGAAGTCACCCAGGCTTGAGTCTTCGTCATCACCGATTGGGGTTTCCATTGAGATAGGTTCTTTAGCGATCTTCAGAACCTTGCGAATCTTATCTTCAGGCATATCCATACGTTCAGCCAGTTCTTCAGGGGTAGGTTCGCGACCCATTTCCTGCAGCATCTGACGTGAGATACGGTTCAGCTTGTTGATGGTTTCGATCATATGTACCGGAATACGGATAGTACGTGCCTGGTCAGCAATCGAGCGGGTGATTGCCTGACGGATCCACCAGGTTGCGTATGTGGAGAATTTATAACCGCGACGGTATTCAAATTTATCCACTGCTTTCATCAGACCGATGTTACCTTCCTGGATCAGATCCAGGAATTGCAGACCCCGGTTGGTGTACTTTTTGGCGATCGAGATTACCAGACGCAGGTTGGCTTCCACCATTTCCTTTTTCGCGCGACGGGCACGTGCTTCACCGATTGACATGCGACGGTTAACGTCTTTCATCTCGTTCAGTGTCAGATGGATATCGCCTTCAATCTGGATCAGTTTTTTCTGCGCGCGCTTGAGTTCAATTTCATGGCGCTTCAGTGCAGGCGCATAGGCTGCATCTGAATTGATCAGGTTCTGAAGCCATTCAGTGTTGGTTTCATTACCCGGGAATTCTTTAATAAACTGGCGACGTGGCATTTTTGCACGCTGGGTGCAAATCTGCATGATCATACGTTCCTGGCGGCGGATACGGTCAATCGCGCTGCGGACGTTATCAACCAGCATGTCGTAGTAACGCGGAGCCAGCTTGATTGGAGAGAACGCATTGGTCAGTTCGTTGAATGCTTTAGCGGCAGCTTTGCTGTCGCGGCCCTGGCTTTCAGCTGCTTTCAGATAGGTGATGTAAGTACTGCGTACCAGATCGAAACGGCGTTTTGCTTCTTCCGGATCAGGACCACGTTCTTTTTCTTCGTCATCATCGTCGGAGTCATCATCGTCAGAGTCTGCATCAGCAACCGGCTGAGGCGCGGCCGTCGGGATTTCGTTACCTTCATCCGGATCGATATAACCACTGAAGATATCACTCAGGCGGCCTTCTTCTTCCAGGGTAGCGTCGTATGCGCCCAGAATCGCTTCTACTGAACCTGGGAACGCAGCCAGGCCGGACATGACTTCACGAAGGCCTTCTTCGATGCGTTTTGCGATCTCAATCTCGCCCTGGCGGGTCAGCAGTTCTACTGTGCCCATTTCACGCATGTACATACGGACAGGGTCAGTGGTGCGACCGGCGTCAGATTCTACAGCAGCCAGTGCTGCGACTGCTTCTTCGTCTGCTTCTTCAGCTGTATCGCCTTCGGTCATCAGCAGGGTATCGGCATCAGGTGCTTCCTGAGATACAGAAATACCCATGTCGTTGATCATGCGAATAATGTCTTCGACCTGATCCGGATCGGCAATATCTTCTGGCAGATGGTCATTGACCTCGGCGTATGTAAGGTAGCCTTGCTCCTTACCGCGTGCGATCAGTTCCTTGAGGCGTGACTGCTGCTGGGAGGTGTCTGACATAAGTGCCCTTCATGATGATGACAGAGTGAAAAATTAGCCCGATATTATAGCGACAGACCGTTGTGATTACTACCGATATACTCGGTTGGATCGTATCAAAGTGGTTAAAAAGTTTACGATTTTTGCTGTTTAATTCAGGTGCCGGAAATACTTTATCCGCGCCTCTGATTAAGCATAGTAAATAGATGGGGGTAATGCTCAATAGTTCAAGGGGTTAGCGCCCGGATCTGCTGGAATGTTGTTGCATTAAAAGCTGGTTCAGACGCTGATTATCTTCAGCTGAACGCTGTTTTAATGATTTCAGCTCATCAATCTGCTGATCAATGCTGCGCTCCTGTAAGCGTTGCAGAGAGTCACTGAGAACATTTTGTGCACTGTCCGTATTCTGAATCGGTTCCAGATGGGAAATTTCGTTGAGTGTGTGCAGGTAGCCAGCCAGTTCCGGGTCCGACTCCCAGTCGACAAACAGCATTCCCAGTGTGGCATCAGGTGTCACGCGCAGGTAGTCGACTAACCGGTAAAGCAGCAGCTCGGTCTGGCTGTTGCTCTTGGCGAGAAAGTCGAGTTCGCAGCCGTTTGCCAGATGGGGCGCATGTAGCAGTATAGAGATGGCGCTGCTCGCCGGTGTAATCCGGATGTTCAGGTCCTGTGGGGGACGGAACTCCTGTTTGTCCTGACGGAAATTCTTGTTCTTGAACTTGCCTTTTCCTTTGTTGCCCCGGCCTTTTTTCTTTGCAGAAAAGTCACCGTTACCCTGATGGTTATTGTCATAACCTGAGTAATCGTTTTCGTAATAGCTGCCGCCCTGATCATATTCCGGTTGCGGATAATCATCATATTGCATGGCGGGTTCATAGTCGTAGCTTTGAGAGGCCGGTTGCTGGGGCGTTTTTGTTGCTTCCTGCAGGTTGGTAATGCTGTTCAGCTGCTCGAAGCTGAGCCCGGTCAGTTCGCTGATCTTTTCCTGCATCATTTGTTGGAGAATGCTTGGTTGCATCAGTTGAATCATTGGCAGTGCCTGATTACTGAAGCTGGCGCGGCCGTCGAGGCTGTTCAGGTCAGCATCTTCTCCTAGGGTGCGGAAGAAAAAGTCCGACAGAGGCAGTGCTTCCTGCAGGCGTTGCTCAAAATTTTCAGTGCCTTCCTGCCGAACCAGGCTATCCGGATCTTCACCGTCCGGTAAAAACAGAAAGCGGGCCTGTTTGCCATCGGTAATGACCGGTAACGTAGTTTCCAGCGCGCGGCTGGCTGCCTTGCGGCCGGCCTGATCGCCATCGAAACAGAAGATGACTTCATCGACCATTTTGAAAATGCGTTCCAGATGCTGGGCCGTGGTTGCGGTACCCAGAGTGGCAACCGCATAGCTGATGCCGTACTGAGCGAGACCTACGACATCCATATAGCCTTCGACAATGATCAGTTTTGTCAGCTGCTGATTAAACTTGCGGGCTTCATAGAGGCCGTAAAGCTCGCGGCTTTTATGGAAGGTTTCGGTTTCCGGTGAGTTCAGGTATTTGGGTTTTTCATCTCCAAGTACCCGGCCACCGAACGCAATAACCCGGCCCCGCATATCGCGGATAGGAAACATGATCCGGTCGCGAAAACGGTCGTAGTAGCGATCGCTTTCTTCTTTGTGGATCAGCATGCCGGCCTGCTCCAGCCGGGGCTTATCTGCCTCGGTCTGGGTCAGCTTTTTCAGCAGGTTATCCCAGCCGGGCGGGGCGTATCCAATGCCGAAAAGAGCGGCAATCTTACCTGTCAGTCCCCGGCCTTTTAGATAGTCGACGGCTTTGGCTTTCTGGCTGTGTTGCTTAAGCTGTTCCTGATAAAAATCAGCGGCTTCTTCCAGCAGGGCAAAGATATCTTTACGCCGCAGTTCCCGCTGATGATCAACTCTGGATTCGTCCCGGGGGACTTCAACGCCAGCCAGTTTGGCAAGCTCTTCCACTGCTTCGGGAAAGCTCAGCCGGTCGTGTTCCATAATAAAGCCCAGAGCGTTGCCGCCGGCGCCACAGCCAAAGCAGTAATAAAACTGTTTTTCGTTGTTGACGGTAAACGAAGGGGATTTTTCTTTATGAAACGGGCAAAGGCCTGAGTAGTTTTTGCCGGTACGCTTGAGTTTTACCCGTGACTCGACAATGTCCAGCACATTAATGCGGGCGAGCAAATCATCAATGAAGGATTGTGGGATTTTTCCTGCCATAGGACATTCGCCTGGGTAACCAATTACCGGGTATGTTAGCGGTTAAGGGAATGCTTGTCAGTAAGACTGGTCTGCCAGAAACGGGCTGGCAAAGGGCTCAGGAGGTCAGGCGGCTTTTAACCAGCTGGCTGATCGGACCCATGTCGGCACGGCCCTGTACCTGCGGTTTAACCAGTGCCATTACTTTACCCATGTCCTGCATACTTTGTGCCTGGGAATCAGTGACAGCCTGATCAATGATGCTGATGAGCTCAGCTTCTGAAAGTGCCTGAGGCAGGAACTCTTTAATTACAACAAGTTCCTGCTTCTCAATATCGGCCAAATCATTTCGGTCAGCCGCTTCAAACTGGCTGATCGAATCGCGACGCTGTTTTTGCATTTTATCCAGCGTGGCGACAATACGGGCATCGTCAGGTGTAATCCGCTCATCGACTTCGATGCGCTTGATTTCAGCCAGAATCATACGGATGGTTGCCAGGCGATCTTTTTGCTTGGCGCGCATTGCAGCTTTCATCTCATCACTGATGCGTTGCTTCAGGTCAGACATCGTTGCTCCGTAGAAATTCTTAAGTGACTTTTCGATAGTAAAGTCAGGTCTTTTGCAGTTGCTCAGGACCTGACTTAATCCGTTGTCGCTATGCGACGAACCCGCCGATGATCAGTACAGACGTACGCGACGCTGGTTTTCGCGCTGAACTTTTTTCAGGTGGCGCTTTACAGCAGCAGCAGCTTTACGCTTACGAACAGAGGTTGGCTTCTCGTAGAATTCACGACGACGCACTTCAGCCAGTACACCTGCTTTTTCGCAAGAACGCTTGAAACGACGCAGAGCTACGTCAAATGGCTCGTTTTCTTTAACTTTAACTGCTGGCATATTAAATACCTTACCTTCCTTAAAAAATTTAATCTGATGTGGCCGAGTTTAGACTCAGCTGGCCAATAAGGGCGAACATTCTATTCTGATGCAATGGCACTGTAAAGGCTAAATGCGATGAAATCTTCTCTAAATTGAAGCATAATGGCGCCGCTTTTTATGCCGCTTGGGCAAAGTCCGCGGCATCTTACAGTAAAGTCCGGATAAGAGCAGGCTGAATTTGATTTTTTTGGCCTGAAAAGCATTTTTTAGTCATTTTTTAACCTGTGGAAGCCAGCATGCGTGTATTGGGTATTGAAACTTCATGTGATGAAACCGGCGTAGCGATCTACGACACCGATAAAGGTTTATTGGGTGATGCTTTATACAGCCAGGTGGCAATGCATGCTGAATATGGCGGTGTTGTGCCTGAACTGGCCTCCCGGGACCATGTGCGCAAACTGTTACCGCTGGTTCGCGAAACTTTGCAGCAGGCAGGCACGACGCCTGAGCAACTGGATGCAGTCGCTTACACCGCAGGCCCGGGGCTGATTGGGGCGCTGATGGTCGGTGCCGCAACCGGCCGGGCGATGGCACTGGGCTGGGGGATTCCTGCGCTGGGTGTACATCATATGGAAGGACACCTGCTGGCGCCTATGCTGGAGGAGACGCCGCCGGCGTTTCCGTTTGTGGCGTTGCTGGTTTCCGGCGGCCACACCCAGTTAGTCCGGGTAGACGCTATCGGTGAGTACAGTTTACTCGGTGAGTCACTGGATGATGCCGCCGGTGAAGCCTTTGATAAGGCTGCCAAGATGTTGGGGCTGGCGTATCCGGGCGGGCCGGAAGTTGCCCGTATGGCTGAGCTGGGCGACCGTAGCCGGTTTCGTTTTCCCCGGCCGATGACCGATCGTCCCGGTCTGGATATGAGTTTCAGCGGGTTAAAAACCTTTACGTTGAATACCAGCAACAAACTGCGGGTAGATGGAGAGCTGGCAGAGCAGGATCAGTATGATATTGCCGCGGCCTTTGAAGAAGCCGTAGTAGAAACCCTGGCAATCAAATGCCGCCGGGCCCTTCAGCAGACAGGCTTTAAGCAGTTGGTGATTGCCGGTGGAGTAAGTGCTAACCAGCGTTTACGCCGTAAGCTGGGTGATATGGTAGCCAAAGAAAAGGCTGAGCTTTTCTATGCTCGCCCCCGTTTCTGTACCGATAATGGTGCGATGATTGCCTTTGCCGGCGCGCAACGCCTACTGGCTGGCCAGCAAAGTGACCTGACCATCCTGGCTCAGCCACGCTGGCCGCTGGACACTCTGCCGGGTATCTGAGTTCTCAGGCTTTTTTCAGTAACTGGCTGATATTCTGATGATGACTGGCAAACAGGATGCAGGATATCAGCAGGCTGAGCAGTAGCCACTGAGGGGCAAGCAGCCAGGCAAACAGGGGAGTGAGCAGCGCCATGCCCAGCGCCGCCAGTGCGGATACTTTTAACAGTCCGATCAGTGCGAGCCAGCAGACTGCCTGTGCCAGCCCCAGGTGCCAGTCTAATGCCAGGCAGGCACCCACTGTCGTGGCAACACCCTTGCCGCCGCGGAACCGCAGGAAGACTGACCATATATGACCGCCCAGTACGGCGAGTACTGCCAGCGCCATCCAGACACTTGTTACAGCATTCGCGGATAACAGATATTGCGCCACCCCGATAGCGATCAGGCCTTTAAGCAAGTCGCCGGCCAGCGTCATCACTGCTGCTGCTTTGTTGCCAACTCTCAGTACATTGGTGGCGCCGGGATTACCTGAGCCTTTCTGGCGGGGATCGCTGATTTGCATGCAATGACAGACGATAACTGCAGTGGGGACAGAACCCAGCAGATAAGCGGCCAGCAAGATTGCAATATTGGTAGCGATATCAGGGCTGTTCATGGTCAGAACCGGTATTCATATGTTGTCCTATATACCGTGAATTGTGGAAAGATACAAACAGCTTGCCGGGATTTAGCGCATTATTCCGGATGCGGACGGTTTGGTATTTTCCGGTTTAGTATCAATGATGCGGGGCGGAAATAAGCAAGCTTCTGACCGCCAGACGTAATACACTGCCCGTATAACAGTATTGACATCCTGATGCCCTGTGTTGACTATCAGGTCATCCGGATATGCACTGCATTGACACATATTTTTTTAATTTGATTTATCAACAGGTTACAAAATTGTAATGGATATTGTTTATATTAAAGGTCTGGAGATTGAAACCATTATCGGTATTTACGACTGGGAACGGGAGATCCGCCAGCGTGTGGTACTGGATATTGAGATGGGGACCGATATCCTGTCAGCGGCTTCCAGCGAAGATGTGGATAACACGCTTAACTACAAAACTATCTCTGAACGGTTAATCGATTTTATTGCCA